>NZ_DBMACH010000021.1:0-40585 GCF_057861365.1 Enterocloster sp.
GGTGGTGAGGGCAAGACCGGTATCGGCCGTCCAGGTCCATGCACACCATGGGGCAAGCCTGCTCTGGGTCTGAAGACCAGAAAGAAGAACAAGCAGTCTAACAAGTTGATCGTAAGAAGACGTGATGGCAAAACCATCAAATAATTAAGGAGGTTAAGAACACATGGCTCGTTCACTGAAAAAAGGACCATTTGCAGATGCGCATCTGTTAAAGAAAGTAGACGCTATGAATGCAGCAGGACAGAAGCAGGTAATCAAGACCTGGTCCCGCCGTTCAACAATCTTCCCGCAGATGGTTGGTCACACAATCGCCGTTCATGACGGAAGAAAGCACGTTCCGGTATACGTTACTGAGGATATGGTAGGACACAAACTGGGTGAGTTCGTAGCAACCAGAACCTACAGAGGCCACGGTAAAGACGAGAAGAAGTCCGGCGTTAGAAAGTAATCCACGGGTAAGATTGAAAGGAGGTTTTTACCAATGGCAAAAGGACATAGATCCCAAATCAAGAGAGAAAGAAATGCTCAGAAGGACAACAGACCCAGCGCAACACTGTCTTACGCTAGAGTATCTGTCCAGAAGGCTTGCTTTGTATTAGATGCCATTAGAGGCAAAGATTTACAGACCGCACTTGGTATTGTAACATATAATCCCAGATATGCTTCCAGCTTAGTTAAGAAGTTACTGGAATCAGCTGCAGCAAACGCTGAGAACAATAACAACATGGATCCCGCAAAGCTGTACGTAGAAGAGTGCTACGCAAACCAGGGACCAACTATGAAGAGAGTTAGACCGAGAGCTCAGGGCCGCGCTTACAGAATCGAGAAGAGAATGAGCCACATCACTGTAGTTCTCAATGAAAGATAGGAGGCAAATATGGGACAGAAAGTTAATCCACACGGCTTAAGAGTCGGTGTTATTAAAGACTGGGATTCCAGATGGTATGCAGAAGCTGATTTTGCAGACTGCCTGGTTGAAGACTATGATATCAGAAAGTTCTTAAAGAACAGATTAAAGAATTCCGGTGTTTCCAAGATCGAAATTGAGCGCGCATCTGACCGTGTAAAGGTTATCATCTACACTGCTAAGCCAGGCGTAGTTATCGGTAAGGGCGGTTCTGAGATTGAGAAGTTGAAGGCAGAAGTTCAGAAGATGACTTCTAAGAAGCTGTTTGTAGACATCAAAGAGATCAAGAGACCGGACAGAGATGCTCAGCTGGTTGCAGAGTCTATTGCACAGCAGCTGGAGAACCGTGTTTCCTTCCGTCGTGCTATGAAGTCCACCATGGGCAGAACCATGAAGGCTGGCGTTAAGGGTATTAAGACTGCTGTTGCAGGCCGTCTGGGCGGCGCTGATATGGCACGTACAGAGTTCTACAGCGAGGGTACTATCCCGCTTCAGACATTAAGAGCAGATATTGACTATGGTTTCGCAGAAGCAGATACCACCTACGGCAAGATTGGCGTTAAGGTATGGATCTACAAAGGCGAGGTACTTCCTACTAAAGGAAACAAGGAAGGGAGCGATAAATAATGTTAATGCCTAAGAGAGTAAAGCGTCGTAAACAGTTCCGTGGATCTATGGCCGGTAAGGCATTAAGAGGTAATACGATCTCTAACGGTGAGTACGGTTTAGTCGCTACTGAACCATGTTGGATCAAGTCAAACCAGATCGAGGCAGCCCGAGTTGCCATGACACGTTACATCAAGCGTGGCGGTAAGGTTTGGATCAAGATCTTCCCCGATAAACCTGTAACAGCAAAGCCAGCAGAAACCCGTATGGGTTCCGGTAAGGGCGCTCTGGAGTACTGGGTAGCAGTTGTAAAGCCAGGCCGCGTATTATTTGAGATCGCTGGTGTACCAGAGGAAACAGCCAGAGAAGCACTTCGTCTTGCTATGCACAAGCTGCCATGCAAGTGTAAGATTGTTTCTAAAGCAGATTTAGAAGGCGGTGATAACAGTGAAAACTAATAAATTTGTAGAAGAGTTAAAGAATAAGTCAGCAAATGAGCTGAATGATGAGTTAGTAGCTGCGAAGAAGGAACTGTTCAATTTAAGATTCCAGAATGCGACCAATCAGTTAGACAACACATCCCGGATCAAGGAAGTACGCAAGAATATTGCACGGATCCAGACTGTTATCACTGAGAAGGCTAATGCTTAATGAAAGGAGAACTTACCGTGGAAAGAAATTTAAGAAAAACCCGTACCGGTAAAGTGGTAAGCAACAAGATGGATAAGACCATCGTTGTAGCAATCGAGGACCACGTAAAACACCCACTGATCGGTAAGATCGTTAAGAAAACCGTTAAGCTGAAGGCTCATGACGAGAACAATGAGTGCGGCATCGGTGATACTGTAAAAGTAATGGAAACAAGACCACTGTCCAAGGATAAGAGATGGAGACTTGTTGAGATTATCGAGAAAGCAAGATAATTCAGGAAGGAGTTAACAGGTATGGTTCAGCAGGAAACAAGACTTAAGGTTGCCGACAATACCGGTGCAAAGGAACTTCTCTGCATCCGCGTTATGGGTGGTTCAACCAGAAGATATGCAAATATCGGCGATATCATCGTTGCTTCCGTTAAAGATGCAACACCAGGCGGTGTTGTAAAGAAGGGCGATGTTGTAAAGGCTGTAGTTGTTCGTTCTGTTAAGGGCGCTCGTCGTAAAGACGGTTCCTACATCAAGTTTGATGAGAACGCTGCAGTAATTATTAAGGATGACAAGACTCCAAGAGGAACTCGTATCTTTGGGCCTGTAGCCAGAGAATTAAGAGACAAGCAGTTCATGAAGATTGTCTCCCTGGCTCCAGAAGTATTATAAGGAGGGTGTCCACTGTGCAGAAAATCAAGAAAGACGATTTAGTAGTTGTAATCGCAGGCAAAGATAAAGACAAACAGGGAAAGGTACTCTCTGTTGATACAAAGAAGAACAAGGTTGTAGTTGAAGGCTGCAATATGATCACAAAGCATACAAAGCAGTCTCCGGCCAACCCACAGGGCGGCATCGTAAACCAGGAAGCTCCCATCGATATCTCCAATGTAATGCTGGTAGTTGACGGCAAGGCAACCAGAGTTGGCTTCGAGGTTAGAGACGGAAAGAAAGTCCGCGTAGCTAAGAAGACTGGCAAGGTTGTTGACTAATTCGGGAGAGGAGGAAAAAAACGTTGGCTAGATTAAAAGAACAGTATCAGAACGAATTCGTAGACGCTCTGATGAAGAAATTTGGATATAAGAACGTTATGCAGGTGCCGAAGCTTGATAAGATTGTTATCAACATGGGCGTAGGCGAAGCTAAGGAAAATGCCAAGGTTCTGGATTCCGCAGTTCGGGATCTGGAGATCATCTCCGGTCAGAAGGCTGTAACAACAAAGGCTAAGAAGTCTGTTGCAAACTTCAAGATCCGTGAAGGCATGGCAATCGGCTGCAAGGTTACTCTTCGCGGCGAGAGAATGTATGAATTCCTGGATCGTCTGATCAACCTGGCACTGCCTCGTGTACGTGACTTCAGAGGTGTTAACCCTAACGCATTTGATGGCAGAGGAAACTATGCTCTTGGTATCAAAGAGCAGCTGATCTTCCCTGAGATTGAATACGATAAAGTTGACAAGGTAAGAGGTATGGATATCATCTTCGTTACCACTGCTAAGACAGACGAGGAAGCTCGTGAACTTTTGACATTATTCAATATGCCTTTTGCAAAATAGTTAGGAGGAAACTTTCATGGCTAAGACTTCAATGAAGATCAAACAGCAGCGTCCTGCTAAATTCTCTACCAGAGAGTACAATCGCTGCAGAATCTGCGGCCGTCCACATGCTTACCTGAGAAAGTACGGCATCTGCAGAATTTGCTTCCGCGAACTGGCTTATAAGGGTCAGATTCCTGGTGTTAAGAAGGCAAGCTGGTAAGCTTTAGAGAATTTAGAAAAGGAGGCACACAACAATGACAATGAGCGATCCGATTGCAGATATGCTTACAAGAATCCGTAATGCAAATACTGCAAAGCACGATACAGTAGATGTACCTTCATCCAAGATGAAATTAGCTATTGCTGACATTCTGGTAAATGAAGGATATATTGCAAAGTACGATATGGTAGAGGACGGCGGTTTCCAGACCATCCGCATCACCTTAAAGTACGGCAAAGACAAGAACGAGAAGATCATTTCCGGTATTAAGAGAATCTCCAAGCCTGGTCTGCGTGTATACGCAAACAAGGAGGAGCTTCCAAGAGTACTTGGCGGTCTTGGTATCGCCATCCTCTCCACCAACCAGGGCGTGATTACCGATAAGGAAGCACGCAGACTTGGTGTAGGCGGCGAAGTTCTGGCTTTCGTTTGGTAAGGAAACTTCGACAGCACTAAGCTCGTTAAAAACCTCGCTAAGTGCTGCGAAGTGCTTTCGCACGTAAGCGCCCACATGACAGGCGCTAAGTGCTCAATGTAACTGAAAACAGAGAGACCGCAAAGGTCTCTCCGAGAATTTAAGTAGGAGGTAATAGGCATGTCACGTATCGGTAGAATGCCAGTTGTGATCCCGGCAGGTGTAACTGTTACGATCGCAGAAGGAAACAAAGTGACCGTAAAGGGTCCAAAGGGAACACTTGAGAGAGACCTTGCTCCAGAGATGACCATCGAGGAGAAGGAAGGTCACATTATCGTAAGCAGACCAAACGATTTAAAGAGAATGAAATCCTTACATGGTCTGACCAGAACTCTGATCAACAACATGATCCACGGTGTAACTGAGGGTTATGAGAAGGTTCTGGAAGTAAATGGTGTTGGTTACAGAGCTGCAAAGCAGGGCAAGAAGCTTACTCTGAACCTGGGATATTCTCATCCTGTAGAGATGGAAGATCCTGAAGGCATCGAGACTGTTCTTGAAGGACAGAACAAGATCATCGTTAAAGGTATCAGTAAAGAAAAAGTTGGCCAGTACGCTGCTGAGATCAGAGACAAGAGAAGACCTGAGCCTTACAAGGGCAAGGGTATCAAGTACGCTGATGAGGTTATCAGACGTAAAGTTGGTAAGACTGGTAAGAAATAATTAAGGAGAGTGTAAAAATGGTTAACAAACAGTCAAGAAGCGAAATTCGCGTAAAGAAGCACAACAGAATGCGTAACCGTTTTGCTGGCACAGCAGAGAGACCGCGTCTGGCAGTGTTTAGAAGTAATAATCATATGTATGCTCAAATTATCGACGATACGGTTGGTAACACTCTGGTTGCTGCTTCCACAGTTGAGAAAGAAATCAAGGCTGAACTGGAGAAGACAAACGACAAGGCAGCTGCAGCATACGTTGGTACAGTGATCGCAAAGAGAGCCCTTGAAAAAGGTATCACGGAAGTTGTTTTCGATAGAGGCGGCTTTATATATCAGGGCAAAATTCAGGCATTAGCAGATGCAGCTCGTGAAGCTGGTCTGAATTTCTAATAGAGAGGAGAACAAGCATGAAGCGTACAATTATTGATGCCAGTCAGTTGGAGCTGAATGATAGAGTAGTGGCAATCAAGAGAGTATCCAAGACTGTTAAAGGTGGACGTACCATGAGATTTTCCGCTCTGGTAGTAGTTGGTGACGGAAACGGCCATGTAGGCGTTGGCCTTGGCAAGGCAGGAGAGGTTCCGGAAGCAATCCGTAAGGGTAAAGAGGCTGCTGTTAAGAATCTGGTTGAGATCCCAATGGATGAGAACAACAGTATTCCTCATGACTTCATCGGCAAGTTCGGAAGCGCAAACGTTCTGTTAAAGAGAGCTCCTGAAGGTACCGGTATCATCGCAGGCGGCCCTGCTCGTGCCGTTGTAGAGTTAGCAGGTATCAAGAATATCCGTACCAAGTCCTTAGGTTCCAATAACAAGACCAATGTAGTTCTTGCAACTGTTGCAGGTTTAACTTCTTTAAAGACTCCTGAGGAGATCGCAAAACTGCGCGGCAAATCTGTTGAAGAAATTTTAGGCTAATAGGAGGAAAGAGACATGGCAGAGAGATTAAAGATCACATTAGTCAAGTCCCCTATCGGTGCTATTCCAAAGCAGAGAGCAACGGTTGAGGCACTTGGACTGAACAAGATGCACAAGACAGTTGAGATGCCGGACAACGGCTCTGTCAGAGGCATGATCCAGTGTGTAAGACACTTAGTTAAAGTAGAAGAGATCTAAATTCTAGATAAAGTAAGGAGGTGCAGTCATGGAGTTATCAAATTTACAGCCTGCTGCAGGTTCAAAGCACAGCGACAATTTTAGAAGAGGCCGCGGCCATGGTTCAGGCAATGGTAAGACCGCTGGTAAGGGCCACAAGGGTCAGAAAGCTCGTTCCGGAGCACCGAGACCAGGCTTTGAAGGTGGACAGATGCCATTATACAGACGTCTGCCAAAGCGCGGATTTACAAATATGAATTCCAAGCACATTGTTGGCATTAACGTAAGCGCTCTTGAGAGATTCGATAACGATACCGTAGTTACAGTAGAGACCCTGCTGGAGGCTGGTGTGGTTAAGAACCCGAGAGATGGTGTTAAGATCCTTGGAAATGGAGAATTAACCAAAAAGCTGACCGTTAAGGTGAATGCATTCAGTGAAGGTGCAAAATCTAAAATCGAGGCTTTAGGTGGAACCTGCGAGGTGATCTAATGTTTAAAACGATTAGAAACGCTTTCAAGGTAAAAGAGCTTCGCGAGAAGATCCTTTATACCCTTATGATGCTGGTAGTCATCCGTTTTGGCTGCCAGCTTCCCATCCCGGGAATTGAGACCACGTTCTTTAAGGACTGGTTTGCAAAGCAGACAGCAGATGTATTTGGCTTTTTCAATGCAATGACGGGTGATTCATTCTCGAATATGTCCATTTTTGCTCTGAGCATTACGCCATACATCACTTCTTCCATTATCATTCAGCTGCTCACCATTGCGATTCCAAAGCTGGAAGAGATGCAGAAGGATGGTGAAGAAGGAAGAAAGAAAATTCAGGAATACACCCGATATACAACCGTTGCACTGGCTCTTTTAGAATCCAGTGCTATGGCAATAGGCTTTGGACGCCAGGGCCTTCTTCATGATTTCAATGCATGGAATGTGATCATTGCAGTCATCACCATGACAACGGGCAGCGCCCTGCTCATGTGGATTGGCGAGCAGATTACATCAAAGGGTGTAGGAAACGGTATTTCTATCGTGCTTCTGTTTAACATCCTGTCCAGTATTCCCGATGACATCAAAAGCCTTTACTATCGTTTTATATTCGGTCAGTCCATCCCAGTAATGGCCGGTGCAGCGATTCTGATTGCGTTGGTTATTGTGATGATGGTTGTCTTTGTTGTTGTTTTAAATAACGCGGAGAGAAGGATCCCGGTGCAGTATTCAAAGAAAATGGTAGGACGCAAGATGGTAGGCGGACAGGCCTCTAACATTCCGTTGAAGATCAACACCGCCGGCGTTATGCCCGTTATCTTCGCATCCTCGATCATGTCCTTCCCGGTTGTGATCTCACAGTTCTTCCCGGTGGATTATAATACCATTGGCGGTAAGATCCTGACCATGCTTAATTCCGGTTCCTGGTGCAGACCATCACAGCCGATTTATTCCATCGGTCTTGTGATCTATATCGTACTGTTATTCGTATTTGCTTACTTCTATACGTCGATTACCTTTAATCCTCTTGAGGTGGCAAACAATATGAAGAAGCAGGGCGGCTTTATCCCAGGTATCCGTCCTGGCAAGCCCACCAGCGATTATCTGAATCATATTTTGAATTATATTGTTTTCATCGGCGCCGTAGGCCTTACAGTAGTTGCGGTAGTTCCGATCCTGGCATCTGGCCTTCTTGATGTAGGTCAGATCTCATTCTCCGGAACGTCCCTGATCATTATTGTAGGTGTTGTGCTGGAGACGATCAAAGCAATAGAATCTCAGATGCTTGTGCGTTATTATAAGGGATTTTTGAACGATTAACATAACAGTTTGATCAGTCAATCTGCCTTTGTGGTATTCCACAAGGGCGGATTGATTGCGTTATAGGAAAGAGGAGAGAAATCTCATGAAGATCATCATGTTAGGCGCTCCAGGCGCAGGAAAAGGTACTCAGGCGAAAAAAATTGCAGCAAAGTACGGTATACCCCATATCTCTACCGGAGATATTTTCCGTGCGAATATCAAGAACGGAACAGAGCTGGGCTTAAAGGCGAAGTCCTATATGGATGCCGGCGGTCTGGTTCCTGATGAGATTACCATCGGAATGCTTCTGGACCGTATCCATCAGGCTGACTGTGAAAACGGTTATGTACTGGACGGATTCCCAAGAACCATTCCTCAGGCAGAAAGTCTGACAGAGGCTCTGAAAAAGAATGGCGAGGCCATTGATTTTGCAGTGAATGTGGATGTTCCTGATGAGAACATCATCAACCGTATGTCCGGACGCCGTGCCTGCTTAAACTGCGGAGCTACCTACCATATCGTATACAATGCTCCAAAGAAGGAGGATGTATGCGACGCCTGCGGACAGGAACTGGTACTCAGAGACGACGACAAGCCGGAAACAGTTAAAAAACGTCTCGGCGTATATCATGACCAGACACAGCCTCTGATTGATTATTATAAGAATGAAGGCGTTCTGGCTGAAGTTGACGGAACCCTGGATATGGAAGACGTATTCCAGGCAATCGTAAAGATTTTAGGAGCATAATCATGGTAACGATTAAATCTCAGCGTGAAATTGAACTGATGCGGGAGGCAGGAAAGATTCTTGCGAAGGTCCATGAGGAGCTTGGCAGGATCGTAAAGCCGGGAATTTCCACCAAGGAGATCGACCGCATCTGTGAAGAGATGATCCGCAGCCATGGATGTATCCCTTCCTTCCTGAATTACGAGGGATATCCTGCTTCCGTGTGCATTTCCATCAATGATGAGGTGGTTCACGGAATTCCCAGCAAACACCGTTATCTCAATGAGGGCGACATAGTCAGCCTGGATACAGGTGTGATCTGGAAAGGGTATCAGTCGGATGCGGCAAGGACTCATATGATCGGAGAGGTAACTCCCCAGGCAAGAAAGCTGGTTGAAGTAACCCAGCAGAGCTTCTTTGAGGGAATAAAGTTTGCAAAAGCCGGCAATCATCTCAATGATATTTCAAAGGCCATTCAGGCATATGCAGAAAGCTTCGGCTTCGGCGTAGTAAGAGATCTGGTTGGCCACGGAATCGGCACAGAGATGCATGAGGAGCCTGAGATACCAAACTTTGCCCAGCGCCGCAAAGGCATCCGCCTGGCGGCCGGTATGACACTTGCTATTGAGCCTATGATCACCGCAGGACGTTATGATGTAGCATGGATGGATGACGGCTGGACCGTTGTAACAGAAGACGGTTCTCTGGCCTCTCATTATGAAAACACCATCCTGATTACGGACGGCGAACCAGAGATCCTGTCTCTGTAACAGAGGTGCAGCATGGCGGAAATGAAAACGGCCTGTCTGGTAAAAAGCCTGGCAGGCCATGATAAAAATGAGTTTTATATCATAATCCGCGTTCAGGGCGAATATGCTTATCTGTCAGACGGCAGAAAGCACCCGCTGGACCGGCCAAAGCGCAAGAACATCAAACATCTGCAGCCCCTTAAGGAATATGATAAGGGACTGAGAGAAAAGCTGATCATGGGCAGCCGCGTAGAGGACGAAGAGATTGCCCGGTGGATCCGCAGCCGCATAAGCAGTAGGAGGGAAAGAAAATGTCAAAAGCAGACGTAATCGAAATTGAAGGAACCGTAGTTGAGAAGCTTCCAAACGCCATGTTCCAGGTAGAGCTGGAAAACGGCCATCAGGTTCTGGCACACATCAGCGGAAAGCTCCGCATGAATTATATCCGTATTCTTCCGGGCGATAAAGTAACCCTGGAGATGTCCCCATACGATCTGTCAAAGGGCAGGATCATCTGGAGAGATAAATAAACACTGAGAAAAATCAAAAATTGGGCCTAAAAATGCTTGCATTTCCAAAAAAACTTTGGTATAATGCTTTAGCAACTTTGTGGTCTATAGAAAGGAGAATTACTGTGAAGGTTAGATCATCCGTAAAGCCGATCTGCGAAAAGTGCAAGATCATCAAGAGAAAAGGCAGTATCAGAGTAATTTGCGAAAATCCAAAGCATAAACAGAGACAAGGTTAATTATTTTTAGGAGGTGTACTACACACATGGCTCGTATTTCAGGTGTTGACTTACCAAGAGAAAAACGTGTTGAGATCGGTCTTACTTACATCTACGGAATTGGTAGAGCAAGCTCCAACCGCATCTTAGCAGACGCTGGCGTAAACCCAGACACTCGCGTTAAGGATTTAACCGATGATGAGGTAAAGAAGCTGGCTAACATCATTGCTGAAACTCAGACTGTGGAAGGTGATCTGCGCAGAGAGATCGCTATGAACATCAAGAGACTTCAGGAAATCGGATGCTACAGAGGAATCCGTCACAGAAAGAGCCTGCCGGTTCGCGGACAGAAGACAAAGACCAACGCAAGAACCTGCAAGGGTCCGAGAAAGACAGTAGCAAACAAGAAGAAATAATTTGTAACACCGTAACCGAATTCGGATTTACATGTTTTAAAAACAGGAAGAACGAATTCATAATCAATGAGAAAGTAGGTTAGTTTAAAATGGCTAAAAAAGTGTCCACTACAGCAAAAAAAGTGACAAAAAAGCGTGTAAAGAAAAACGTTGAACGCGGACAGGCACATATCCAGTCATCTTTTAATAACACGATCGTTACATTAACTGATGCGCAGGGTAACGCTTTATCATGGGCAAGTGCCGGTGGTCTGGGATTTAGAGGTTCAAGGAAATCTACTCCTTATGCAGCTCAGATGGCAGCAGAAACTGCTACAAAGGCAGCCCTTGTACATGGCTTAAAGTCAGTAGACGTTATGGTTAAAGGTCCTGGTTCAGGACGTGAGGCAGCGATCCGTGCCCTTCAGGCATGCGGTCTGGAAGTAACCAGCATTAAGGACGTAACTCCGGTTCCACACAATGGATGCCGTCCGCCAAAGCGCAGAAGAGTCTGATGATTTTAATCTAGGAGGTAATTAAAGTGGCAGTAGATAGAGTTCCTGTTCTTAAAAGATGCAGATCCCTCGGACTGGATCCAATCTATTTAGGAATTGATAAAAAGTCTAACAGAGAATCTAAGAGAGCAAACAAGAAGATCAGCGAGTATGGTCTTCAGTTAAGAGAAAAGCAGAAGGCAAAGTTCATTTACGGCGTATTAGAGAAACCTTTCCGTAACTACTATGCAAAGGCTTCCAAGATGAACGGTATGGTTGGTACCAACCTGATGATCCTTCTGGAGTGCAGACTGGATAACGTACTGTTCCGTATGGGTCTTGGACGTACCCGTAAAGAGGCTAGACAGATCGTTGATCACAAGCACGTTTTAGTAAACGGCAAGCTCGTAAATATCCCATCCTACCAGGTTAAGGCTGGCGATGTGATCGAGATCAAAGAGAAGTTCAAGTCTGCTCAGAGATATAAGGATATCCTGGAAGTAACTGCAGGCCGTATGGTTCCTGCATGGATCGAGGCTGATCAGGAGAACCTGCGCGGCACCGTTAAGGAGCTGCCAACCAGAGATGAGATCGACGTTCCCGTTAACGAGATGCTTATCGTCGAGCTGTACTCCAAATAATCCGCTTGTATATAAAGTATTTAAGGTATGCCTGTCTAAATTTTGGACAGGCGTACTTTGCTGGAATGCACCGGTATGCAGGGGGTGCGCTTAAGGTGTTTTCCCCTGCGTTAAACCCTCGATATTTGACATATACCCAAAAAGGAGGGGCTATTAGTGTTCGATTTTGAAAAACCAAATATTGAAATCGCAGAGATTTCAGAAGACAAAAGATACGGCAAGTTTGTAGTTGAACCACTTGAGAGAGGTTACGGTACTACACTGGGCAATTCCTTAAGAAGGATCATGCTTTCTTCTTTACCCGGAGCCGCAGTGAGTCAGGTAAAAATCGATGGCGTTTTACATGAGTTCAGTTCCATCCCCGGAGTTAAGGAAGATGTAGCTGAGATCATTATGAACATCAAAAGCTTAGCAATTAAGAACAACAGCGATACCGATGAGCCCAAAGTTGCATACATTGAATTTGAAGGCGAGGGCGTGATCACAGCAGCTGACATTCAGGCAGATGCTGATATCGAGATCATGAATCCTGAACAGGTAATCGCAACCTTAAGCGGCGGCGCAGACAGCAAGTTCTATATGGAACTTACGATCACAAAGGGCCGTGGCTATGTAAGCGCAGATAAGAATAAAAACGCAGATCTGCCTATCGGCGTGATCGCGGTTGATTCTATTTATACTCCTGTTGAGCGTGTCAATATGGCAGTTGCCAATACCCGTGTGGGCCAGCAGACTGACTATGACAAGCTGACACTGGAGATTTATACCAACGGCACACTGGCTCCCGATGAGGCTGTCAGCCTTGCTGCAAAGGTATTAAGCGAGCATCTGAATCTGTTTATCGATCTTTCTGAAAATGCCAAGACTGCTGAGATCATGGTAGAGAAGGAAGACAACGAGAAAGAGAAAGTGCTTGAGATGAATATTGACGAACTGGAGCTTTCCGTTCGTTCTTACAACTGTCTGAAGAGAGCCGGAATCAATACCGTAGAGGAACTGTGCAACCGCACATCCGAGGATATGATGAAGGTTCGTAACCTGGGCCGTAAGTCCTTAGAGGAAGTGCTTGCCAAGTTAAAGGAGCTGGGCTTACAGTTAAATCCCAGCGACGAAGCATAAGACAGCTTGATAGACCTTAGCCAGTAAGTCCAAAGAAGCATGGCGTGGGTTGCCACTATAAAATAAAAGAGACGGGAGAAAACGCCGGGATCAGTAAGTCCAAGGAAGCATGATGCAGGTGTTCCGTCAGATATGGAGGAAATGAATAATGGCAGGATACAGAAAATTAGGAAGAACATCCGATCAGAGAAAGGCTATGATCAGAAGCCAGGTTACTGCTCTGTTATATCATGGTCACATCAAGACAACTGAGACTCGTGCAAAGGAGATCCGCAAGGTTGCTGAGGGTCTGATCGCAATGGCAGTAAGAGAGAAGGATAACTTCGAAACTGTTAAGGTTACCGCTAAGGTTGCCCGCAAGGACAAAGACGGTAAGCGCGTAAAGGAAGTTGTAGACGGCAAGAAGGTTACTGTTTATGATGAAGTAGAGAAGGAGATCAAGAAGGATATGCCTTCCAGACTTCATGCAAGAAGACAGATGTTAAAGGTTCTTTACGGAGTAACTGAGGTTCCTGCTCAGGCTGCGGGAAAGAAGAAGAACACCAAGTCTGTTGACCTGGTTGCAAAGTTATTTGATGAAGTTGCTCCAAAGTATGTTGACCGTAACGGTGGTTACACCAGAATCGTAAAGATTGGTCAGCGTAAGGGCGACGCTGCTATGGAAGTTCTGCTTGAGTTAGTTTAATCAGAATATAGTTATGCAGGCGGCTGCAGATACGGTCAAAGGTATCTGCAGCCTTTTTTGTTTTTCGGAGCGCGGAAAGACGGTTTGTGACAGTGAGTGTTAGAATTCAGACAGAATAGTCAGAATATCGTAAGTTGACGCTGGTATGCCGATTGAACTATAATGATAATAAGAAAAGAAAAGCGTTTTTATAAGGAGGTTGCGTTGATGAAGGGGTTTAAGGGTTTTGTATGTCTGGCATTGACGGCAGCGGCGCTGACTGTGGCGGTGCCGTTTCCGGCTCAGGCATCATCGGATTATAAATATATCACCAGTATTTCGCTTAAAGTCGAAGTTGAACTGGATGCAGGAGATGAGATTAACAGCGGAGACAGTCTGGGTACGTCTAAAGATGATTCCGGCACCAGAGTTTATACCACATCGGACAAATATGATGTTGCTTCCGCTGAGTGGAGTAATGATAAGGATGTGGGGATTGGAGATACGCCCAAGATTACCGTATGGCTGGAGCCAAATTACTCTTCAAACGGCGAGTATGACTATCGTTTCCGAAGCAGCTACAGCTCTGGAAATGTAAATATCAGCGGAGGTGAGTATGTTTCTGCCAAGAAAAGCGGCAGTGATTTAAAGGTAGTCCTGAGAGTTAAGGGCGTAAAGGGTACGTACGAAGCTCCTGAAAATGCTGAATGGGGCAGCGGAAAAGGCAAAGCAACCTGGGAAGAGCCGGATGATACCTCAGGACATTACGATGTAATTCTGTACAGAGGTTCTACCGTAGTAAAGAAGCTGGAAAAATACAGCGGAACCTCCTACAATTTCTATCCCTATATGACGAAAGAAGGTGATTATACCTTTAAGGTCCGCACTGTTCCCAATTCCGACACAGAGGAACGCTATGGAAAGAAAAGCGACTGGACGGAATCAGACAGCAAATATATAGATGAGGATGAGGTATCTGACGGAACGGGACAGGATAATAGTAATGGTGTTCCGGGAGGCAGTACCACACCGAGCGGAGGCACTACAGACGTAGGCTGGCGGCAGGATGGAAATACCTGGTATTTTAAGTATCCGGATGGAAATTATATTAAGGATAACTGGCTGAAATGGAATGACAAATGGTATCTGTTTGATAGTTCAGGAAGGATGCTTACCGGCTGGCAGAAGAAAAATAATTACTGGTATTACTTAGGGGAAAACGGTGATATGAAAAAGGGCTGGCTCCAGTCTGGAAATATATGGTACTATTTGAATCCCAATGACGGTGGTCCGGAAGGAGCAATGGTTACCAACAGCTGGCTTACGATTAACGGAAAGACTTATTTTGTGAATGCATCCGGCATAATGGTAGAGGGCTGGTATCAGATTGAGGGAAACTACTATTACTTTTATCCCGGAGATGGTTCTAAGGCAGTCAGTACCTCCATCAGCGGTTTTGTATTGGATGCAAACGGAGTATGGCAGCATTAAGATATTGCTTATATACAGGATTTTTCAAAGGGAGCGGCAAATGAACGGCCGCTCCTTTTGATGTTCCGGGTATTGACTTATGGTATGATATAAACTAAAATGTAACAAGCTTAGAGGGCAGGAGGAAGCCTATGGGAATCATAAAGACAGTCCATCTGATATATGAATACATCAGACATGATGAAGAGGAGAAAGTTGCGGAAGTAAAGCGTGCCATTGACGGTGTAGACCTGGAAATCGAAGAAGGCTCATTTACAGCCATTCTGGGTCATAATGGCTCAGGAAAATCCACTCTGGCAAAGCATATCAACGGTCTTTTGCTGCCTACAGAGGGAACTGTATGGGTAGGAGAGATAGATACAAAGGAAGAGGATCGTATCTGGGATGTCCGCAAAACAGCCGGAATGGTCTTTCAAAATCCTGATAATCAGATCATTGGAAATATCGTGGAGGAAGACGTGGGCTTTGGTCCTGAAAATATCGGTGTTCCCACAGATGAGATCTGGAAGCGGGTGGATGAGAGCTTAAAGGCTGTCGGGATGACGGCATACAGGAAGCAGTCGCCAAATAAGCTTTCCGGTGGCCAGAAGCAGCGGGTAGCCATCGCCGGAGTCATGGCTATGCGGCCCAGGTGCATTATTCTGGATGAGCCTACGGCCATGCTGGATCCAAACGGCAGAAAAGAGGTAATCCGTACCATCCGCCAGTTAAATCAGGCTGAAGGAATCACTGTGCTTTTGATCACCCATTATATGGAAGAAGCCATTGATGCAGACCGTATTATCGTGATGGACGATGGGAAAATCGTGATGGATGGGAAGCCCAAGGAAATATTTTCCAGAGTAAGAGAGTTAAAGACGTATGGGCTGGATGTTCCCCAGGCTACAGAACTGGCATTTGAATTAAAAGAAGCGGGTATGCCGTTATCAGATGGGATACTGAGCCGTGAGGAACTGGTTAAGGAGCTATTACCCCTTTTATAACGAACAGGTGCGCCGGACGGTTTTACGAGCTGTTTGAGCGCTGTCAGATAACGGTTAGGAGAATAGACCATGTCAATAAAAGCAGTTGACTTAAATTATGTATACGGAGGCGGGACTGCCTTTGAGCAGCACGCACTTTTTGATGTAAACTTTGAAATTAAAGATGGGGAATTTGTGGGGATTATCGGTCACACGGGCTCCGGCAAATCAACGTTGATCCAGCATTTAAACGGGTTGATTCGTGCCAGTTCAGGCGCTCTCTATTACAATGGAGAAAATATTTACGAGGACGGCTATGATATGAAGAAGCTGCGTACTCGGGTAGGTCTGGTGTTTCAGTACCCGGAGCATCAACTTTTTGAAATCGACGTGCTGACCGACGTGTGTTTTGGCCCTCAGAATCAGGGACTTACGAAGGAGGAGGCTCTGATCCGGGCAAAGGAGGCTCTGCGCCTGGCAGGACTGGATGAAAGCTACTATAAGCGATCACCCTTTGAACTCTCCGGCGGTCAGAAGCGCCGGGTGGCTATTGCCGGTGTACTTGCCATGGAGCCGGAGGTGCTGATCCTGGACGAGCCCACAGCAGGTCTGGATCCCAGAGGAAGGGATGAGATTCTGGATCAGATTTCCAGACTTCACAGAGAACGCCATATGACAATTATTCTGGTGTCTCACAGTATGGAGGATGTAGCCCGGTATGCGGATCGTCTTCTTGTTATGAACCATGGCAAGAAGGTCTTTGACGGAACGCCCAGAGAAGTATTTTCCCATTATAAGGAGCTGGAAGCAATGGGACTGGCGGCTCCTCAGGTGACTTATCTTGTTCACGATCTGAAAGCGCAGGGAATTGCCATTGACGAGAGCATTACTACCGTGGAGGAGGCCAGAGAAGCCATTTTGACTCTGTGGAGAAATCAAACGAAAGAGGGGACAGGAAAATGCTGAGAGAACTTACACTGGGACAGTATTATCCTGCGGATTCCATTGTCCACAGGCTGGATCCAAGAACAAAGCTGTTTGCTACTATGGTGTTTATCGCTTCCCTTTTTATTGCAGATAATATCTGGGGATATCTGATTGCCACTTTTGTGCTGGCTGCCATAATCCGTCTTACCCAGGTACCAGTCCGCTTTATCCTTAAAGGCCTAAAGGCCATTGTGATCCTGCTGTTGATCAGCGTCAGCTTTAATTTGTTTCTGACACCGGGAGAAGAGATTTTCCGGTTTTGGATTTTCAAGATTACAAAGGAAGGTGTGCGGCTGGCAGCCTTTATGGCAGTGCGTCTGATCTATCTGGTGATCGGTTCGTCTCTGATGACCCTGACGACCACTCCCAATCAGCTTACAGATGGTCTGGAAAAGGGACTGGGCTGTTTAAAGGCCCTTAAGATCCCAGTGCATGAAATTGCCATGATGATGTCCATTGCCCTTCGCTTTATCCCTATTTTGGTGGAGGAAACCGATAAGATCATGAAGGCCCAGATGGCCAGAGGCGCTGATTTTGAAACCGGTAACATAATTCGGAAGGCAAAGGCTATGGTGCCGCTGTTAGTGCCTCTGTTTATATCTGCCTTCCGCAGGGCCACTGATCTGGCCATGGCCATGGAAGCCAGATGCTATCAGGGCGGTGAGGGACGAACCAAGATGAAGCCCTTGCAGTACAGCCAGAGAGATCATGACGCTTACATGATTTTTGCCCTTTATTTTGTGGTAATGATCGCATCACGGGTCTATCTGTAGGAGGAAAATACTATGACAAAGCGTGTCCGCCTTCGGGTGGCATATGACGGAACCGCTTATCACGGCTGGCAGCTGCAGCCGGGAGCCGTTACCATTGAACAGGTATTAAATGAAACACTGACAGAGCTTTTGGGCGAACCCATTCAGGTTATCGGAGCCAGCCGGACCGACTCTGGCGTCCATGCCAGAGGAAATGTGGCTGTTTTTGACACAAGCCACAGGATGCCTGCGGATAAGATCTGCTTTGCCTTAAACCAGCGGCTGCCGGAGGATATACGTGTTCAGTCTTCTGAGACGGTAGCGCCAGACTGGCATCCCAGACGATGCAGCTGTGTAAAGACATATGAATATAAGATCTTAAACAGGAAAATAGAGCTTCCAACAGAACGCCTGTATTCCCATTTCTGTTATTTTGATCTGGATCTTGAAAAAATGCAGCAGGCAGCTGTCCTGTTAGTGGGAGAACATGATTTTAAAAGCTTCTGCAATGTAAGAACCCAGGTAAAGGACACTGTCCGGACCATCTATGAGATCAGCCTAAGCCGTACAGAGGATGGAATGATCACTATCCGCATCTGTGGAAACGGTTTCCTTTACAATATGGTACGCATTATTGCGGGAACACTTATCAGTGTGGGAATGGGACAGATTCCGCCAGATCAGATCGAGGATATCCTAAACGCCAGAGACCGGGCTGCGGCAGGTCCGACTGCTCCGGCCAGAGGACTTACATTGATTGGGATGGAATATGAAGAAAACGCAGGAAAAGCCTGAAAACCGCGGAAAACCTGCAAAAAAGCGGTTGACACAAAGATTCAGATATTATATAATAAGAAACTGTGACATTGAGGGTAAATGCTCATCCAAAGCCCCGGAGCGGAGCATTTCATTGATAAATACTTCCCATATTTATCACATATAGCAGGGGTACAAGCACCCCATATATAACAGGTTGAGATTAACAGGAGGTTGACCAATGAAGAGTTTTATGGCTAGTCCAGCGACAATTGAGAGAAAATGGTATGTAGTTGACGCTACAGGATATACATTAGGACGTTTATCATCTGAGATTGCTAAGGTTTTAAGAGGAAAGAACAAGCCGATCTTTACTCCACACATGGACTGCGGCGATTACGTAATTGTTGTAAACGCTGACAAGGTAAAGGTTACAGGCAAGAAGTTAGATCAGAAGATCTACTACAATCACTCTGATTATGTAGGCGGCATGAGAGAGACTACTCTTCGCGAGATGATGGCTAAGAAGCCTGAGAAGGTTGTAGAGTTAGCAGTTAAGGGTATGCTTCCAAAGGGACCTCTGGGAAGAAGCATGATCACAAAGCTTCATGTATATGCAGGCCCGAACCACGAGCAGGCAGCACAGAAACCAGAAGTTTTAACATTTTAATGAGGATTGGAGGAAGAAAGTATCATGGCTAGCGCAAAATTTTACGGAACAGGCAGAAGAAAGAAATCCATCGCCAGAGTATATTTAGTACCAGGTACTGGTAAGATCACTATCAACAAGAGAGATATCGATGAGTATCTTGGTCTTGAGACCTTAAAGCTGATCGTTCGTCAGCCATTAGTAGCTACAGAGACTACTGATAAGTTTGACGTATTAGTAAACGTTCGCGGCGGCGGTACAACCGGACAGGCTGGTGCGATCCGTCACGGCATCTCCAGAGCTCTTCTTCAGGCTGACGCTGATTACAGACCTGTTCTGAAGAAAGCAGGCTACTTAACAAGAGACCCAAGAATGAAGGAAAGAAAGAAATACGGCTTAAAGGCTGCACGTCGCGCTCCTCAGTTCAGCAAGCGATAATCTACAACTTAAAAATGCTAAAAAAGCCCGGAAATACGCTATTTTCCGGGCTTTTTCTATGCCTGAAATCACCTGATTCCGATGGTGAAATTTGAGGAAATTTGACTTCAAATTAGCCCATTTTGATGGGTTTACAGAAGGCCATTTTGGAGGGGAAATTAGCCCCATATCCTTGACGGATTTTTGGTAAAAATCCGGCTGAAATGGAATGAAAAACAGTGTCAGGGTCGTTTGACGAATTCTGCAAAAAAATAATATCAGGTATCCTGTTACATAGAACCTTGGCTCATTCTTTGAAAACGAGAATGGGTCGAGGCTCTATTTTTTTCGCCCGAAAGCCGGCGAGACAAATTTGAGTAGGAGGTAAACAGGTATGACGGATTTCAATCAGAAGACCCATGACACCGATGTGGGCAGTCATGGCGGACTGTCGAGGCAGATGATGGAGGTGTTTGAGAACCAGGGGTTTGGTTCGATCCGCGTGTTGCAGGAGGCGGGCAAGACATTCTTCTGTGCAAGTGACGTGGCAAAAGCGTTGGGGTATGTGAATCCCTACGCCGCAGTGAAACGCCATTGCAGAGGCCCCCTAACGAAACGCGAGGGGGTCGTTCAGAAGGTGCATCAGTCTGGTATCAGTATTCTCACGCTTAAAAGAAGAATCAAACTGGACACTTGCCGATGCCGAGCCGTACATTGAATCACTCATTGCATTTTATCAGGATCATCATCAAACCACTTTCCGCGTAATGGAAGCGTCTGAGGTCAGAAGATTGCAACGGATACCATGCAGGCAGGTGTTGCAGGAAATCTTTGACGGAAAATTTATTGAACTAAAAAATGGTATGCTGCGGTACAAGTAGTAAGAGAAACGAATAGCCAGCGTATTGTGTGGAATGAATCACATGATACGCTGTCCGTTTTTGTTTTAGATGACTTTGGAAACAGGTTAGAGAGCAGCAACAATCATGTGACTCGTTGGGAAACCAACGGGGTATTTTTTTGCCTCAATCCGGCTGTATAGAACACTGAAAAGTCAAAACGAACCGCAGGTAGTCCTGCAAGGACAACCAAAGTGCGCCTACAAGGCCAACACGAAATCGGAGGATTCTTGTTAAACTTACTTTGTAAGGACAAAAGTCCGGATGTCCCTTGAAAACTGAATACTCATTCTTCAGATACATTCCTGTTTGGTCGAGCCTTCGACTGCACGCCATGAAGCCCTTCGGGGCGATAGCGGTTTCGCAGAAGCAAATGCCGGATTGCAACCGGCGGTGGTGTTAAAACCAGACAGGGACAATGATACTTCCGTAATTCGCGGTCCGGCCATAAGGAAGGCGGGATGGTTAAATTCCAATGGAGCAGTGAAGCACACTGCCGCCTGTGAGAAATCCTACATCTCTGGGGGGATAAGAAAAAGTACAGAGAAACCATATTTTCAGAAAGCACTGCCGGGTGCTGTATCAGGGTGATACCTGGCAGGCTTTATCCATATCAGTGTATGGAGATTGGAGAAAACAGCAAATAAAAGAAAACTGGTTTTATCGGCGAGGTGACTTATATCTTGCCAATCTCGGTGTTCCGGTTGGATCAAAGCAGGGCGGTGTTCGTCCTGTTGTGGTTCTTCAGAATGATGTCGGCAATTATTATGCGCCGACGATCACGATTGCTCCGCTGACATCGAAAATTGAGAAGAAGCGAAAGCAGCCAACGCATTTCTTCCTCTGTAAAGCAAAGGGACTGGCAAAATCTTCTATGGTATTGGCAGAACAGCTCGACACCTGCGACAAGGTATGCGTGATCCGCTATCTTGGGCGGGTAAGTAAGGGGCAGATGCGTGGGATTGATGAATCCACAATAATGAAAGCATCAAGAGGGACGGCGGGTTTCCTTATATGTAAGAACGAGAGAGGAACTGTACCAGAAACCTGTCTGTCAGCGTTAGTGATAAGTTGTTGTGAATACTTCCTTATCAGCGTAAAATCAAGGGATACAGCGATTTTTTTCTTCTAACAACTGTCAAAGACAGGATTATATAATAAAACAAACCGCCAGAAATCAAAATCGATCTCCAGCGGTTCCTGCATTCATATGATTCATTTTAAGCCGATCAGCGCACTCCAAACTTAGTTCCTCTGCGGATGGTACCATTGCTGTTCCACTCGGTATAAACGTATGGGCCGCCGTCAGTTGTGCCGTTTTCAGTAAACTCATGGTTTACGCCGTTGTAATTGCGTACACCTGTCTGCATTTTACAGCTGTTGTTGTCAAAGTAATATACATTTCCATTGATTTTCATGATGCCGCCCTGAAGCTCGCCGGTATCGGCTGCATAATACCAGGTACCGTCTCTCTGGATCCATCCGGTACGCATCAACTGATCGTTGCCGAAAAAGAACCAGTGGTTTTTGTACTGTACCCAGTTATTAGTGCAGTAGGCTCCGTCGCCCCACTGGTATTTTACACCATCTTTTGTTCCTACAAAACCTGCTGCAAAAGATGTCATGGCGCTGCCTGCTGCAAGGGCAAGAGACAGAGTTACAATAGCGAAACGCTTCTTCATAAAATTCATTCCTCCTGTTTCTTATGATTACAATCTCCGATTTCACATCGGGACTGAGGATTAATTCCTTATGCCAAGAGTTTATACCCTGGAGTAACTCCAAGGTCAATGCATGTAAGCCTTTTGTAAGCTTTTGTAAGGAAAATGAAATAGGAGAAAATGTAAGGCTTCTAAATCCAGCCGCCGTCCAAACCGATTACCTGTCCGGTAAGATAGGAGTCTTTATAGCTGAGATGGTACACCAGGTCAGCTACCTCTTCTGCCCGTCCCAGGCGGCCGGCCGGGATTTCTTCTACCAGGGAAATCAGCTCCTCTTCTTCCAGCCACTGGTTCATCTCTGTGTCAATGGCTCCGCAGGCTACGGCATTGACCTGGATACCGCTGGGGGCTAGCTCCTTGGCGAGCGCCTTAGTAAGTGCGTTGACTCCACCTTTTGTAGCTGAGTACGCAGCTTCGCAGGAAGCCCCTGCAAGACCCCATACAGAAGAAATGTTTACTATTTTACCCTGTTTTTGACGGACCATATAAGGAATTGCCAGTTTACAGCAGTTAAAGACAGAGGTCAGATTGACATGGAGCATTTTTTCCCAGTCCTCTGTACTCATATCCTGAAGGAGACCGATATAGGCGATACCGGCATTGTTGATCAGAATGTCTGCTCCTCCAAACTGTTTTTTTACCTGTTCAAACCATTCTTCACAGCATTCCATATCGCCCATATCTCCCATATAGGCCAGACAGGGCACCTGATAGCTCTGGATTTCCTTTTGCGTCTGCAAAAGACGTTCTTTGCTGTGCACACAGCTTATGGCTACATTATATCCCTTTTTTGCAAATTTGACTGCGATTGCTTTCCCGATGCCACGGGATGCTCCGGTGACCAGTACTGTTTTTCTTGCCATACGCAAAACCATCCTTTCCAAATCTTACCCTATTATATCATATTTTGGCAGGGAAAACCATGTATCCCATTTTAGTTTCCAATGGGATAACGCCATTTTAACATCATCAGATGCGTGTACAGGAATTGTAAGAAATTTTTTCTGTAACAGATTTGTAATTTGTGTTATAATAATAGGTAATATGTAAAAAAATGTCCAACTGTAGACCAATTAATAAGATAAGGAATAGAAAATATGACTCAATTATACGATCTGATCATCATCGGCTCCGGCCCCGCAGGGCTGGCAGCAGCTGTATACGCGCAGAGAGCACGGCTGAACACATTGATTTTGGAAAAAGCCATGGTAAGCGGTGGACAGGTGCTTACTACCTATGAAGTAGATAATTATCCCGGCCTTCCCGGAATCGGCGGCTACGATCTGGGACTGAAGTTCAGAGAGCATGCAGACCGCCTGGGAGTTCTGTTTAAGGAGGATGAGGTGATTTCCGTAGAGGATGGCCCGGTTAAAAGAGTAGTCTGCTCTGGCGGCATCTATGAGGCAAGGGCAGTGATATTGGCTACAGGAGCCATTCACAGAAAACTTGGGATTCCCGGAGAGGAGGAGCTTGGAGGAGCGGGCGTATCTTACTGCGCAACCTGTGACGGGGCTTTTTTCCGCAATAAGGTAACAGCAGTTATCGGCGGAGGCGATGTGGCAGTAGAGGACGCTATTTTTCTGGCGCGTATGTGCAGCAAGGTGTATCTCATTCACAGAAGAAATGAACTCAGAGCAGCAAAGAGCCTTCAGGAAAGTTTGTTTGCGCAGGAAAATGTAGAGATCCTCTGGGATACAGTAGCCGATTCCATTGAGGGAGAAGGCTCTGTAGAATGTCTGAAAATAACCAATGTAAAGACCGGAGAGAAGAGCGAGCTTGCCCTTCAGGGTGTATTTATTGCTGTGGGTATTTCACCGGAAAGCCGTGCATTTGAAGGTCTGGTGGACATGGATCACGGTTATATTAAGGCGGGAGAGGACGGAGTTACGTCTGTTCCCGGCATTTTCGCAGCAGGAGATGTGAGAACCAAACTGTTAAGGCAGATCGTCACAGCTGCAGCAGACGGAGCAAACGCGGTGACCAGTGCAGAGCGCTATCTTACGGCGCACTAGGAGGATGTATTCAGATGAAAAAATGGAAGAAGGTACTGATCATCAGCAGCCTGTGTACGCTGGCAGGGGCATTTACCGTCCTTGCCGCACCCAATTATGATAATATTGCGGTATCAAAGGTAAGCGGATCGGTAAATATCCGCACAGAGGCCAATACAACCAGCGCTGTCACGGGAAAGATACAAAATGACTGTGCCGCCGAGATTCTGGAAACGGTAGACGGTGAGGGCGGAAAATGGTATAAGATCCGTTCCGGCTCCGTTACCGGTTATATCAAGGCAGAGTATTTTGTTACCGGCGAGGCTGCAGCTGCCAGGGCAAGGGAAGTGGGACATACCTATGGAATTATAAAAGGCGCTGCTACCGTCCGTCTGCGGGCAACACCGGATTTAAATGGAAAGACCTTAACTCTTCTGGGAGAAGGCGCCAGATGCTCTGTTGTGGGACAGGAGGGAAGCTTTGTAAAGGTGGCAGTGGATACGGATCTGGAAGGCTATGTATCCAGCGAGTACATAGAGACAGAGGTGGAATTTAAGGAAGCTGTTTCTTCGGAGGAAGAAAAGGCCCAGGCAGAGGAAAAGGCCCAGGCTCAGAAAGAAGCGGATGCTGCCATTCAGGCGTTGGAGGAAGCGAAAACAGAGCAGAAGTCCGCACAGTTTGCTTCTGCTTCTAAAAATGGTTCCGGGATCCCGATTATTGAGGCGAATCCGGAAAAGGGAACTCAGCAGAATGTGGCGGCGCCTACGATTGCAAAACCTGAGGAGTCTTCCAATAAAGAACCTGACAGTCCGGGAGAAAAGGACAGTTCCAAGGTCGTATCTGCCTCCCGCAACGCAGTAGTTGCCTATGCCAAGCAGTTTCTTGGAAACCCCTATGTTTATGGCGGTACAAGCCTTACAAACGGTGCAGACTGCTCTGGCTTTGTCATGAGTGTATTTTCTCATTTCGGTATCAATACAGGCAGAAGTTCCAGAGAACAGGCTGGCAAGGGAAAGACGATTCCGGTCGATCAGGTGCAGCCGGGAGATCTTTTGTTCTATGCAAGCGGCGATTATATCAATCATGTGGGGATTTATGTGGGAGATGGAAAGATCATCCATTCCAGCAATCCCGCTACAGGTATCTGCTATGCGTCTGCTAACTACAGAACCCCCTGCAAGGCAGTGAGCTTTTTTGACTGATCCATAGATTTTAAAATTAGACAGGAATATCTTGCAGCATAATAAAAGGCCGATCCTCCGCGTTGGAAGGATCGGCCTTTTATTGCATTTAAAACTCTGGTTCAATCAGGCCATATGTACCATTTTTACGTTTGTACACTACGTTTACCTGATCGGTTTCGGAATTTAAGAAAACATAGAAGTTATGTCCCAGCATTTCCATCTGGAGGCAGGCTTCTTCGGGATTGACAGGTTTTACGGCAAATTTCTTTGTTTTAACAATCTGGATCTCATCGTCATATGGAACTTCCTCTTCTTCTTCAATGAAATTCTGAGAGAAGGACAGGGCCGCCTGCTTTTTGTCAATGAGTTTCTTCCTATATCTGCGGATCTGGCGTTCAATGATCTCCTCTACCAGATCGATGGATACATACATATCAGTGCTGGATTCTTCCGCACGGATGGTATTTCCCTTTACAGGGATAGTGACCTCAATTTTCTGGATATCCTTTTGGGCGCTGAGCGCAACGAACACTTCTGTGTCGGGAGTAAAGAAATGTTCCAGCTTGCCGATCTTCTTTTCAACGGCAGCTTTCAAGCCTGGAGTTACCTCGATGTTTCTTCCTGTAATGGTATAACGCATAAAATCAACTCCTTTTTCTGAGATATGCATATTATAACATATTTGTTGTGAAATTACAATCATAATACGATAAATTGACTAATAATTACTATAAATTTTTTATAAAAATTGTTTTTGGGATTCATAAGCAGAATATTGAATTACTAATAGGGCAGGCTTATAAATGTCAAGAGGAAAAGCAGAAAAAATGTAAAAAACATGTAAATTTATCAGATGTGTACAAAAAAACAGGATCTGAAATGGAAAGAAAATTGGTAAAAGCGGGGACTTATAAACTTGTGGATAATGTGGATAAGTCGGTGCATAAGTAAAAAACAACGAAAATAAAAGGAAAATGAGGTGGGGATAACTTTGGGGGAAATGTTTGTGGATAACTGTGGATAATGTGGATAGAAGAAGGAACGAACGTGTGGTTTGTGCATATTGTTAAAAGGGCAGGAATGTACAGGAACGGAGGGAAAAACAGGATGCTTCGCAGTACCGGGGAGGCTGATTGCCGGGAAATGTAAATTTTTTATGAATGAGTTGAATAAATCAGCGTCTGGTGATACAATATATTGGATTATATCATAGCATACTGCGTGCATTTATCAGGGAATAGAGAGTATTTTCAGACAGATTATAAACAGACAGCAGCTTTCCCGGCACGACAGCCGCAGTTTGGGAGAGTATAGACTTTTATATAAGGAAGAAGTTAGGAGAGTAGACCATGAACGTAATTGAGAAACTGTTCGGGACTCATAGTGAAAGAGAACTTAAGATGATCCGGCCGATCGTTGCCAAGATTGAGGGACTGCGTTCTGAGATGATGGCAAAGTCAGACGAAGAGCTGCGCGACCAGACCCGGATTTTTAAAGAAAGACTGGCAAAGGGCGAAACACTGGATGATCTTCTGCCGGAGGCATTTGCTACTGTGCGGGAGGCTGCAAGAAGAACGCTGAATATGGAGCATTTCCCTGTACAGCTCATCGGTGGTATTGTACTTCATCAGGGCCGTATTGCCGAGATGCGTACAGGAGAGGGAAAGACGCTGGTATCCACCTGTCCTGCTTATTTAAATGCGCTGGCCGGAAAAGGTGTACAGATCGTAACCGTTAATGACTATCTGGCAAAGCGAGATGCAGAGTGGATGGGCCAGGTACATCGTTTCCTGGGACTGAGTGTAGGCGTGGTTTTAAATGACATGAACAGCGCCCAGCGCAAGGAGGCATACGCCTGCGACATTACCTATGTGACAAATAACGAGCTGGGATTTGACTACCTTCGTGACAATATGGCCATTTACAAGGAGCAGCTGGTGCTCCGCGATCTGGACTACTGTATTATCGATGAGGTGGACTCTGTGCTGATCGACGAGGCGAGAACCCCTCTGATCATTTCCGGACAGAGCGGAAAATCCACAAAGCTTTATGAGGTCTGCGATGTACTGGCCCGTCAGCTGGAGCGCGGAACGGTTTCCAAGGAATTTTCCAAGATTGATGCCATTATGGGTGAGGAGATTGAGGAGACCGGCGATTTCGTAGTTGATGAGAAGGATAAGGTAGTAAACCTTACGGAGCAGGGTGTGAAAAAGGTAGAGGAATATTTCCACATTGATAACCTTGCAGATCCGGAAAATCTGGAGATCCAGCACAATATCATTCTGGCTCTGCGCGCCAATAACCTGATGTTCAGAGATAAGGATTACGTGGTAAAGGACGATGAGGTACTGATCGTAGATGAGTTTACAGGACGTATCATGCCGGGCCGCCGCTATTCCGACGGACTTCATCAGGCAATCGAGGCAAAGGAGCATGTAAATGTGCGCCGTGAAAGCCGTACACTGGCTACCATCACCTTCCAGAATTTCTTCAACAAGTTCAATAAGAAGGCAGGTATGACCGGTACTGCTCTTACGGAGGAGAAAGAATTCCGCAATACCTATGGCATGGATGCCATTGCTATTCCAACTAACCGTCCCGTTCAGCGTAAGGATCTGGATGATGCGGTATACAAGACAAAGAAGGAAAAATACAAAGCAGTTGTAGATGAGGTGGTAAAAGCCCATGAAAAGGGACAGCCTGTATTGGTTGGTACCATTACCATTGAAACTTCTGAGCTTTTAAGCAAGATGCTCACAAAGAGAGGCATTCCTCATAAAGTCCTTAACGCTAAATTCCATGAGCTTGAGGCCGAGATCGTGGCAGATGCAGGTATCCACGGCTCCGTTACTATTGCTACGAATATGGCTGGCCGTGGTACGGATATTAAGCTGGATGACGAGTCAAAGGCTCTGGGCGGCTTAAAGATCATCGGTACCGAGCGCCATGAGTCCCGCCGTATTGATAATCAGCTCCGCGGCCGTTCCGGCCGTCAGGGCGATCCGGGTGAGTCCAGATTCTATCTGTCTCTGGAGGATGACCTGCTGCGTCTCTTCGGTTCAGACCGTCTGATGCATATGTTTGAGGCCATGGGCGTGCCGGAGGGCGAGCAGATTGAGCACAAGATGCTGTCAAATGCCATTGAGAAGGCACAGATGAAGATCGAGGGCAATAACTACGGTATCCGTGAGCAGCTCTTAAAGTTCGATGAGGTGAACAATGAGCAGCGAGAGGTTATTTATCAGGAGCGCCGTAAGGTGCTGGACGGCGACAATATGCGCGATCTGATTCTTAAGATGATCACAGAGATCGTAGAAAATGCCGTGGATATGTCCATTGCAGATGATCAGACTCCGGATAAGTGGGATTTAAAGGAATTAAACAGCCTTCTTCTCCCTGTGATTCCCTTAAAGCCGGTGGTGCTTACGGATGAGCAGAAGAAGTCCATGAAGAAAAATGAATTAAAGCACAGCATCAAGGAAGCTGCCATTAAGCTGTATGAAACAAAGGAGGCAGAGTATCCGGATGCCGAGCAGATCCGTGAGATCGAGCGCGTAGTCCTTTTAAAGGTAATTGACAATAAGTGGATGGCTCATCTGGATGACATGGACGCTCTCCGCGAGGGCATCGGCCTTCAGGCATACGGTCAGAGAGATCCGGTGGTTGAATATAAGATGCAGGGCTATGAAATGTATGAAGCTATGATGGCTTCCATTCAGGAGGAGACCGTTCGCATCCTGTTCCATATCCGCGTAGAGCAGAAGGTAGAGCGCGAGCCTGCTGCCAAGGTGACAGGTACCAATAAGGATGCGGTTCCTGTAGCGCCCCAGAAGAGAGCTGAGCAGAAGATCTATCCGAATGATCCCTGTCCCTGCGGCTCCGGCAAGAAGTATAAGCAGTGCTGCGGACGCATTAAATAGTGCGCAGTCATTTATAAATGATCAAAAGTAACTATTCCTCCGATGGGAGAACTGAATAGTTGCCATTAAAATATAAAAAGAAAGCGGGTGAAGCTGTGGTTGAGTTAGATAATTTCAAATATACGTTATCAACGTATGACAAACCATTAGTGGAAGTGAGGGATTCACTTTGACCTGGATAACAAGGTCAGACGAATCAACGAATTAGACCGGTCGATGGAGGAGCCGGGGTTCTGGGATGATCCCGACCGTTCCACCAGACTGGTGAGAGAAGCAAAGAATTTAAAGGATGAGGTGGGAACCTTCCGCGAGCTGGAGCAGGAGTATGAGGATATTCAGGTTATGATCCAGATGGGGTATGAGGAAAATGACCCTTCTGTGATCCCGGATATCCAGGAGATGCTGGATCATTTTACAGAAACTCTGGAAAAAATGCGGATGAAGCTCCTTCTTTCTGGCGAGTATGACAGCTATGACGCGATCCTGCGTCTGAATGCGGGAGCCGGAGGCACAGAGTCTTGTGACTGGTGCAGTATGCTGTACCGTATGTACTGCCGCTGGGCAGAGAAAAAGGGATTTAAGTTAGAAGTTCTGGATTATCTGGACGGCGATGAGGCGGGCATTAAGTCTGTTACCATCCAGATCAGCGGAGACAATGCCTACGGTTATCTGCGTTCCGAGCACGGAGTCCACCGCCTAGTGCGCATTTCTCCCTTCAATGCGGCGGGAAAACGCCAGACATCCTTTGTATCCTGTGATGTGATGCCGGATATCAAAGAAGATATTGATATTGAGATCAATCCCGATGATATCCGTATCGATACCTACCGTTCCAGCGGTGCCGGCGGACAGCATATCAATAAAACATCTTCAGCTATCCGTATTACTCATTATCCCACCGGAATTGTGGTAACCTGTCAGAATGAGCGTTCCCAGTTCCAGAATAAGGATAAGGCTATGCAGATGTTAAAGGCAAAGCTGTATATGCTGCGCCAGGAGGAGCAGGCAGCTAAGGCTGCAGGTATCCGCGGAGACGTAAAGGACAACGGTTGGGGAAGCCAGATCCGTTCCTATGTGCTCCAGCCTTATACCATGGTAAAGGATCTGCGCACCGGAGAGGAAACGGGCAACGTAGACGCCGTGCTGGACGGTGGACTGGATCCCTTTATCAGTGCTTACCTGCGCTGGATGAGTCTGGGATGTCCAGATCGGAATTCACGCACAGAAGATTAAAAACAGAGAATTATACTGGAAAAGCCGGGCAATAGTCCGGCTTTTTTCTGACTTCATTTAAATTCCGGAGAAAAACAGTTGCATTTCTATGGAAAATATGATACCATCTTCCACGTGGGTACATATGTACATCTGATGCGGACACAAAAAAGGAAGGAAGACAAGAGTACATGGAAGACAAAAGCAAGTATTTTGTGGTGAAGCAGAAAGCTGTTCCTGAGGTACTTTTAAAGGTGGTGGAGGCGAAGAAGCTCCTTGAAAGCGAACGCGCGATTACAGTTCAGGAGGCCACAGACAAGGTGGGGATCAGCCGCAGCTCCTTCTACAAGTACAAGGATGATATTTTTCCTTTTTATGATAATACGAAGGGAAAGACCATCACTCTGGTGGTACAGATGGATGATGAACAGGGGCTTTTAAGCGACCTTCTTCATGTGGTTGCTGTTTACCGGGCCAATATTCTGACAATCCATCAGAGTATTCCTGTAAATGGAGTGGCTACGCTGACGCTTAGTGTAGAGATCCGCGAGAATACGGGAAATGTTTCCGGTATGATCGAGGAGCTTGAAAATCTAAATGGAATCCATTATGTAAAAATATTGGCAAGAGAATAGGCCTGTATTTTCAGGGAGAAGTATAAAAAGGCAGGGAGCAGAGGATTATGATTAAGACAGCAGTAATGGGATATGGAACTATTGGCTCCGGTGTGACGGAGATTCTGGCAGAGAATCGGGATGTGATCGCTGCACAGGCAGGGCAGGAGATAGAGCTGAAGTATGTGCTGGATCTGCGGGAGTTTCCCGACAGCCCCATCGCAGATAAGGTGATCCATGAGTTTAAGCTCATTGAAGAGGATCCGGAGATTCAGATCGTGGTGGAAACCATGGGAGGTCTAAATCCGGCATATCCGTTTGTAAAGGCCTGCCTGATGGCAGGAAAGCATGTTGTTACTTCCAATAAGGCTCTGGTAGCTGCTCACGGCACAGAACTTCTTGCCATTGCGCGAAAAAAGAAGGTAAATTTCTTTTTTGAGGCCAGCGTGGGAGGCGGAATCCCTATTATCCGTCCTCTGTATCATTGTCTGATGGGAGAACGCATTGAGGAGATTACGGGCATTTTAAACGGTACGACCAACTATATTCTTACAAAGATGGATAAAGAGGGAGATACTTTTGAAAATGCTTTAAGAGAGGCTCAAAATCTGGGATATGCGGAGCGCAATCCGGAGGCGGACGTAGAAGGCTATGACACCTGCCGCAAGATTGCCATTCTTACAGCCATGGCTGCAGGCAAAGAGGTGGATTATCAGGATATCTACACAGAAGGAATTACAAAGATCACAGATGTTGATTTTAAATATGCGGAGAAAATGGGCGTTTCCATAAAGCTGTTCGGCACCAGCCGCATCAGAGACGGAAAGGTAAGTGCCTATGTGGCTCCGGTAATGATAAACAGCAGTCATCCTCTATATGGAGTAAGAGGCGTATTTAACGGTATTATGGTCCGCGGAAATATGCTTGGCGTGTCTATGTTTTACGGCAGCGGAGCGGGAAAGCTCCCTACAGCCAGCGCAGTGATTGCAGATATCATTGAGGCTGCTCAGAACCTGAAGAAAAATGTTCCTATGGGATGGGGAAATGAAAAGCAGACCATAGAGCCAATGGAGAATATGCGTTTTCGTTACTTTGTCCGTTTGGCAGGTTCCTTCCGCAATAAGGAACAGGATATCAGGCGTATTTTCGGCCATACGGAGGTCATCGAGCTTTACGGAATGGATGAATTTGCCGTTCTCACCCCGGAGATGGAGGAGGGCGCGTTCCGACAGGCTGTAGCGGCCTATGATGCGCTTGCAGAGGCACACTCGGATTTTGGAATCAAACAGACCATCCGGGCTATGATGTAGAGTTGAATACAGATAATAAAAACTTCTGCCAATGTGAAAACGGCAGAAGTTTTTTTAAACATTTTTAAAAATCAGTGTACCGGAGGCTGTGCCTGTTGGAGCTGTTCCATAAGGCGCTGCTGGAACTGGTAGAGGAACTGATTGATCTGTGGACCCTTCACCGGATCGCGCAGCAGATCATAAAACTGGATCAGCTGAGAGAAAAAGAAAAAGGTCAGCATAATAGCAAAACCGCTTAAAAGGATTCCGGCAATGGCCTTGGGCGGAAGGGTTTTGCGGGGGCTGGGATCTGCATTCCGGGCCATAAGGGCCAGGACAATGCCGCCTGCGCCGCAGATCAGGCCTGCAGGATAATTACCGCCGATTAAAAGAGAAACAGGCAGATAAAACAGGCTTAAGACAACGCCGATGATACCGCAGATCAGAGAGCATACGGCAAATTTCTCCGAGGGAGCAGGTGCATTCTTTTGTTTTTTATAGATATTGTTCATGATATTAAATGCAATAGCCTTTCTTTGAGATAGTGATAGTCAACATGGCTTATTCTAACATGAAAAATTCATCCTGTCCAGTGTCACATCCTGGTGAGTCTTGCATAAGAAGGCAGGATGAATTATAATAAAACAGTTACTGAGAGAATAAAGACAGCGAGGAAAATTAATGGATATTATAAAAACACTGGCCGAAGAATTACAGATCGGCCGCCATCAGGCAGAGGCTGCCGTAAAGCTGATCGATGAAGGAAATACCATTCCGTTTATTGCCAGATACCGCAAGGAGGCCACAGGTTCCTTAAATGATGAGATCCTGCGTGCTCTGGATGAACGTTTAAGATATCTGCGGGGACTGGAAGACCGCAAAAACCAGGTAATCGCCACGATTACAGATCAGGGAAAGATGACGCCTGGACTGGAGCAGCAGATCCGCAGTGCAGCTACCCTGGTAGCAGTGGAGGATTTATACCGCCCCTATAAGCCAAAGCGTCGCACAAGAGCGATGATTGCCCGTGAGAAGGGGCTGGAGCCGTTGGCAGACCTGATTTTTTTACAGGAGGCGAAGGAACCTCTTGAAGAGACAGCGGCTTCCTATGTTTCAGAGGAAAAGGGAGTGGAATCGCCGGAAGCTGCCATTCAGGGTGCCATGGATATTCTGGCGGAGCGGATTTCCGATCATCCAGGGTACCGCACCTGGATCCGTAATATAACGATGAATAAGGGACTTCTTCAGTCCAGTGCAAAGGATGAGAAGGTAAAGTCCGTTTATGAGACCTATTATAATTATGAGGAGCCTGTAAAAAAGGCTGCGGGCCATAGAATTCTGGCGTTAAACCGGGGAGAAAGCGAAAAAATCCTTACAGTAAAGGTGATTCCTCCTGTGGATCAGATCATGGGATATCTGGAAAAGCAGGTGATCGTAAAGAATAATCCATATACCACTCCGGTGTTAAAGGCGGTGGTGAAGGACAGCTATGACCGTCTGACAGGACCTTCCATAGAGCGTGAAATCCGCAGTGAGATCACAGAAAAGGCAGAGGACGGAGCAATCCGTGTTTTTGGAAAGAATTTAGAGCAGCTTCTGATGCAGCCTCCCATTACAGGCTGTGTGGTTTTAGGCTGGGATCCGGCCTTCCGTACAGGCTGCAAGCTGGCAGTTGTAGACAGCACGGGAAAGGTGTTGGATACCATTGTAATCTATCCCACAGCGCCTCAGAATAAGGTAGAGGAATCAAAGAAGATTTTAAAGGAAATGATCCACAAATACAACATTTCCCTGATATCGGTAGGAAACGGTACGGCTTCCAGAGAATCGGAGCAGGTAATAGTGGAACTGTTAAAGGAAATCAAGGAGCCGGTGAAGTATGTGATCGTAAATGAGGCCGGAGCTTCCGTATATTCTGCCAGCAAACTTGCCACAGAGGAATTTCCGGCATTTGATGTGGGCCAGAGAAGTGCAGTGTCCATTGCCCGCCGCCTGCAGGATCCTCTGGCGGAGCTGGTAAAGATTGACCCCAAATCCATTGGCGTAGGCCAGTATCAGCATGATATGAATCAGAAAAAGCTGGGAGCTGCCTTAGAGGGTGTGGTAGAAGACTGTGTAAACAGGGTAGGTGTGGACATAAATACCGCATCTGCCTCCCTTTTGGAATACGTTTCAGGCATCAATAAGACGCTGGCAAAAAACATTGTGGCGTACCGTGAGGAAAACGGCGCATTTAAGAGCAGAAAGCAGCTTTTAAAGGTAGCCAAGCTGGGGCCTAAGGCTTTTGAACAGTGCGCAGGCTTTATGCGTATTACAGGGGGAGCGGAACCCTTAGACGGTACCAGTGTCCATCCGGAAAGCTATGGCGCAGCTAAGGCCATTTTACAGAGCCTTGGATACAGGGAAGAGGAGCTGGCGCGTGGAGGAATTCCCGGTATTAGCCGAAAAATCCGTGACTATAAGAAAATGGCAGAGGAAGTGGGAGTTGGAGAAATCACGCTCAGAGACATTGCGGGCGAGCTGGAAAAACCGGCCAGAGATCCCAGAGATGAGATGCCAAGGCCGGTTCTGCGCAGCGATATTCTGGAAATGAAGGATTTAAAAGCCGGCATGGTATTAAAGGGAACAGTACGCAATGTAATTGATTTTGGAGCCTTTGTGGATATCGGTGTCCATCAGGACGGGCTGGTGCACATTTCACAGATGACAGACCGCTACATCCGTCACCCTATGGACGCAGTGAGCGTAGGAGATGTGGTTGATGTAAAGATTCTGGCAGTGGATCTGGAGAAAAAACGGATTTCTCTCACCATGAAAGGGGTAAAGGATGGTAATTGAAACATTTGATCCAAAGGAAACCTATGATCTTGGCGTGAAAATGGGAGAGCAGGCCCGGGCCGGACAGGTAATCTGCTTAAACGGTGACCTGGGTGTGGGAAAAACTGTGTTTACTCAGGGGTTTGCAGCCGGTCTTGGCATCGCAGGGCCTGTAAACAGCCCTACATTTACCATTGTGCAGCAGTATGAGGACGGGCGTCTGCCGCTGTATCATTTTGACGTATATCGGATTGGTGATATCAGCGAAATGGATGAGATCGGCTATGAAGACTGCTTTTACGGTCAGGGAGTGACACTGATCGAGTGGTCGGAGCTGATCCGGGAAATCCTGCCGGAACATGTGACGGAAGTGACCATAGAAAAGGATATGGAAAAAGGATTCGACTACAGACGAATCCGTGTGGAGGAGAAAGAATGAGAGTGTTAGGAATCGAAAGTTCATCTCTGGTAGCCAGCGTGGCTCTTGTGACCGATGATATTCTTACAGGAGAATATACGGCCAACTTTAAAAAGACCCATTCTCAGACTCTGCTTCCCATGCTGGATGAGCTGGCAAAGCTTCTGGAGCTGGATCTTAATACCGTTGACGCCATTGCTGTGGCAGGAGGACCGGGTTCATTTACAGGCTTAAGAATTGGTGCGGCCACTGCCAAGGGCCTTGGACTGGCATTAAAAAAGCCTCTGATCCATGTTCCTACCGTCGATGCTCTGGCATATAATATGTGGGGAGCCTCTGGCCTGATCTGCCCGATTATGGATGCCAGACGCCGTCAGGTCTATACGGGTCTGTATCAGATGGAACAGGGGATTCATGTTCAGATGGAACAGCAGCCTATGGATATGGGAGATCTGGCGGAAGAATTAAACCGCAGGGGAGAACGTGTGATTTTTCTGGGAGACGGAGTTCCGGCCTATAGGGAAATGATACAGGAAATGGTAAAGGTTCCCTTTGAATTTGCTCCGGCCCAGATGAACCGCCAGAGGGCAGCCAGTGTGGCAGCGCTTGGAAGCCTTGCTCTGAAGGAAGAGGGCGACGGCTGCGGATACCATAGTGCGTTTTTAGTGTCTGCCGGAGAATTCAATCCCGATTATCTGAGAAAATCACAGGCAGAACGCCAGAGGGAGGCTGAACTGTCGCCAGAGGGCGCTGCCGGAAAGCTTCCGGGAGATTATTAAAAATATCATTTCTGCTAGCAAAGGAGTCGTTATGAATCAGAATCTGAGGGTACGCCGGATGGAAGCCGGAGACCTTTTACGGGCAGCGGCACTGGAGCAGAGCAGTTTTTCTCAGCCCTGGTCTGAAAAGCTGCTTGCAGAGGGCTTAAACAGTCCTCTGGATACATATTTTGTATGTACCTGTGAAAATGAAATCGCGGGCTACTGCGTTCTGCGTGTCCTGGCAGATGAGGGAGAACTGCAGAGGATTGCGGTGTTTTCAGAATACCGCAGGCAGGGAGTCGGCAGGAAACTGATGGAAGCCATGTTAGCAGCCGCAAGGGAAGAGGGCGCATCCTCTGTTTCCCTGGAGGTCAGAGAAAGTAATGTAGGAGCCATGCGTCTTTACGAAGAATACGGTTTCTGTCAGGAGGCAGTCCGCAAAAAGTATTACCAGGAGCCGGAGGAAGATGCAGTGATCATGTGGAACCGCAGTTTGTGACTGGTCTTTTGGAATTGCGGAGGAAAATATACAGCAATTCCCACTTAAAATTACAGAATCCTGTGTATATAATGGAGAGGAATCGAACATTCCTCTCCGTTTTGCGTATTATGGCCGGAAGAAGGAAGCGAGGATCATGAAAGAGAAAGGCGAGGTATATTGATGAAAAAGTACAATAAGAATGGACAGTTAGAGACACTGATCTGTAACGGCTGCGGGAAGAAACTGGCAGTGAGCCAAGGGATTATACGAGAGGGAGCCATATCCATAGACCATGTGTGGGATTATTTTTCCGAAAAGGACGGGCAGGTTCATCATTTTGATCTGTGTGAGGAATGTTATGACCAGATGATAAATAGGTTTCGGATTCCTGTTTCCATAGAGGAACAGACAGAATATCTGTAAAAGGAAGCCGGACGGGCGTTTTTCTCAGGGCTCTTGATTATTGGGCTGCATCTGTGTTATGATTTGAAAAAGCCGGTTTTGCGGAACGGTGAAAATGTTCCGAAACGGTGCGACTTGACATAGAAAATGAGGAAAATAATATGCTTGATATATGTTTGCTGGGAACGGGGGGGATGATGCCCCTGCCCTATCGATGGCTTACATCCATGATGGCCAGATGCGGCGGCAGTAATCTTCTTATTGACTGCGGAGAGGGAACACAGGTTGCGTTAAAAGAAAAGGGCTGGAGCCCTAAACCCATTGATACTATCTGCTTTACACATTACCATGCGGATCATATCAGTGGTCTTCCGGGTCTGCTTTTAACTATGGGTAACGCAGAGCGTACAGAGCCTCTGACCCTGATTGGCCCCAGAGGACTGGAAAGAGTAGTAAATGCACTGCGTATGATAGCTCCAGAGCTTCCCTTTGAGCTTCGGATGATTGAACTGACAGAAAACAGGCAGCAGCTTACAGCCGGCCCTTATATCATTGATGCATATAAGGTTAACCACAATGTTCTCTGCTATGGGTATACGATTCGCATTCACAGAAAAGGCCGTTTTGATGTAGAACGTGCAAAGGAGCAGCAGATCCCACAGAAATTCTGGAACCGTCTTCAGAAGGGCGAAGAGATTGAGTGCGAAGGCCGCCTGCTTACACCGGATATGGTTCTGGGGCCCGACCGCAGGGGACTCAAGGTAACGTACTGTACGGATACGCGCCCTGTTCCTGTGATTGCAGAGTACGCCGCCGGTTCAGATCTCTTTATCTGTGAGGGCATGTACGGAGAAAAGGAAAAGGCTTCCAAAGCCAGAGAATATAAGCACATGACCTTTTATGAGGCAGCTGCTCTGGCGAAAGAGGCGAAACCGGGACAGCTCTGGCTGACCCATTACAGCCCGTCTCTTACCCGTCCGGATGATTATATGGACGAGGTTCGCAAGATTTTTCCGCGGGCTAAGGCTGCAAGAGACGGGTGGACCATGGAACTGGAATTTGATGAGGAGTGAAAAATGAACGTGAATCATACAGAAGATGTACTGATACTTGCAATTGAGAGTTCCTGCGATGAAACGGCAGCTTCCGTGGTAAAAAACGGGCGTACAGTGCTGTCCAATGTGATTTCCTCTCAGATAGCAACCCATACGGTATATGGGGGTGTTGTGCCGGAGATTGCCTCCAGAGAACATATTAAGGCAATTAATTATGTGATAGAGCGGGCATTGGCAGAGGCAGAAACAACACTGGATGATATTACAGCAATTGGAGTGACATATGGTCCAGGTCTGGTGGGGGCTCTTTTGGTAGGAGTGGCAGAGGCGAAAGCTATTGCTTATGCAGCCCGAAAGCCACTTATAGGTGTTCACCATATTGAAGGCCATGTATCGGCCAATTTTATTGAAAATAAAGATCTGGAACCACCATTTATCTGTCTGATTGTGTCAGGAGGACATACCCATCTTGTAGTTGTAAAGGATTATGGGGAATTTGAAATTATTGGCCATACCAGAGATGATGCTGCTGGGGAAGCTTTTGATAAAGTGGCCCGTGCAGTGGGACTGGGGTATCCTGGTGGTCCAAAGATTGATAAGGCAGCAAAAGAAGGAAATCCCCATGCTATTGAATTCCCAAGGGGTAAAGTGGCAGATTCACCCTATGATTTTAGCTTCAGTGGTTTAAAGTCGGCTGTTTTGAATCACATCAATCATGCAAAAATGACGGGTGAAGAGATTTGTGTACCGGATCTTGTGGCATCTTTCCAGAATTCGGTAGTGGATTCCCTGGTAAGCCGTGCTATTCATGCGGCAAAGGAATACGGATATAGCAAGCTTGCTATTGCAGGAGGAGTGGCATCAAATACAGCACTTCGCGCAGCAATGAAAAAGGCCTGTGAAGAGAATGGAATTGCATTTTATCATCCATCTCCTGTTTTTTGTACAGATAATGCGGCTATGATCGGTGCGGCTGCTTATTATGAATATATTCGAGGAAACAGATCTGGCTGGGATCTTAATGCCGTACCCAATTTGAAACTGGGGGAGAGATAGATGAAAAAATTCTGTACAGCAGTTGTACTGGCGGCAGGAAGAGGCAGCCGAATGGGAACTGCAGTGGCGAAGCAGTATCTGACATTGGGAGATAAGCCTGTTGTGGTCTATTCGTTAGAAGCCTTTCAGGCATCTCCTGTTATAGATGAGATTATTCTTATTACTGATAAAGACCATATTGAATATTGCTGGGAAAAATTGGTTCATCCATATGGGATTACCAAGGTAACAGCAGTTGCTCCGGGAGGAAAGGAACGCTATGAAAGTGTATGGAAGGCTCTCTGTCTTCTTTGCGGGAAAAATTCGCGGAATGAAGCTGGGGCTTCGGCCGGAGACGGTTATGTTTTCATTCATGACGGGGCCAGGCCTTTTATTACGGAGGATATAATTGAGAGAGTATATAAGGATACAGAAAAATGGGATGCCTGTGTAGTGGGAATGCCGGTTAAGGATACCATTAAGCAGACGGATGAAAATGGTGTGATTCTGGATACTCCGGATCGCAGCAGAATCTGGCAGGCGCAGACACCTCAGGTTTTTTCGGTTCCCCTTATTGTGGAGGCATTTCAGCGGCAGCTGTCCCAGGACTGCAGACGTGTTACGGATGACAGTATGATAGTGGAAAACCAGATGGGTGTTAAGGTGCATATGACTGAAGGCGGCTATACCAATATTAAGATTACAACCCCAGAAGACCTGGCTGTTGCAGAGGCTATTTTGACTCAATATAAAAAATGAAAAATAATTGTAAAAAAAGGGTTGACATCTGTCGAATGGCGTGGTATTATAACTGAGCTGTCGCTGATACGGCAGATGCAACACACAAGAGAAAATAAACTTTTGAAAAAATCAAAAAAAACTCTTGACAAAATGCTTTTCATCTTGTAAAATAGAAAAGCACGTTTGGAGAGATATCGAAGTGGTCATAACGAGGCGGTCTTGAAAACCGTTTGTCCGAAAGGGCGCGTGGGTTCGAATCCCACTCTCTCCGCTTGGGACAAACATTGAGATTTGTCTTGAACAGAATAAAGATTAAAAGATCAACCAAGCAGAAGTACCCAAGTGGTTGAAGGGGCTCCCCTGGAAAGGGAGTAGGTCGTTAGTAGCGGCGCGAGGGTTCAAATCCCTCCTTCTGCGTTGGCAACGCAAGTTGTAAGTACCTTGAGAATTAAAGACTGAATAATACACAAACCCTGAAAATTCTAACAATTCAAAAGGTTTGGTTTAGACCTTAGGATTTGAGAAAATTCAGAACAAAAACCAAGTAAAACGGTTTAAGATAACATTAGCCAAGCTAAGTAATCTTGA
>NZ_DBMACH010000022.1:0-40573 GCF_057861365.1 Enterocloster sp.
GCACGCCGCCAGCGTTCATCCTGAGCCAGGATCAAACTCTCATGTTTAAAGTTGATTCTTGTCCAAGATTACTTAGCTTGGCTAATGTTATCTTAAACCGTTTTACTTGGTTTTTGTTCTGAATTTTCTCAAATCCTAAGGTCTAAACCAAACCTTTTGAATTGTTAGAATTTTCAGGGTTTTACATACTGTTTAATCTTCAATTTTCAAGGATCTTTGCTGTTGTTTTCTCATCAGCAACTTTTATATCTTATCACAGTCGCTCGCGTTTGTCAACAACTTTTTTTATTTTTATTTTTTCGTTTTTGCCGATTGCCTCAGCGAGTATCAATGATATCACACTTAAGCGCTCATGTCAACCACTTTTTTAACAATTTTCAAAAACTTTTTTAGGAAAATGGAGCGGAGAAAGAGGGATTTGAACCCTCGCGCCGGTTTCCCGACCTACACCCTTAGCAGGGGCGCCTCTTCGGCCTCTTGAGTATTTCTCCGAATTCAAATTTCCATATAATTGCTCCTGACAGGTATATCTGCCCGCCAGACGCATAGGGTATTATACTAAAGGGTTCTTATTATGTCAAGAGCTATTTTTCAATTTTTTTACATAATTTTTTATAAACGAAAAACCTAAACGAAAAACCGGCCCAGTCGAAACTCTGACTGAACCGGTTTTTCTTATTGGAATTTATTCGGACTCATTTTCCGTATCTTCTTCATAATACTCTTCATCATAAACATTGCTGTCCTTGGCTTCGCTTTCGCGTACCTTGGCAATGCTTGCTACCTTAATATCTGAATTTTGATCAATAGACATAAGTTTTACACCAGAAGTATTTCTTCCGATTACTGAAATATCATCTACAGACATACGGATAATAATGCCTTCTGTGGTAATCAGCATGATTTCCCTTCCGTCATTTACCAGCTTGGCGCCTACCAGGTTCCCTGTCTTTTCCGTTATCTTATAGCAGAGCACACCCTTTCCGCCTCTGAACTGAGGCTTAAACTCCTCAATCGGCGTACGCTTGCCCATACCGTTTTCAGATACTACAAGAAGCTCCTCTCCCTGGCTTTCCATCTGCATGCCAATAACCTCGTCATCCTCATCAAAGCGCATACCGATCACGCCCATGGATACACGGCCAGTGGTTCTTACATCCTTTTCCTTAAAGCGGATGCACATTCCCTTCTTGGTTACCAGGAAAATATCCTGCTTATCGTCTGTAGCCTTTACTTCAATGAGTTCGTCTCCCTCTTTCAGTACAATAGCCTGAAGTCCGTTTTTGCGTACATTGCCGTACTCTACCATAGGGGTTTTCTTTACCATACCCTCTTTGGTTGCCATAAAGAGATACTGATCCTCATTAAACTCCCTCATGGGAATAATGGCAGTAATCTTTTCTCCCGGCTGAAGCTGCAGAAGGTTTACAATAGCGGTTCCTCGAGCAGTGCGGCCTGCCTCCGGAATCTCATATGCCTTTAAGCGGTATACGCGGCCTGTATTTGTAAAGAACATCATGTGATGGTGATTGGTTGTCATAAGAAGGTCTTCAATATAGTCCTCCTCAATGGTCTGCATTCCCTTAATACCTTTTCCGCCCCGGTTCTGGCTCTTGAAATTATCTGCATCCATGCGTTTAATATAGCCTAAATGAGTCATGGCTACCACTGTATCCTCATCCGGGATCAGATCTTCCATAGACATATCATCATCAAAGCCAATAGCAGTACGGCGGTCATCCCCGTATTTGGCCGCAATGATATTGATTTCCTCTCTGATTACCATAAGAAGCTTCTTCTCATCTGCCAGAATTGCCTTTAACTGGGCAATTTTAGCCTGCAGCTCCTTAAATTCATTTTCCAGCTTTTCCCGTTCCAGACCGGTAAGAGCACGCAGTCTCATATCTACAATTGCCTGAGACTGGGCATCCGAAAGCCCGAACCGCTCCATCAACTGTGTCTTGGCCTCTGCCACGTTGGCAGAACCGCGGATAATACGGATGACTTCATCAATATGATCCAATGCGATCAGCAGACCCTGCAAAATATGAGCCCGCTCCTCTGCCTTATTCAAATCATACTGAGTTCTTCTTCTTACTACCTCTTCCTGATGGGAAATATAAACCTCCAGCATCTGATGAAGGTTCAGGATCTTTGGCTGATTATTCACTAATGCCAGCATAATGACACCAAAGGTATCCTGAAGCTGGGTATGCTTAAGAAGCTGGTTTAAAATTACGTTCGCATTCACATCACGGCGCAGTTCGATATTGATGCGCATACCTTCACGGTTGGACTCATCTCCAATATAAGTGATTCCGTCAATCTTCTTTTCTTTCACAAGATCCGCAATCTTCTCAATGAGACGGGCCTTATTTACCATATAAGGCAGCTCGGTGACAATAATCCGGGATTTACCGTTTGCCATAGTCTCGATATTGGTAACAGCTCTCACCTTGATCTTGGCACGGCCTGTACGGTAAGCCTCCTCAATGCCTCTGCGGCCTAAAATAGTAGCTCCTGTAGGAAAATCCGGCCCCTTGATGACTTCCATAAGCTCCTCTATGGAGGTATCACGATCCTCATTGACCCGATTGTCAATCATCAGGGAAACAGCCCCTATGACCTCTCTGAGATTGTGAGGCGGAATGTTAGTTGCCATACCTACGGCGATACCGGAGGTACCGTTTACCAGAAGATTTGGGAAACGTGCCGGAAGAACCATTGGCTCCTTCTCCGTCTCGTCAAAGTTGGGAGCAAAGTCTACGGTGTCCTTATTGATATCAGCCAGCATTTCCATGGAAATACGGCTTAAACGGGCCTCTGTATATCGCATGGCTGCTGCTCCGTCTCCGTCCACGGAACCAAAATTTCCATGGCCGTCTACCAGCGGATAACGGGTGGACCAGTCCTGGGCCATATTTACCAGAGCTCCGTAGATGGAGCTGTCGCCGTGAGGATGGTATTTACCCATGGTATCACCTACGATACGGGCACATTTTCTGTGTGGCTTATCCGGTCCGTTGTTTAACTCTATCATGGAAAAAAGCACACGGCGCTGAACGGGTTTTAAACCGTCTCTGGCGTCCGGAAGAGCCCGGGCGCTGATAACGCTCATGGCATAGTCAATATAGGACTGTTCCATGGTCTTTTTCAGGTCTACGTCATGGACCTTGTCAAATACATTTGGTTCCATAGTATATCTCCTTTATGTTCGATCTCATTTGCAGCTTAAATATCCAGATTTTTCACCTTTTTGGCATTATTTTCAATAAATTCCCTTCTCGGCTCTACCTGGTCGCCCATGAGAGTGGTAAAGGTCAGATCCACTTCTGAGGTGGTTTCCTCATCCATGGTTACACGCAGAAGGATACGGCGTTCCGGATCCATGGTTGTCTCCCAGAGTTGCTCTGCATCCATCTCTCCAAGTCCCTTGTAGCGCTGGATCTTATTGCTGTTGTCGCGGCCAATGTCCATAAGAATGGAATTCAGCTCCTCATCGCTGTACGCATACCATACACGCTTATTTTTTTCGATTTTATACAGAGGCGGCTGTGCCAGATATACATATCCCTGCTTGATCAGCTCAGGCATAAACCGGTAAATAAAAGTTAAAAGGAGGGTGCTGATATGGGCGCCGTCCACATCCGCATCAGTCATGATAATGATCTTGTGGTAACGCAGCTTGCTGATATCAAAGTCATCGTGAATACCCGTACCAAAGGCTGTGATCATGGCCTTAATCTCTGCATTGGCATAAACCTTATCCATCCTGGCCTTTTCAACATTTAAGATTTTTCCTCGCAGGGGCAGAATGGCCTGGGTGGCTCTGGAACGGGCCGTCTTTGCAGAACCGCCTGCGGAATCTCCCTCTACGATATAAATTTCACAATTTTCAGGATTCTTATCGGAACAATCTGCCAGCTTTCCCGGAAGAGCCATCCCCTCCAGGGCAGATTTGCGGCGGGTTAAATCTCTGGCCTTTCTGGCTGCCGCACGGGCTCTCTGAGCCATAATGGACTTCTCGCACATGGCTTTTGCTGCTGTGGGGTTCTGTTCTAAATAATAAGTCAGCTGCTCGCTCACAATATTGTCAACCGCACCTCTGGCCTCACTGTTTCCCAGCTTCTGCTTGGTCTGTCCCTCAAACTGAGGCTCCTCTACTTTTACGCTTACGATCGCCGTAAGCCCCTCTCGGATATCCTCACCGGAAAGACTGTCCTCATTTTCCTTTAAAAGCTTATTCTTTCTTGCATAATCATTAAAGGTCTTTGTAAGGGCATTTTTAAATCCTGTCAGATGAGTACCGCCCTCAGGAGTATTGATGTTATTTACAAAGGTGTAAATATTTTCTGTATAGGAGTCATTGTGCTGCATGGACACTTCCACATATACGCCGTCCTTTGTACCTTCGCAGTAAAGGACATTTTCATACAGCGGCGTTTTGCCTTTATTCAGATAGGATACAAACTCCTTGATACCGCCCTCATAGTGGAAGGTATGCTCATGCTTCTCCTCCCTCTCATCATGGAGAACGATTTTCAGATTTTTTGTAAGGAATGCAGTCTCCCGCAGGCGCATTTTTAATGTGTCATAGTCAAATACGGTTTCCTCAAAAATCTCCTTATCAGGAAGGAAGGAAACACGGGTTCCATGCTGATCAGGACTGCATGTTCCCACAATCTTTAAGGGATACATGGTTCTGCCCCGTTCGTAACGCTGCTGGTATACGTTTCCATCTCTGTATACCTGTACCTCCAGCCATTCAGAAAGCGCATTTACAACGGATGCACCCACTCCGTGAAGGCCGCCGGATACCTTATAACCGCCGTTTCCAAATTTTCCCCCTGCATGAAGGATGGTAAATACAACCTCTACCGCAGGAATCCCTGCTTTTTTCTGTATATCTACGGGAATACCGCGGCCGTCATCAACCACGGTAATGGAGTTGTCCTCATTAATAAAAACCTCGATGGAATCACAATATCCCGCCAATGCCTCATCTACCGCATTGTCTACAATCTCATAAACCAGATGGTGAAGGCCCCTGGCAGAGGTGCTGCCGATATACATACCGGGACGCTTTCTTACTGCCTCAAGTCCTTCCAGGATCTGGATCTGATCTGCTCCGTATTGCTGCTCTGCCATGTTCTATATCTTCCTTTCTTTTCAGGTGTTCGTCTAATTCTGGCTGTATACCTTTCCGTCCACTACTTTGAAGATTTTGTCAATGGGGAACCTGTGATTAACAAAATCTTCCAGCCCTGTACAGGTGATCATAGTCTGAATATCCTGTATTGCGGACAGAAGCTGGGTCTGCCGGCTGCCATCAAGCTCTGAGAGAACGTCATCCAGCAAAAGAACCGGTGCATCCCTGCTCACAAGCTTTACCAGCTCAAGCTCTGAAAGCTTTAAAGACAGGGCTGCCGTACGCTGCTGGCCCTGAGAGCCGAACCGGCGGATATCGATTCCATTTACAATAAAATTAATATCATCCCTGTGGGGACCTGCAAGCGTGGTCTTCTGACGGATATCCTGAGAACGGTTCTTTTCCAGTGCGGCTTTAAAATCCTCCTCCCGGATATCCGGATCATAGAGAACCGATATTTCTTCCTTTCCCCCTGATAAACGGGCGTGGATACCGCTTATGATCCCTCCCAGCTGCTCAATAAACAAACGGCGGGAAGTGATCACCTCTACCCCGTATTTTACCAGCTGTTCGTCCCAAATGTCCAGCGTTGTTTCATATTCCGGTTTAAAGGCCAGTTCTTTTAAGAGGCGGTTTCTCTGCAGCAGCACCCGGTTATACTGAACCAGGGAGTGGACATACAGCTTATCCAGCTGGCAAAGCTCCATATCAATAAACCGCCTCCGTTCTGCCGGACCGTTTTTGATAATATTTAAGTCCTCCGGGGAAAAGAATACCATATTCGCCAATCCAAACAGCTCGCTGGCCCGCCGGATAGGAATCCCGTTGATGGCTATGCCCTTTGGTTTATTTTTCTTTAAATGCATATCAATGCGCCAGGGAACGTCATTTTTCCGGATCTGCAGCTTTATATGGGATTCATCCTGTCCAAAACGGATGATATCCCTGTCCTTTGCCCCCCGGTGGGACTTGGATGTGCAGCAAACATAGGCAGATTCCAGAATATTTGTCTTTCCCTGGGCATTGTCACCATAGAGAATGTTGGTTCCCTGATTCAGTTCCATATGCAGTTCTTCATAATTACGGTAATTCTTAAGCTCTATGGACTCAATGACCATGGATGTTCTCTCTTCATGATTATTTTATGATCTTTATAGTCTGGCCCTGATAGGCAACCACATCTCCGTCTACCAGTTTCTTTCCCCTCTGATAAGCAGTTTCACCGTTTACAGATACCAAGCCATCCTCAATCGCATATTTGGCATCTACACCGGATTCTACAAAGCCCGCTGCCTTTAAGGCCTGTCCCAGCTTGATATAATCTTCTCTTAATTTAATTGTTTCCATTGTTTTCCTTTCCAAGCACAGGAGCACCAGAGAAATGTCTTTCACCGGCGCACATGCTGATGTATATTTATGCATTTAAACAGAAGCTGCGTTAAAATTTACAGGAAGAATCAGATAAATATATGTCTCTTCCTCATCCTTGATAAAGCAGGGGGACTTGGGATTCATCATATAAATATTGATTTCCTCATCCTCAATGGCGCGGAGAGCGTCAATAAGGAACTTGGGATTAAAGCCGATCATAATATCCTTTCCAGTCTTGTGGATCAAAAGCTCCGCATTCATGGAGCCAAAGCTGGAATTTAACTTTAATTCCATGGTATTGTCATTTACCTGAAGGATCAGGGGCTTTTTATCATTTTCACGGATCAGGATCGTTGCCCGCTCAATACAATCCAAAAATTCTCTCCGGTTTACAGAAAATTTCGTCTCGTAATCACTGGAAAGCATCTGATTAATACGGAAATACTCGCCTTCAATGAGGCGGGAAACCACGATCGTATCGTCAAATTCAAATAAAATATGGTTGGAGCTGAAGAAAATCCGAACCTCTTTTTCATTGTCTCCCCCAAGGATCTTGCTGATCTCGCTTAAGGTTTTTCCGGGAACGATGACCTTAGTGGGTTCATAGTGATCCTTTAAGGTAACATTTCGGATGGAAATACGGTGGCCGTCCAGTGAAACCACTTTCAGTTGGTTTTCATTTACCTCAAAAAGCTCTCCTCCCATCATTTTATTGCTGTCATTGGGAGAAATGGAGAAAATAGTCTGCTGGATCACTTCCTTTAAGGTGAATTGAGAAAGGGTGATATATTTATCACGTTCAATATAGGGAATATAGGTAAATTCCTCCCCGTCCCGTCCCTGAATATTAAAAACAGAATTTTCACATCGGATAATGGTATTCAGCTTTTGATCGGATTCAATGGTAATGGTTGAATTCTGGCTGGATAAACGACGGGTGATTTCAGAAAAAAGCTTAGCATCCAAAGCAATTTTACCGTGTTCCAGGATCTGGCCTTCTACCTTTGTTTCGATACCTAGTTCCATATCGTTTCCTGTCAGACGGATTTCATTGGAAGAAGCGTCGATCAGGATACACTCTAAAATAGACATGGTTGTCTTGGATGGAACGGCTTTCATAACGATGTTGATGCCATTTACAATGGCGTCCTTCTGGAATTGCAGCTTCATGATTGTTGATAACTTCCTTTCTGAATGAAGTAAAAAAGGCGGAACCTAAATAGATAAAGATATAGTTAATTTCCGCCGTAATCGTAGTAGGGGCTGTGGGTTTGTGTAAAAGTGTGTAAATCCCGTAAAAATGGGGATAAATCACTGTGGAAGAGACTGTGGAAAGAATCCACAAAACCTGGGAGTAAGTTAAGATTTATCCACAGGCGGTTAAAAATGAATTTGAGCCTCAAAAATACCCAAAGGTTATCAACCATTTATCCACAGTGATTCCACGTCTTATTGTGGATTGATCTTCTTCTTTAATATATCAATCGTATTTCGTAAGGTCTCATCCTTCTGCATGTCGCTGGTAATCTTATCAGCACCGTGGAGAACAGTGGTATGATCCCTTTTTCCAAGGCTGCGGCCGATGATCTGTAAGGAGGTTTCCGTCATGGTTCGGCAGAGGTACATGATGATCTGTCTTGGATATACGATATCCTTGGTCCGCTTCTGGGAAATAACATCAGCGGGAGTGATGCCGAAATGATCGGATACTACCTGAATGATCAGCTCCGGAGTCACTTCTCTCTGGGCATTGGGAGAAATGATATCCTTTAATGCTTCCTCTGCCAGTTCCAGAGTAATATCACATTTATTTAAGCGGGAAAGCGCTACGATTTTTGTAAGAGCGCCTTCCAGTTCACGGATATTGGATTTGATATTAGTTGCAATGTATTTGATGACTTCATTATCAATATTGTAGCCTTCCATCTCCTCTTTTTTTCGGAGAATGGCCATTCGGGTTTCGTAGTCCGGGGACTGGATGTCCACGGTCAGGCCCCATTCAAAACGGGAACGCAGCCGTTCCTCCAGAGTTTCGATCTCCTTGGGCGGTTTATCAGAGGAGATGATGATCTGTTTTTTCGATTCGTACAGGGTGTTGAAGGTATGGAAAAATTCCTCCTGGGTACTCTCCTTTCCTATAATAAACTGGATATCATCGATCAGGAGAACGTCGTTGTTGCGGTATTTTTCCCGAAACTCTGTGGTGGTAATATTATTTTTGTTTCGGATTGCGTCGATCAGCTCATTGGTAAAGGTCTCGGAACTGACGTAAAGAATCTTGGATTTCGGGTTGTTTTTCAGTATAAAATGAGCGATTGCATGCATCAAATGGGTTTTTCCAAGTCCTACGCCTCCGTAGATAAACAGCGGATTGTAGATTTCGCCCGGAGATTCCGCTACCGCAAGGGCTGCCGCGTGGGCCAGATTGTTGTTGGAGCCGACTACAAAGGTATCAAAGGTATACTTTGGGTTTAAATTGGCGCTCTGGATCACATCCGGGCTTACGGGAGCTTTGGCTTTTGGGATAAGGGAGGGGGCTGCAGGCGTTTCCTGAACCTCTATCTGCTCCTTTACCTTAAAATCCACCTCACATTCCTGACCAAGAAATTCAGAGATGGTAACTTTAAAAAGGAGGCCGTATTTTTTCTTTACATAAGCTAAAAATGTCTGTTCTGGAACAATAATCGTAATGGTATTTCCCTTAAAAGAATAGGGGCTTAAAGGTTCCAGCCATGTCTGGTATGAAATATTTGAAATTTCATGCTCTTCCTTTAAAATAAGCAGAATTTTTTCCCAGTTTTCTTTTATTTTCTCTATCATTTTCTGTCTCCTGAAACTGTATTGCAGAATTGCCCAATCTAAATACATTGTATACTAACGGTGTGAATTTTTCAATCAAAAGTGTAAATATCTGTGGATAACTTTGTAGGAAACCTGTGGATGAAGGGAATCGAAGGCGTGGACAGAGAGGTTTTCCACAGAATAGGGAAAAAAATAACTGCAGGTTGTACACAAGGGGGAAACTTACAGAAAATAAGGGGATTTTGTCCACGAATGAGGAAAAAGGTCGAAATATCCCATACTTATCCACAAGTTATCAACAAATTGTGGATAAGGTGAAAAAAGGAACCGTGGATTTAGAGGAAAAATATTGACGGGTGAAAAAAATGTCGCTATAATGCCTGTGTAATGCGTTGTATCTTAACATTAAGAACAGCAGCAAGGAGGAAAAAAATGAATAAGAGAAAAAAAGACACCCGTTGGCTTGCAAGTGTTGCACTTATGATGGCGGTGGTGATCCTTCTGGCAAGTACGCCGTTAGGAATGATCCAGCTGCCGGTGGTGAAGGCGACAACTGTGCATATCCCTGTGATTTTGGGAGCCATTCTTCTGGGGCCCCTGGCAGGTTCCATCCTGGGAGGAGTGTTCGGTATCTGTTCTATGGTGAGCAACACGATGGCGCCTACCCTGCTATCCTTTGCGTTTTCACCGTTTATGAGCATGACCGGGATTTCAGGAGCCGTAAAGGCAGTGTGGATTTCCGTTGGATGCCGGATCTTAATCGGTTTTTTTGCAGGATGGCTCTGGATTTTACTGTCAAAATGTAAGATGAACCGCATGGCGGCGCTGGCTGTAACCGGTTTTATGGGATCTATGGTAAATACGGTGGCTGTGATGGGAAGTATTTATAAGCTTTTGGCGCTTCCGTATGCGCAGGTAAAGAATGTGGCTGTTGACGCAGTGTGGGGACTGATCATGGCTACTGTTACCGCATCAGGGATTCCGGAGGCGGTCGTAGCTGCAGTTTTGGTGGCTATAATTGGAAAGATTATGCTGAAATTCATAAAGTAAGCGGTTTCAGGGCGTAAAAGCCTGTATTTTAATAAAAAATTGCTTGACGGAGGCGGATTTCTTCTATATAATTGAGAAGATGTTTAATTATACTAGTCAAATGTGTGTTATATCACATTACCAGATAATATTTGATAGGAGGTGCCCGGATTATGAAGATGACATTTCAGCCTAAGAAAAGACAGAGAGCAAAAGTTCATGGCTTCAGAGCAAGAATGAAGACAGCAGGCGGTAGAAAAGTTATTGCTGCCAGAAGAGCAAAAGGTAGAGCAAAGTTAACCGCTTAAGAATTGCAAGGCCACATTTTCATGTGGCCTTTTTCTTACGTCTACAATAAACAAGTCGGAACCCAGTACATAAACCTGTTCCGGCAAATTTCCAGGAGGATCGAATGAAGCGATTTCCTTCCATTAAAAAAAACAGTGACTTTCAGTATATATATAGAAATGGAAAGTCCTATGCCAACCGTCTTTTAGTCATGTATGTGGTAAGAAGCGGGGGAGAAGCGAACAGCATCGGGATATCGGTGAGTAAAAAAGTAGGCAACAGCGTGGTACGCCATCATGTGACCAGGCTGCTGCGGGAGATATTCCGGTTGAATGATAATAAAATTGAGACTGGGTTAAACATCATTCTGGTAGCCCGTGTGGCTGCCGCAAGATCTGATTACAGACATTTGGAGGGTGCCTATATGCACCTGTGCGGACTGCATCACATTTTAAAGGAATCGAAGTGAGAGTTATGATAAAAAAAGGAATGATCCTGCTTATCAGGATCTACCAGAAATATCTGTCGCCCTTAAAGGTAAGGACTCACTGTATTTACACGCCAACGTGCTCTCAATACGCCATTGAGGCACTTCAAAAGTATGGCGCGTTAAAAGGTACATGGTTAGCCTGCAAGAGGATCCTTCGTTGCCATCCCTTTGCAGAAGGCGGTTATGATCCAGTTCCGTAGAAAGTTCCATAAGGAGGTAGCGTTTTGAACGGTTTAGTCGGCGCAGTAGTATTGACAAAGGACAGCGGTTTTCTGGGGCCGATCGCAAGTATCCTTGGCTGGATCATGGACCTGCTTTTTGAGTTCACCAGCATATTCGGCATTGAAAATATCGGCCTTTGCATTATCCTGTTTACACTGGTTACAAAGGTTCTTATGATTCCCTTGACCATAAAGCAGCAGAAATCATCCAAGCTGATGACGGTTATGCAGCCGGAAATTGCAGCAATTCAAAAGAAATACAAAGGAAAAGAAAATGATCAGAAAGCCGCGATGATGATGCAGGCTGAGATCAAGGCAGTATATGAGAAATACGGCACATCCATGACGGGCGGCTGTCTTCCTCTTCTGATCCAGATGCCGATCATTTTTGCACTGTACAGAGTTATTTACAATATTCCGGCTTATGTACAGTCTGTCAGAGGCTATTATGAGACGGTAATTTCCCATCTTCCCAGCGGATACCAGACCCAGCAGGCGTTTACCCAGCTGGCAGAGGCCCATAAGATGGTGGGTGAGAAATTTGATTATAACAATGTAAACACGGTAATTGACCTTTTATATACCTTTACAGCCCAGCAGTGGGACAGCTTTGTTGCCGCATTCCCGGCAGTGGGACAGGCAGTGACAGATGCAGGCGTAAATGCAGTGGAAGCCATTGAAAATATGCAGAGCTTCTTTGGCCTGAATATTGCGTATACTCCATTTCAGGTGATCGTGAATTTCTTTGAGCAGCAGGGCGGCGTAACTCTGGGTATGGCAGCTGCAGCTCTGGCAATTCCGATCCTTGCAGGCTTAAGCCAGTGGTACAGTACAAAGCTTATGACTGCCAATCAGTCTCAGCCGGCTGATGACGATAATCCGGCTGCCAGCATGATGAAATCCATGAATATCACCATGCCTCTGATGTCCGTATTCTTCTGCTTCTCCTTTGCTTCCGGTATCGGTCTTTACTGGGTGGCTCAGAGTGTGTTCACTATCATCCAGCAGGTATGGATCAATTCCTACCTGAACAAGGTAGATATGGATGACCTGGTACAGAAGAATATTGAAAAGACCAATAAAAAGCGTGCCAAGAAGGGCCTTTCTCCTGTCAAAGTCGGAAATGTAGATGAGATGTTAAAGAGGATGGAAGAGAAGGAATCCAGAGAAGAGTCTGCTCGTATGGAAAAAATTGCCAAGACAAAGGTTCAGGTAGAGGAATCCAATAAGTACTATAATCAGGATGCCAAACCGGGAAGTCTGGCAGCTAAGGCGAATATGGTAGCCAAATACAATGAGCGTCAGGAGAAGGGAAAGAAAAAGTAGGAGGGTTTCGTATGGATATGATTACGGTTTCTGCAAAAACAGTGGATGAAGCGGTTACGAAAGCTCTGATCGAACTTAAGACAACCAGCGATAAACTGGAGTATGAGGTTGTGGAGGAAGGAAGCAAAGGCTTTCTGGGGCTGGGCGCAAAGCCGGCTGTGATCCGCGCAAAGAAGAAGGAAACAGTGGCGGACAGGGCCATTGAGTTTCTGACCCAGATATTTGACGCTATGGGTATGGACGTATCCATTAAGTCGGAATATAATGAAGGGGAGCAGGAGCTGTCCTTGGAATTAGAGGGCGGAGATATGGGAATCCTGATCGGCAAGAGAGGTCAGACCCTGGATTCTCTTCAGTATCTTGTTAGCCTTATTGTAAACAAGGAAACAGACGGTTATCTGAGAGTCAAACTGGATACGGAAAATTACCGTGAGCGCAGAAAAGAGACTCTGGAGACCCTGGCAAAGAACATTGCCTACAAGGTTAAGAGAACCAAACGTCCCGTTTCTCTGGAGCCCATGAATCCCTATGAGAGAAGGATCATCCATGCGGCGATCCAGAATGATAAGTATGTGATTACCCGCAGTGAGGGGGAAGAACCTTTCCGCCATGTGGTAATCGCTCTTAAGAAGGAAACAGGCGCCGGTGAGCGCAGGGGACGTTATGACCGCAGCCGCGGCGGGCGCTATGAGCGTACCGGCGGCTACCGGGGAAATACCCGCAGGAATGACTCCTATCAGGCGGCTTCCCTGTCAGAGCATAATGCTGAGACAGCCGGCGGCAGCGGACAGGAAACAGAGGAGTAATCCGGTAAATGAACATGGGGAGGCTGTTGCAGAGTGATTTGCGGCGGCCTCTTTTTGCGCTGAAAGCCAGAAAGGCGAGGAGTGAAAATGAAAACAGAAACCATTGCTGCCATTGCCACAGGCATGAGCAATTCGGGAATCGGCATTGTAAGGATCAGCGGAGATCAGGCCTTTGAGGTCATTGACCGAATCTATCGGAATAAAAAGGGGCAGGCAGGAACATTATGGGACGCAAAGTCCCACACAGCCCATTATGGATATATTTATGATGGTGATGAAAGGATCGATGAGGTTCTGGTGCTTATTATGCGGGGGCCAAACAGCTATACAGCAGAGGATACCGTTGAGATTGATTGTCATGGCGGCATTCGCATGGTTCAGCGGATTCTGGAAACGGTCCTTCATAACGGGGCAAGAACCGCCCAGCCGGGAGAGTTTACCAAGCGCGCCTTTTTAAACGGAAGGCTGGATCTGGCCCAGGCAGAGGCAGTGGCAGAACTGATCCATGCATCCAATGACTATGCCTTAAAGAGCTCTGTGAGCCAGCTGGGAGGATCGGTATCGGGAAAGATACGGGCTCTCAGGGAAACCATTCTTTATGAGACTGCCTTTATTGAGTCGGCTCTGGATGATCCGGAGCACATTTCACTGGAGGGGTACGGGGACAGGCTTTTAAAGGTGCTGGAGCCGGTGACAGAAGAGATTGAAAAGCTGATCGCCTCGGCAGATGACGGAAGAGTGATGACAGAGGGCGTTCGGACGGTGATCCTTGGAAAACCTAACGCAGGAAAATCTTCCCTGATGAATGTGCTTTTAGGGGAAGAGAGGGCTATTGTAACGGATATTGCAGGTACTACCAGAGATACCTTAGAGGAGCATATTAACCTTCAGGGGATCAGCCTGCATGTAGTGGATACGGCGGGAATCCGGGACACGGAGGATGTAGTGGAAAAGATCGGCGTAAACCGTGCCATGAAGGCAGCAAAAGGAGCGGATCTGATCATTTATGTGGCAGACGGCTCCCGCCCGCTGGATGAGAGCGACCGGGAGATCATGGAGCTGATCCATGATAAGAAGGCCATTGTGCTTTTAAATAAGACGGATCTGGAGCTTACTGTAGATAAGGAGGCTTTAGAGGAGCAGTGCGGCCACCGTGTAATCCCTATTTCCGCCAAGGAGGAGCATGGGATCGGAGATCTGGAAAAGGAGATCCAGTCCATGTTTTATCATGGAGAGATTGCCTTTAATGACCAGGTATATATTACAAATGCCCGTCATAAGGAGGCTTTGGAAACTGCCTTAAGGAGCCTTCGGATGGTGCGTTCAAGTGTGCTTGATGGGATGCCGGAGGATTTTTATTCCATAGATCTTGCAGACGCCTATGAACAGCTGGGACTGATCTTAGGAGAAGCAGTGGATGATGATGTGGTAAATGAGATCTTCTCAAAGTTCTGTATGGGAAAATGAGAGGACAGGAAGGAAGGAAAAAGATGCCGTATTTGGAAGAAAGTTATGATATCGTGGTGGTGGGAGCAGGCCATGCGGGCTGCGAGGCGGCGTTAGCCTGCGCGCGGCTTGGGCTTGAAACCATCATGTTTACGGTCAGTGTGGACAGCATTGCCCTGATGCCCTGCAATCCCAATATAGGAGGCAGCTCCAAGGGCCATCTGGTTCGTGAACTGGATGCGCTTGGGGGAGAAATGGGCAAAAATATTGATAAGACCTTTATCCAGTCCAAGATGTTAAATGAATCCAAGGGGCCGGCGGTTCACTCCCTCAGGGCCCAGGCGGATAAGCAGGCCTATACTCAGGCCATGAGGCAGACCCTGGAACAGACCGAACACCTGACCATACGCCAGGCAGAGGTATCGGAGATGATTGTAAAAGAGGGCGCTGTAAGAGGCGTAAAGACCTTTTCCGGCGCTGTATACCACGCAAAGGCGGTCGTTTTGTGTACAGGCACCTATCTGCGGGCCAGATGCATTTACGGGGATGTAAGCAATCCTACAGGGCCTAATGGCCTTCAGGCGGCCAACCACCTGACACAGTCTCTGATTGATAATGGGATCGAGATGTTCCGGTTTAAGACGGGAACTCCGGCCAGAGTGGATAAGAGAAGCATTGATTTTGCAAAGATGGAGGAGCAGTTTGGAGATGAGCGGATTGTGCCGTTTTCATTTTCAACCGATCCGGACAGCATACAGAAGGAGCAGGTTTCCTGCTGGCTGACCTATACCAATGGGGAGACCCATCAGATCATCCGGGATAATCTGGACCGTTCGCCGCTGTTTTCAGGAGCCATTGAGGGAACAGGCCCTCGATATTGTCCGTCTATCGAGGACAAGGTAGTGCGTTTTCCTGATAAGGAGCGCCATCAGGTGTTTGTGGAGCCGGAGGGACTTTATACCAATGAAATGTATCTGGGCGGAATGAGCAGCTCTCTGCCGGAAGACGTGCAGTATGCCATGTACCGCACCGTACCGGGGTTAGAGAATGTAACGATCGTGCGCAATGCCTATGCGATCGAGTATGACTGCATCAATGCCCTGCAGTTAAAGTCTACCCTGGAGTTTAAACGCATCAGAGGCCTGTTTGCGGGCGGTCAGTTTAACGGAAGCTCCGGATATGAGGAGGCAGCAGTTCAGGGCTTTATGGCGGGCGTAAACGCGTCTATGGAGGTGCTGGGAAGAGAGCAGGTAGTGTTAGACCGGTCACAGGCCTATATCGGCGTTCTGATTGACGATCTGGTGACCAAGGAAAACCATGAGCCATACCGGATGATGACTTCAAGGGCAGAGTACCGGCTTTTGCTGCGCCAGGATAATGCCGATTTACGGCTTCGGGAAATCGGTCATAAAATCGGATTGGTAAGCGATGAGGAGTATGAAAAGCTGCTCTCTAAACGTCAGGCCATCGAAGAAGAAATACGCCGTTTAGAAAATACTGCCATCGGCGGAACGCCGGCAGTCCAGGCAGTTCTGGAGCAGTACGGAAGTACGCCTCTTAAATCAGGAAGTACGCTGGCAGAGCTGGTGCGCCGGCCGGAGCTGGATTATGAAAAGATCAGGGAAATTGATAAAAAAAGGCCGGATCTTCCATTTGATGTGCGGGAGCAGGTAAATATTGAAATCAAGTATGAGGGCTACATAAAGAGGCAGAGACAGCAGGTAGCCCAGTTTAAGAAGCTGGAAGGCAGGCATCTGCCGGAAAACTTTGATTACAGCCAGGTAAAGAGCCTGCGTCGGGAAGCTGTTCAGAAGCTGAATCAGATACAGCCGTCTACCGTGGGACAGGCATCACGGATTTCCGGGGTATCTCCAGCGGATATATCAGTGCTTTTAGTGTATCTGGGAAGAGAGTAAAAGATGGTTTTTACATATAAAAGAGAGGACGGGATCAATGACAGAATCATTTGCTGAGAAAATGAAGGCCGGGACAAGGGAGCTGAATATAACCCTGAGCCAGAGGCAGTTGGAACAGTTTTTTAAATATTATGAAATGCTGGTGGAGACAAATAAAGTGATGAATCTGACAGCCATTACAGAGGAAGGGGACGTGGTGGCAAAGCATTTCTGTGACAGTCTTTGCCTGGTAAAGGCGTATCATGAGCTTCTGGATCGGGAGTCTGAAGGTGAAGCTAAAGATATGAAAACGGTTTCTGTGATTGATGTGGGAACCGGAGCGGGGTTCCCTGGAATCCCGCTTAAGATTGCATTTCCTCAGATTAAACTCACGTTGCTGGATTCGCTGAATAAAAGAGTAAAATTTTTAGAGCAGGTATGCAGAGAGCTGGAACTGGAGAATGTACAGTGCATCCATGGAAGGGCAGAGGATGCAGGACGGATGAAAGAGCACAGGGAGCAGTATGATCTGGCAGTGTCCAGAGCAGTAGCAAATCTGGCATCGCTGTCAGAATATTGTATTCCTTTTGTAAAAAAAGGGGGATTCTTTATTCCTTATAAATCAGGAGAAATTGAGGAAGAGCTGAATCAGGGAAAGAAAGCAGCAGCAATTCTGGGAGGAGAAATAAACGAAGTGGTGCGCTTTTCTTTACCGGAAGGAGATGGAGCCAGAAGTCTGATCCGTATTCGTAAAGTAAAGCCGGTATCTTCCAGATATCCAAGAAAAGCGGGAATGCCGGGGAAAGAACCTCTGGGAAAATAGGCGTGAAGGCAGAGCATATGTGGGTGAGATCAGTGCCGCAGAAGAGATGGAAAACGGTTACACGTACTTTATGACGCATGATGCAAAAACAGGGGATACACTATGAAAACGATTACAGAAAATACAGTACAGGCAGGACAAGGTCGCATGAATATTAAAGAAATTGCCCGGGTGGCAGGAGTATCTCCGGCTACCATATCCCGTGTACTAAATGGTTCGGGATATGTGAAAGAAGAGACAAAGAAAAAGGTAATGGCGGCAGTTGAGAAAAATAACTATACGCCCAGTCTGATCGCAAGGAGTCTGAGCGGAAGAGACAGCTTCAGTATTGGAGTGATTCTCCCTTCCGCAAGTCAGAGAGTTTACAGTGGGATTCTGGAAGGGATCTGCCGTCTGGCTCAGCCTTTCGGCTACAATATTGTTCTTATGAACACAGGAGGGGATATAAAGAAGCAGCATGAGTTTCTGGAGGCTGCTGAAAACCAGAGAATGAAAGGGCTTATCGTTGCTCCCGCAGCTTCTGATGACAGGGGGACGAGAGATAAACTTCTCCATCTGGAAGAGCAGGGAATGCCAGTGATCTTGACAGAAGGGAATATAAAAGGAGCACCGTTTGACTGTGTGTTTGGAGATAACTGGAGGGGGGCTTATGAAGGCGCTGAGTCCCTTATGGATGCAGGCCATAAAAAGATTGCAGTCATTCGTGAAAAAGGCAATTTCAGAGAGGACAGGGAGCGTTTTCGGGGCTTTATGCAGGCAATGGAGGATCATGGCCTGGAGGTTTCCGATGAATATGTAATATACAACGGAGAAAGCGGAGCAGAAACAGCAGATGCGATTGCGCGGCTTTTAGAAGAAAATACACCGCCTACGGCCCTGTTTGCGCTGAGCGGGGAAGGAACATGCAGCTGCATGAAATGTCTGGAAAGGAAGGGGCTGACGGCAGGAGAAGATTTGGGCTTTATGGGCTTTGATGATCAGCCGGTTTTATATGAGCTGGGATATCGTCTTTCTGTTGTGGAGCGGGATGCAGTGGAACAGGGAAGGGAAGCGATGAGACTGCTTCAGGAACGATTTGATGAAAAAGAACAGGAACGCAGAATCGGAAAGCGTGTAATGGTTCCATGCAGGCTGATTCTGCGCGGATCCGGGAATATGAAAACGGTTACAGAAAGCGCTAGAAAAAAGAAATTGGCAGGAAAAAAGGAAAAAGAAAGCCCGGAGCGTTAACTCCAGGCTTCGCGCATCATGGCAATCTCACGGGCATAGCCATCCAGATCATTCGGTGTTTCCAAATAGAAGGGAAGATGGCGTAAGGCGGGATGATTGATAATGGCTTTTAAGGACGGAAGGCCAATCTGGCCTTCGCCCAACCGGGCATGGCGGTCTTTGTGAGAACCAAGGGGATTCATGCTGTCATTGAGATGGATGGCTTTCAGACGATTTAAACCAATGATGTGATCAAATTCTGCGAGAACATCATCCAGATGGTTTGCGATATCATAGCCGGCATCCCATACATGACAGGTATCCATACAGATCCCCATATGGTCGGACAGATCTATCCGGTCAAGAATTTGGCGAAGTTCTTCAAAGCTGCGGCCGATTTCGCTTCCTTTTCCAGCCATGGTTTCTAGGAGGACAGTGGTGGTTTGTTCCGGTTTTAATATGGCATTTAACATATCTGCGATGTAGGAAATTCCCACATCAACACCCTGTTTCACATGACTTCCCGGATGGAAGTTATAAAGATTTCCGGGAGTATATTCCATCCGTGCCAGATCATCTGCCATAGTTTTTCTGGCAAAATCCCTGAGATGAGGATCGGCAGAGCAGGCATTCAGAGTATAGGGGGCATGACAGAGAATGGGAATCAGATTCTGTTCCTGCACCTTTTTAAGAAATAGAGCTACATCTTCAGGATTGATTTCTTTGGCATTTCCTCCGCGGGGGTTGCGTGAGAAAAACTGAAAGGTGTTTGCATGTATTTTGGCAGCATCCTTTGCCATGGAACAGTAGCCTTTGGCAGAGGAAAGATGACAGCCGATTCGTAACATATAGGAGCCTCCTTTAACATTGTTTTTATGTAAAATTGATCGGCAGTTTCTGCAGAAATGTTTCACGTGAAACATTTATAGTAGAAACTGCCGGTATTTTAATTTTCCAGATAAGGGCGGAATAATTCATAAAATCGAGCAGGGGATTCCAGATGGGGCAAATGTTTCGCCTTAGGAACTGGCACTGTTTCGATTGCAGGATTGTAATTCTGATAATCTTCCATGGTTTCGGACATACCATCCAACTCTGCTCCGCCAAAAAGACAGATGCTGTTATCAATCCGGCGCAGAGCGGTTGTAATATTGCATTTCGTGTAGTTACATTTTACACTGGCATAAATGGATTTTGGAGAAGCTCCCAGATGGGCTGCTTCATAGTAAGCATCAACCAGCCGGGAATTAACAGAGTAGGGATTACAGAAGCAGCGGCTCATAAAATCCTGAGTAAGATTTTTTCGGCTGCAGGCTATATTGTAAATCAGAGTTCCTGCAATGGGAAGATCCAAAATCAACTTATAAAGCCGGGCATTTTTTCCCGGAACCAGACTGCTGGAGAGCAGAGATTCGGGATTGATCAGAAGAAGCCGGTCAAAGAGCTCCGGACTATTGCTGCAGGCCATGACAGCAATCGAAGAGGAGTCTCCAGTTGCCGCCACATCGGTGCGGTGACCGATTTCTGATTTAATAAAATCTGAAATCAGCTGGACGTAAAGATAGTTTGTGTAGGTGAGATTCGGCTTTTCTGAACGGCCAAATCCCAACAGGTCAATGGTATAGACGGTTCGATCCTTTGCAAGACGTCGGGCAAATTCTTTCCATTCATAACCGCTGGAAGCGGGGGAGAGATCATGGATCAGAAGAATCGGTTTACCACTGCCTTCTTTTGTATAGTGAATGTTTCCAAAGCGCCAGTGATAGCATAGAGAGGCGCTGCTTTCATTTTCAAGAATGTGTCTGGAAATCGCAGACAGTTTAATAGCCTTGTTGATACAGGCAGTGGCGGCAGCATCACCTGCAGCCAGTATGAGCAGAGTCAATAATTTATTTCTTGTTTTCATTCGTTTTATCTCCTGAAAAAGTAATGATAGGTGTCGTGTGCTGGTTCGTAAACCGGGCAGTTTTTGTCCGCTGATGGTAAGATTATTATAGTACAAGTGGATAGTGATTACAATGAAAACTGTTTTTTGAGTTTCCGCACTTTACTGTGTTCTGGCGTCCTAAACACCAGAACACAGTGCTTCCTTGTCTACAGATGGTAATGTTTCACGTGAAACATTACTCATGTAATATTTTGTATAAAATAGAAAAATAAATACAAATGCAGAGTTTTTCATAGGAAAAGCAGAAAAGTTGTGTTATAATCGTCTGGTACATCGAAAACGAACGTGAGGAAACGGATATGGGACGGATTATTACAATAGCAAATCAGAAGGGTGGAGTAGGAAAAACAACCACGGCGATCAATCTGGCAGCCTGCCTTGCAGAAGCAGGACAGCATGTAATGCTGGTGGATTTTGACCCACAGGGAAATGCCAGCAGCGGCCTGGGCCTGGAAGAAAAGGATTTTGAACAGACCGTTTATGATATGATGGCTGGAGAGGCTTCTATAAAGGAGTGCATCACAAAAGAGGTTCAGGAAAATCTGGATGTACTTCCTTCGGATATGAATCTGGCGGGTGCGGAGATTGAATTTCAGGAATTGGACGAGAAAGAGATTCTGCTTAAGAAATCGTTAGACATGGTACGGGATGAGTATGATTTCATTTTAATTGATTGTCCGCCTTCATTAAATATACTTACGATTAATGCTTTGACAGCAGCTGATACCGTGCTGGTGCCAATCCAGTGTGAGTATTACGCATTGGAGGGATTGAATCAGATGTTAAAGACGGTAGATTTGGTGAAGAGAAAGCTGAACCCGTCATTGGAACTGGAAGGCGTAGTATTTACTATGTATGATGCCAGAACCAATCTGTCTCTTCAGGTAGTGGAGAGTGTGAAGAGTAATCTGAATCAGACAATCTATAAAACAATCATTCCAAGAAATGTGCGGCTTGCAGAAGCTCCAAGTCATGGAATGTCCATCAATCACTATTCGTCCCGTTCTACGGGTGCGGAGAGCTATCGTATGCTGGCAGCAGAAGTGATTAGCAGAGGAGAGGTATAATGGCGGCTAAAAGAGGTTTGGGAAAAGGTTTGGGCGCAATCTTTGGGGAAGAAGTGATTAAGGAACAGAAAGAAAAGATTGCGATGGAAGATGGAAAAGGAAAGGAACTGATGGTAAAGCTTTCTCTGATTCAGCCTAATAAGGAGCAGCCAAGAAAGACATTTGATCAGGAAAAGCTTAAGGAGTTATCTGCCTCAATCAAACGGTACGGGATTCTTCAGCCGCTTCTTGTAAAGAAGAATGGGAACTTTTACGAGATTATTGCCGGAGAAAGAAGATGGAGAGCTGCCCAGATGGCGGGACTCAAGGAAGCGCCGGTGGTTTTAAAGGAGTACAGCCGACAGGAAGCAATGGAGATTTCTCTGATTGAAAATGTTCAGCGGGCAGATCTGAATCCTATTGAAGAGGCGAAGGCGTATCAGCAGCTGATTCGTGAGTTTAATCTCACGCAGGAGGAAATTGCAGAGCGTGTAGCAAAAAACAGAGCGACCATTACGAATACCATGCGTCTTTTAAAGCTGGATGAGCAGATTCAGGAAATGCTCATCCAGGGTATTATTAGCAGCGGTCATGCCAGAGCGCTTCTTTCTCTGGACGGTGGGGGGCTGCAGTTAAAGGCAGCAAAGGAAATTATAGAAAAAAGCTTAAGTGTTCGGGAAACAGAACGGTTGGTAAAACGGATGGCCAAGGAAGCTGCTGGAGAAGAAAAGAAGGAAAAGAAAGCGGATGATGCCCTGATGCTGATTTATCAAAATCTGGAAGACAGAATGAAAACCATTATGGGAACAAAGGTCAGCATACATAATAAGGATAAGAACAAAGGCCGTATAGAAATCGAATACTATTCAGAGGCAGAGTTGGAACGAATTGTGGAATTGATTGAGTCCATCCACTAGAAATAAAGATTCTGTATCTAACATTCGGATAAGAGTAAGGAGAGATTAGATAAGAATGGAAAACAGTATGCTATTTGAACTTCCATTTGATCCGGCATATATTATTGTAATATTGTCAGGCTTGGTAGTGATTCTATTGATTCTTGTAATTGCTGCTATGGCAAAGCTGAAAAAATTGAGTCGGAAATATGATTATTTTATGCGGGGAAAGGATGCGGAAACACTGGAGGATGTGATACTGGATCAGCTGGAGGAAATTCGTATTTTGAAGGCAGAGGATCGGGCAGCCAAGGACTCGATTCGAACGTTGAATCGAAACTTCCGTTCTTCCTTTCAAAAATTTGGAATGGTTCGATATAATGCATTTCCTGGAATGGGAGGAACACTGAGCTTTGTAATTGCAGTTTTGGATTATACGAACAGTGGCTTTATTTTGAATTGTATTCACAGTAAGGAGGGCTGCTATTTATATATGAAGGAAGTAGATGCAGGCAAGACTGAAAAGGTGCTGGGAAATGAGGAGCAGGAAGCTCTGGAGCAGGCATTGGGATATGTAAAGAAAAATTGATGATGCAGGGATATCTGGGAATATAAACTCAGATATCCTTTTTTTATGTTTCACGTGAAACATTTTTTATGGTTTCTGCATATGATAAAAGTGAAAGATATGGGTAAGGACAGATGAATGGAAAATTTTAAAAGTATGTATCCCAGAGAAATCCGGATGATACAGAGCTATGTATCGGAAGCATGTGACAGAATGGATTATCAAAACAGCCCTATGTATGATGAGTGGCCAGAACAGAGAATGGTAGATCAAATGTGCAATTCCGTTTGTGAGGCTGTGAGTACATCCGGAGACATGGGGATTTTAAGAGAGGCGTGGGAGATGCAGGAGAAAAAGACGATTGAAAGAATGAGCGTGGAAGAAGAACAGGAAGAGGAAGTAGTGGATCAGGAAAAAAAAGGGGTGGAAAAAGGTACAGATCGGGAAAAAGAAAAGGTTGAAACAGAGGAGTTAAATGATGAAGAAAACAAGAAAAATGATGGTAAAAAAAAGACTGTGGATGAGAGGGGAGAGGAGAATATAAAAGAAGGGGCAGAAGAAAATAAGAATCCCATGGAAAGTGACATGGAAGAAAATATCTATCAGGTAACAGCAGAGGCGGATTTAAGAGAACATAACAGAATAATTGAAAGCCAGGAAATGAGACTTCCATTGAGGAATTGGTGGAACGGCTGGGGGATCAATGGGATTAGGCCGGACGTGCAGGGAATGGCTTGGGGGATGGGATCCATGTATGCCCCGGTTGTTCCTGTGGAAACTGAAAATGGCCCGGTGCTACTGGGACAGGAACTCAGACGTCCGCCCCGCCCGCCGCAGGGTTCCGGTCCGGTGCGTCCACCGTATCCACCGCAGGGTTCCGGCCCGGTGCGTCCACCGTATCCGCCGCAGGGTCCCGGCCCGGTGCGTCCACCGTATCCGCCGCAGGGTCCCGGCCCAGTGCGTCCACCGTATCCACCGCAGGGTCCCGGCCCGGTGCGTCCACCGTATCCGCCGCAGGGTCCCGGCCCGGTGCGTCCACCGTATCCGCCGCAGGGTCCCGGCCCAGTGCGTCCACCGTATCCACCGCAGGGTCCCGGTCCGGTACGTCCACCCAGACCTGGTATTTATCCAGCCTGGTTTCGCGATATTGTAAAGACCTTGATTTTAGATGAGATGCAGAACCGGCGGTGCCGCAGAGGAATGTGTATTGGATAGAATTACAGCATAAAAGTTATCACAGGAAATATTCAAAAAAGATTAAGTTGTAGTTTTAACGGTTATTATATAAAATAGAGGTAACGATTCAGGACGGAGGGAGAACTGGCAGAAAAATATGTGTCAAGCTTGCTTGTAAGCGGATTTTTCTGCCAGTTCTCACACCGGAGATGGAAAGGTAAAATTGAGCAGATAAAATTCTGAAAAGGAATGAACAGATGAAAAAAATAATACAGAGAGCAGGAATCCTGTTTGTGGTTTTTCTGGCTGCATTGGTGGTATACTTTATCGGTGCACACAGGACATCAGAGCAGGAGGGTGCCGTATATTCATCCATGGATGAATCAAGATTGCCGGTGGTATATACGGAGTTTGAAGGAAAGGAGATTAACGGTCTGCACGGATATGTTCAGGATATGGGAAATCGTGCGGCCGGAGAAGCGATTTCTGTTTTGTCTTCAGACAGAAGACTGAATCTTCGCATCCATGAGTTTGGAAATACAATTACAGAAATCAGTTATGAGATAAGGAATCTTTCCATGGATCGCCTGATTGAACGGACAGAGCTTTCGGACTGGTCCAGCAAGGAGGGCATAACCACAGTGAGCCTTCCTATCCAGAATCTGATTTCTAAGGATAAAGCGTATCTCTTAATTTTAAATGTAAAGACAGCAGAACAGCAGATCCAGTATTATACCCGTATCATGTGGACGGATGCTCCAAGGGCTTTGGATATGCTGCAGCTGGCAGAGGAATTTACAAGAAAGAGTTTGGATTATGAGCAGGCAAAGGAATTGGTATCGTATCTGGAAACCAGTCCGGAGGAGGATAACAGTTCTCTGGGCCATGTGACGATCCGGGCCAGTTTTGATCATTTGACCTGGGATGGACTCCATGCGGAGATGGAAGGAGAACCCAGGATTACCCTTCAGGAATTTGACGGGATTATGGGACAGGTTCAGGTTCAATATTATGTCCGGCTTACAGATTCGCAGGGAAAGGAGAGTCTGGCAGAGGCAGAAGATAATTTTGCCATGAAATGGAATGAGCAGCGGATCTACTTAATGAATTATGAGCGCAATGCCAACCATATTTTTACAGGAAGTGAAGGGGCATTTTCCGGAAAGAGGATTGTTTTGGGAATTTCCGATGAAGCCGGTATTGGTACGGTAAAGAGCCAGGATTCCCGGTATATTCTTTTTAAAGTAAATGGCAATCTGTGGCGTTATGATCAATCAGATCACAGGATCATGTGTGTGTTTACATTTTCAAATGGAGAAACAGACGATGTGCGCAGCAGCTATGGAGATCATGATGTACAGATTTTGAGAGCAGGAGATGACGGCTCGGCAGATTTTCTGGTTTACGGCTATATGAACCGTGGACCGTATGAGGGTCAAACCGGAGTGATATTTTATCGCTATGATGCGGGAAGCAATACAGTCCAGGAGAAATTCTTCATTCCGGTTGTTCAGGAATTTGAAAAATTAAAAAAGGATATAGAGCAGCTGGCCTATGTAAGTCCCGGAGAAATGGTATATCTGATGCTGAATGGAAATGTATTTGGAATTGATTTAAGCAGTAACGAATCCATTTCTGTAGCTCAGGGACTTACGGAGGGAACCTTTGCGGTAAGCCATGACGGAAGCCGCATGGCATGGCAGGAAAAGAGAGAGGACACCCGGGATGAGAGGATTCATGTGATGGATTTTAATACATCCCAAAAACAGGAAATTCCTGTTTCAGAAGGTGATTATGCCAGGGTTCTGGGCTTTGTAGGAAGTGATCTGATCTATGGTTTTGCCCGGCAGGAGGATGTCTGGAGTGTAAACGGAAGGGTGCAGGAAATCCCCATGTATGTGATGTATATCGCAGACAGTGAGATGAACATTGAAAGCGAATACAGAAAGGACGGAATCTACATTTCAGATGTGGTGACGGAGGATGGACGGATTCATTTAAAGAGGCTGGTAAAGCTGGGGGACAATCAGTATTCCTATCAGGATGAGGATACCATTGTCTGCAATGAAAAGGTGGAAACAGATCCACTGGAGGGAATTGGCTGGTATGCTTCTTCCGAGATGGGACGAATGTATTTTGTACAGATGGATTCAGACCAGAAGGCTTCGTCTGTAAAATCCGAACGGCCAAAGGCATTTTCGTATGAAAATACAGGTACTCTGGAGCTGGCAGGAAAAGCGGCTTCGGGAGAAAAAGGTGAAGTGATTTTTTACGCTTACGGAGGCGGCCATTTTCTGGGAGCATCCAGACAGTTTGCAGAAGCTGTGAACCTTGCCTATGATAAAATGGGATTTGTGACAGATGAAAGAGGACACCTTGTCTGGGATCGCATTAACCGTCAGCCGATCCGAAATCTGAAAGATCCATCCGGTGCAGCCGGTGCAGTGATGAGCCATCTGGATGGATTTACCAGAAGTACGCTGTATGAGGACGGGATCATGGTGATTGACGCTACGGGCTGTACACTGAATCAGGTATTGTATTTTATTGATAAAGGGATTCCGGCAGCCGCTTACAGAGAGGATGGAAGTTATGTTCTTCTGTCCGGTTATGATACCTATAATGTAACCATTTATGATCCTGCTGTCCAGGAAAACGTAAAAATGGGGCTGGGGGACGCAGCCGCGCACTTTGGAAGCCAGCATAACCGTTTCCTGTGCGGGTTAAAAATTGAATAAAAATAATTTTGAAACACGCCTGTCCGGTGAAACGTTTTTTTCGCCCGGCAGGCGAGTTTGCTTTACAAATCCTGTTCTTATGGTATAATCTAAGAGATGTAAATAAAATGTGAACAAAGACAGAAAGAAAAATTAAGGTCTGTTCGATCAGTAATTGAGGTATAAAATGGAACATTATATTATAAAAGGCGGCAATCCGCTGGTGGGCGATGTGACCATAGGCGGAGCCAAAAATGCCGCACTTGGTATTCTGGCAGCATCCATTATGACCGATGAGGATGTTCTTATCGACAATCTGCCGGATGTGCGGGATATCAATGTTATGCTGGAAGCAATCCAGGAGATCGGTGCCAGCGTACACCGCATTGACCGCCATACAGTAAAGATCAACGCAGGAAATATCAGAGAAGTATCCGTGGATGACGAATATATCCGCCGGATCCGTGCGTCCTATTATTTTATCGGTGCTCTTTTAGGAAAATACAAGAGCGCTCAGGTTCCTCTTCCCGGAGGCTGCAATATCGGAAGCCGCCCCATTGACCAGCATATTAAGGGCTTCCGGGCGCTGGGAGCAGATGTACAGATTGAGGGCGGAGCAGTGATCGCCCATGCCATTGATTTGGTGGCAAGTCATATTTATCTGGATGTGGTTTCTGTGGGAGCGACCATCAATATCATGATGGCTGCTGCTATGGCAGAGGGACAGACGATTCTTGAGAATGCTGCCAAGGAGCCCCATATCGTAGATGTGGCAAACTTCCTTAACAGTATGGGAGCCAATATTAAGGGTGCAGGAACAGACACAATCCGTATCAGGGGCGTAGAGCGGCTTCACGGCACAGAATATTCTATTATTCCGGATCAGATCGAGGCTGGTACCTTTATGTGTGCAGCAGCAGCAACCAGAGGCGATGTGATGGTAAAAAATGTAATTCCAAAGCATCTGGAGGCGATTTCCGCCAAGCTTACAGAGATTGGCTGTGAGGTGATCGAGTTTGATGACGCAGTCCGTGTTGTGGGTAAGCCGAACCAGCGTCATACAGATATTAAGACACTGCCATATCCCGGCTTTCCTACCGATATGCAGCCTCAGATGGCTGTTACACTGGCTCTTACCAAAGGAACCAGTATGGTTACAGAAAGCATTTTTGAGAATCGTTTTAAATACGTGGACGAGTTGGCACGCATGGGAAGCTCTATCAAGGTAGAGGGAAATGTAGCTGTGATTAACGGCGTAGAAGGCTTTACTGGCGCTCAGGTAAATGCGCCGGATCTTCGGGCAGGTGCAGCTCTGGTAATCGCAGGGCTGGCGGCAGAAGGATATACCATTGTAGATGAGATCGGATATATTCAGAGGGGATACGAAAGCTTTGAGGAAAAGCTCCAGGGGCTGGGAGCCATGATCGAGCTGGTGGATTCTGAAAGGGAGATGCAGAAATTTAAACTTAGGGTAGGATGATGACCGTATATCCATCGTACGGTTTCATATAAGAATAGCCTCTGTCAGGAGTAATCCGGGCAGAGGCAAAATTATCTCATAAGGAGGGTTATGAAATGACCGGGAGAACAGGAAAAAGAAGGTTCCTGGGTCTGCTTTGGTCCCTGATTCTTACCTGCAGCCTTATCACAGGTATGTCCATGTCCGCATGGGCACAGGAGGCTGGAACAGTCAAAGGAGCGGATCAGGACATTGTGGTTCTATATACCAATGATGTTCACTGCGCAATTGATGAAAACATCGGTTACGGCGGATTGGCGCTGTACAAAAAGCAAATGATGAACCAGACACCATATGTTACTCTGGTGGATGCAGGTGATGCCATCCAGGGTGCTCCGGTAGGAACTCTGTCCGAGGGCGGTTATATCATTGATATCATGAATCAGACAGGATATGATGTGGCAGTTCCGGGAAATCATGAGTTTGACTACGGTATGCCCAGCTTTCTGGAATTGGCAGGAAAATTAAACTGCGGATATTATTCCTGCAACTTTATCAGCACTGCTTCCGGACAGTCTGTATTTGCACCCTATAAGATGATTTCTTACGGTGATACACAGGTGGCTTATGTGGGCGTTTCCACACCGGAAAGCTTTACAAAATCTACGCCTGCTTATTTCCAGGATGCGAATGGAAATTATATCTATTCCTTCTGTGAGGATGCAGACGGAACTGCATTTTACAATCAGGTGCAGTCGGCAGTGGACAGTGCCAGGGCTGAAGGAGCGGAATTTGTGATTTTAGTTGGACATCTGGGAGAAAATGGAATCACAGAGCGCTGGAGTGCCGGAAGCCTGATCGGTCATATCCGGGGCGTGGATGCCTGCATTGACGGACATTCCCATGAAACTACACTATCCATGATAGTAAAGGATGCAGACGGAAAGGATGTTATCGTTACCCAGACAGGCACTAAGCTGGCAAATATTGGAAAGATGACCATTCATACAGATGGAACGATTTCCACAGAGCTGATCTCAGAGGTTGTGCCTTCAGAAGTAAATCGTACCTATACGGTTCAGAAGAATGATTCCTTAAGCAGGATCGCCAAGAGAGAGCTGGGAAGCTATGACCGCTGGAGAGAGATTTATGACAGCAATCGGGATAAGATTTCTGATCCGGGTACCATTTATCCCGGAATGGTTCTTACCATCCGCCAGGGCAGTGTTGTAAATGAAAATGGCCGTGCAGTGGATCCGGATACCCACAGCCTGATCGAGCAGATCAAGGGGCAGTTTAACGAAACCTTAAAGACCCCATTGGGAAGTACAGCGTACAAGCTGACGATCAAGGATGAGGCCACCGGAGAACGCCGGATAAGAAATGGCGAAACTAATCTTGGTGATCTGGCGGCAGATGCTTACAGAGTTCAGCTGGGAGCAGACATCGGACTTTGCAATGGCGGAGGCGTCCGCACAGATATTGAGTCCGGAACCATTACATATGAGGATACACTGGCTGTATTCCCATTTGGAAACATGGGATGTGTGGCAGAGGTGACAGGACAGCAGATCAAGGATGCCCTGGAAATGGGCGCTAAGAATTATCCTGAGGAGTCCGGAGGCTTCATGCATGTATCCGGTCTGACCTATACCATTGACAGCTCTGTAAAATCCAGTATAAAGGTGGATGATAAGGGTAATTTTGTCAGTGTAGACGGGCCGTACAGAGTTACGGATATTCTGGTTGGCGGACAGCCCATTGATCTGAATAAGACTTACACAGTGGCTTCCCATAATTATATGTTAAAGTCCGGTGGGGACGGCATGACCATGTTTAATGGCTGCAATATTATAAAGGATGAGGTTATGGTGGATGTAGATGTATTATCCACCTATATTCAGGGTCTGGGCGGTTCTGTATCCTCTGAATATGAGAATCCCGAAGGACAGGGACGGATTGTGATCCGGTAAAAAGATTGTTTTAATGAAAATTCCGGCAGAGGAGATGGAACTTTGCCGGGATTTTTTGCGCGGAAAAATGTATATTGACAGGAAAGAAAAAATGATTTAATATATGCTGGTAGTCATTTCACAATAGAAAACGTTCGTAAATATCCCTTATTCAGAGTGATGGAGGTATAAAGGACCTGTGAAGTCACGGCAACCCCGGTTGAGTATCCCGTAAGCAGTGCTTATGCGGTGTGCGAAAGGGCCGGAAGGTGCCAGCCTGAGCGAGGAGTGCAGCTTATAAAGTTTTAAAAAGAGCTTTTTGATGTGCTTGATCGAGCAATAAGAGGATTTGAAGATCTGATATTTTCAAGTCCGCCGTTGCTGCGGACTTTTCTTTTTGCCAGAGGGCAGAGGATTACACCTGCTTAAATGACACGAAACACAGTACAGTATGTATTTATTTTACAGCAAAGAAAAGGAGAATGATTGATGGAGAGAAGATTATTTACATCTGAATCTGTAACTGAAGGCCATCCGGACAAAATGTGCGACGCGATTTCTGATGCGATTTTAGACGCTTTAATGGAGCAGGATCCCATGAGCCGCGTTGCCTGCGAGACAGCGACCACCACAGGACTGGTGCTGGTTATGGGCGAGATCACCACAAAGGCATATGTAGATATCCAGAAGATCGTAAGAGAGACGGTTCGCGAGATTGGCTATGACCGTGCAAAATATGGTTTTGACTGTGATACCTGCGGCGTGATTACCGCCATTGACGAGCAGTCCTCCGACATTGCTATGGGTGTTGACAAGGCTCTTGAGGCAAAGGAAAACCGTATGTCCGAGGAAGAGCTGGACGCCATTGGTGCAGGCGACCAGGGTATGATGTTCGGCTATGCAAGCAACGAGACAGAGGAGTATATGCCATATCCTATTTCCATGGCTCACAAGCTGGCTAGAAGACTGACTGAGGTAAGAAAGAACGGTACCTTAAAGTACCTTCGTCCGGACGGAAAGACTCAGGTTACAGTAGAGTATGACGAGAATGGAAAGCCGGTTCGTCTGGATGCAGTGGTTCTGTCCACTCAGCATGATGAGAATGTAACTCAGGAGCAGATCCATGCAGATATCAAGAAGTATGTATTTGATGAAATTATTCCTGCAGATATGGTAGATGAGAATACAAAGTTCTTTATCAATCCTACAGGACGCTTTGTAATCGGCGGACCTCACGGAGACAGCGGTCTGACCGGACGCAAGATTATTGTAGATTCCTACGGCGGAACGGCACGTCACGGCGGCGGCGCATTTTCCGGTAAGGACTGCACCAAGGTAGACCGTTCTGCAGCTTATGCGGCCCGCTATGTGGCTAAGAATATCGTAGCTGCCGGTCTGGCTGATAAGTGCGAGATCCAGCTGTCCTATGCAATCGGCGTGGCTCACCCAACCTCTATTATGGTAGAGACCTTCGGAACAGGAAAGCTCAGTGAGGAGAAGCTGGTAGAGATCATCCGCGAGAACTTTGACCTTCGTCCGGCTGGAATCATCCGTATGCTGGATCTGCGTCGTCCGATCTACAAGCAGACCGCTGCTTACGGACATTTTGGCCGCAATGACCTTGACCTTCCTTGGGAGAAGTTAGATAAGGTGGATACCCTTAAAAAATATCTGTAATAAGAATACAAAAAGGCATTTGCACAATGGTATGTATCGGCGTGCAGATGCCTTTTTTCAGCTCCAGCTGCTGTCCGTAACGTGGCATTGGCCGAAACATAGAAAAGCTCTCCTTATGTTACAGTTTTATTTTTATAGTTGTCAGGTATATTTTACCATAATTTATAAAATAGCAGTGGATAGGTTTTAAAATTATACAAAATATCCAAAATGGTGTTATATATTTAACAATCTTTTTGCCATTGGTGAATCGATAGAGTATGCTCTGAGACTAAAAATTTGCGCAAAACCTGAAAAAAGAAAAAATATGGTTGACATTTTTTTAACGATGTTATATAATGCGGATAGTTAAATTGTTAATAAATTGACAAACATTCCGAATACAAACACAAACACAAGGAAAATGGAGGAAATGGAAATGGCAAAGAAGACCGAGCAGGTAGTTCCGGAGATCATTGACAGCGTAGAGGGACTGAACGCCAAGATGGCAGCAATGCGCGAGGCTCAGAAGGTATTTGCAACCTACACACAGGAGCAGGTAGATAAGATCTTTTTCGCGGCAGCAAGCGCAGCGAATAAGATGCGTATTCCGCTGGCAAAGATGGCGGTAGAAGAGACCGGAATGGGCGTGGTTGAGGATAAAGTAATCAAGAACAACTACGCAGCTGAGTATATCTACAATGCATACAAGAATACAAAGACCGTTGGTGTGGTTGAGGAGGATAAGGAGTACGGTATAAAGAAAATTGCAGAGCCAATCGGCCTGATCGCAGCTGTTATCCCTACTACAAATCCAACCTCCACTGCAATCTTTAAGACACTGATTTCCTTAAAGACACGCAATGCCATCATCATTTCCCCACATCCAAGAGCAAAGAAGAGTACCATTGAGGCTGCCAAGGTTGTGCTGGAGGCTGCTGTTAAGGCAGGCGCTCCTGAGGGGATCATTGGATGGATCGACGTTCCTTCCCTGGAGCTGACCAATGAGGTAATGAGAGACGCTGATATCATCCTGGCAACTGGTGGCCCGGGCATGGTTAAGGCTGCATATTCTTCCGGTAAGCCTGCGCTGGGCGTTGGCGCTGGAAATACGCCGGTTATCATTGACGATACGGCTGATATCCGTATGGCAGTTAACTCCATTATCCATTCCAAGACCTTTGATAATGGTATGATCTGTGCTTCTGAGCAGTCTGTAACTGTTCTGGAGCCTGTATATGAGGCTGTTAAGAAGGAATTTGAATACAGAGGCTGCTATTTCTTAAAGCAGGGTGAGATTGAAAAGGTAAGAAAGACCATCCTGATCAACGGGGCATTAAATGCAAAGATCGTAGGACAGTCTGCATACACCATCGCAAAGCTGGCAGGTGTGGATGTTCCGGTTGATACAAAGATTATCATCGGCGAGGTTGAGTCTGTAGATATCAGCGAGGAGTTTGCTCACGAAAAGCTGTCTCCTGTACTGGCTATGTACAAGGCTAAGACCTTTGACGAGGCTCTGGATAAGGCAGAGCGTCTGGTAGCAGACGGCGGCTACGGCCATACCTCTTCTCTGTACATCAATGTAAATGAAAAAGAAAAGATGATGAAGCATGCAGAAAGAATGAAGACCTGCCGTATTCTTGTAAATACACCTTCCTCCCACGGCGGTATCGGCGATCTGTACAACTTTAAGCTGGCTCCGTCTCTTACACTGGGCTGCGGTTCCTGGGGCGGAAACTCCGTATCTGAGAACGTTGGCGTTAAGCATCTGCTGAACATTAAGACTGTTGCTGAGAGGAGAGAAAATATGCTGTGGTTCCGTACACCTGAGAAGGTTTACTTTAAGAAGGGCTGTCTGCCTGTAGCATTAAACGAATTAAAGGATGTAATGGGCAAGAAGAGAGCCTTTATCGTAACAGACTCCTTCCTGTACAAGAACGGCTACACAAATGTAATTACAGACCGTTTAAATGAAATGGGAATCACATATACCGTATTCTCTGACGTTCAGCCTGATCCTACTCTGGCAAATGCACAGGCAGGCGCCAAACTGATGAAAGAATTTGAGCCGGATGTAATTATCGCAATGGGCGGCGGCTCCGCAATGGATGCAGGAAAGATCATGTGGGTACTGTACGAGCATCCGGAAGCAGATTTCATGGATATGGCAATGCGCTTTATCGATATCCGCAAGAGAGTTTATACCTTCCCGAAGATGGGTGAGAAGGCTTATTTCGTAGCTGTTCCTACCTCTTCCGGTACAGGTTCTGAGGTTACTCCATTTGCCGTTATCACTGATCAGGAAACCGGCATCAAGTATCCTCTGGCTGATTACCAGCTGCTTCCAAATATGGCGATTGTTGATACTGACAACATGATGAGCCAGCCAAGAGGCTTAACCAGCGCTTCCGGCGTTGATGTTTTAACCCATGCATTAGAGGCATATGCTTCTGTTATGGCAACGGATTATACAGACGGACTTGCATTAAAGGCAATGAAGAACGTATTTGACTACCTGCCGATCGCTTACAATGAGCCAAACAATGTTGAGGCACGCCAGAAGATGGCAGACGCATCCTGTATGGCAGGTATGGCATTTGCGAACGCATTCCTGGGCGTATGCCACTCTATGGCACATAAGCTGGGAGCATTCCACCATCTGCCCCACGGTATTGCAAATGCGCTGATGATCTCTCTGGTAGTTGAGTTCAACGCTGCTGAGAATCCACGCAAGATGGGAACTTTCTCCCAGTACCAGTATCCGCATACCATGGCAAGATACGCTGAGTGTGCAAGATTCTGCGGAATCAATGCAGGCAGCGATGAAGAGGCTGTGAAGAAGCTGATCGAGAAGATCGAGGAGTTAAAGAAGGCTGTTGGCGTGAAGTCCTGCATCAAGGATTACGGCATTGACGAGAAAGACTTCTTAGACAGACTGGATGATATGACGGAGCAGGCCTTCGACGACCAGTGTACCGGTGCCAACCCAAGATATCCTCTCATGAGCGAGATCAAGGATATGTATTTAAGAGCTTATTACGGAAAATAATCGAACCCATTGAGGGTGAACCTTTATCCTTTGTGTTTGGAACAGGCCGTCTGTCCGGTTAGGGCAGGCGGCCTGTTCGCGTAGAAATATTTACTCCACTGTCCTATACAAAAGCTCATGCTGCCGTTTCACCCGGTTTTTCACCATACTGCGGAAATGGCCTGGCCCCAGAACCTCTATTACGGGGCCGAAGGAAAGGATATCGATGAGAAGCTCCGTTTCATCTGCGGTATCATAGTAAATGGAGCACAGCCAGTATTTGCCTTCTTCATGGTATTCCGTATGCTTTTCATAGCTGGCAAAGTGAAGCATACAGCGTTCAAGAGAGTTCCGTTCTCCGGTTATTTTTAAGAGAACGGGCTCTTTTGCTTTGCGCACCGGGAGAAAGCGGTGGCAGGAGAGAGTCTGTATATCGCTGTTCGAAAGGAGGTCAGGGGAAACGCGGCAGTCACGGATCCGTTCCAGGTTGAGAATGGTATTTAGGCCGCAGCGTCCCCGTCGGTACTGCAGACAGCAGAGACGGAATTTGTCATCCTTGGAGGAGTACTGGAGCTGATAGGGGGTGACTTCAAAGGAATGGCAGATTCCTTTTTTGCCTTCATATCCAATAAAAAGGATATGATGCTCCCTCAGGGCTTTTAAAATTGCCTGAAAATGCTCCTGGTAGGAAGGTGAAGCATAGGAATCACCGTCGCAAAACTGGTCGTAATAGTAAAAATTTTCTTGCTGATACAGCGGTTCAAATCCCTTTAGGGATTCTGAAAGAGTTTTTAATTCTTCATCCGTAAAAAAGAGCCGGAAGCGCGGGTCATGGATCAGAGCTGCCAGCCAGGACATCTGAAGTGCAGTCAGCGGCAGTTCGGGAGGAGAAAAATGCAGGGCACTTTCATAGCAGCCAGGATGCTCCTTTGAGGGGAAAAGAAGGGGCCACTCTCCCTTTGTAAGTTTCGGGAGTACAGCCAGGGCTGTTTCCTGAAAGGCCTGATTTTTGCAGATCTGCTCCATTTCTTTCATGTTCACTGAATGGCCGGCAGCTTCCGCCAAAATATGGCGGACCGTGTGGTAGTAACAGCTGTATATCTCATTAAACAGTTCCATTTGTTTCTTCCTTTTCTTCGCTGCAGTACATCTGATACATCCGTTCCCAGTCTCTTGTGACCTTAAGGATGGCAGGTTCACAGGTTCCCTGAATATCCAGAATGCGCCCGGTAAAGGACTTTACCCAGGACAGAAGTTCATTGGTATCGAAAAATGCTCCCGTATACAGATATTCATGCTCCCGTATTTTTAGGATTTCTCCGCCTTTCCCCTCCCGATAAAGGCGTTTTAAAACATAGGGTTCTTTTTCTTCATCAATAGAAAGGCGCAGGCAGATGGTTTCCAGGCGGCTTCTTCCGCTTCCGAAGGAAACGCCCCAGCAGCGCTTTATATTTGCCAGCAGCGCCTCATAGGTTCGTTCATAGTCTTCCCAGGGCTCCTTAATGGTAATGGAGAGAATGGAATCCAGACGAGCATTGTGGAACCTCCGCAGAGATGGAAGGTACAGACAGAGGTAGCGCCTTCCGGTACGGGTGCTTACAAAGATTTTTAAGGGAACGCCGGACTGGGAGGAAATGCTCCCGGAACGGAAACTCTTATTTTCATAGTCGATCAAACGGTGCTCCCGGATGGCTGTAAGGCTTTGCAGGAGCACCTGATCTTCCAGGGTATGTACGATAAAATGATGCTTGAACTGAAAAAAGGTATTTTTCCGGTCGTGCCAGTCCAGAATGGTGCTCCCGATAAACCCGAAAGGGGCGGTTCCCTGAAAAAAGGAAACAGCGGTTAAAAGAGTATCATTTAAGGGAGAGTCATGGGGAAACTGGGGTGGGAGCATCTGATAGATAAGGTTTTTTCCTTCTTTATGAGAGCACAGCAGTCCCAGAGATTCGTATTCCTTCAGCTTCAGCCGCACGGTCTGGGGGTCAAAGGCAACGCCGTAGGTAAGGGAAATTTCATCACTCAGGGCAGAGGCATTCATTCCCTGAGGATGATCGGTGAGCTGATCCAGAATGAAAAAGTGCAGAAGGATATCATTATCCGTAAAGCTTTTCGATTTCCAGGCCGCATAGAGGGGATTTTCGGGCACTGTCTTACTGTCGATATTGATGTAGACCTGTTTTCCCTTGGTCGTATAGGAAGAGCAGGTGTAATCGCCCAGCCAGCTCTCGATCCGCCTCCGTTCGTTGTCATAGGTCCGGGCGCAGTGGGAGTCAAAATCATTTCTCACCTTAAATCCATAAATATAAAACTGGCGCATATAATCCCGGATCCGGTCAAAGTTTTTGATAAGCTCCTGAAATTCTGCCATATAGATCCCTCCATAGGGTGATATAGCTCCATTATAGCGGGTTCGCACCTTTTTTTAAATGATAAAAATGGAAAATCAGGCTAAGATAAAGCCATGATAAGAAATGAAAGGATGTGCAGGATATGTTCGTAATGTATGAAAAGGATGCCATGAGATTGCCGGTAAAGGTATGGCTTGAGGATAAAAAGGATTTGGAAGAGACCTGCAGGGAACAGGCATACCACCTGGCACAGCTTCCATTTCTCCATAAATGGGTCAATCTGATGCCGGATACCCATGCAGGAATGGGAATGCCCATCGGCGGTGTGATCGCTGCAGAGGGAGTGATCATCCCTAATGCAGTGGGTGTGGATATTGGCTGCGGGATGGCATATACGGAAACCAATATTCCGTTAGAGGCCATTCGGGAGATCCAGACCGGGAACGGAACGCTGATCCAGGCGGTGATCGGTGATATTATGAGAAATGTTCCCGTGGGCTTTGCCCATCATAAGTTGGGGATGCCCTCTTATACCATGGATCGGGCACTGGAAGAGCTGAACCTGTATGAGGAGGATACAGAGCTTTTGGGACAGCTGGAGGCCGGATATTTTCAGATCGGAACTTTGGGCGGAGGAAATCATTTTATTGAGCTTCAGGAGGATGATCAGGGGATGCTGGCAGTGATGATTCACTCCGGCAGCCGTCATTTTGGAAAATCCGTCTGCGACTATTTTCATTATAAGGCCCGTCAGCTGAACCAGAAATGGTACAGCCAGGTGCCGGATGAATACAGGCTGGCTTTTCTGCCCGTGGACAGCCCGGAGGGCCGCCAGTATCTGCGCTGGATGCAGCTTTCCATGGATTTTGCAAAGGAAAACCGGGAAAAGATGATGCTGGCAGTAAAGGCGATCCTGGAAAAGTATATTGGAAAATATACGGAGCTGGATTTGAAGTTTTCCGGCGATATTAACTGTCATCATAATTATGCATCCCTCGAAACACACTATGGAAAAGAGGTATGGGTGCACAGAAAAGGCGCGGTAAGGGCAGAAAACGGCGAACTGGCGGTTATCCCCGGCGCCATGGGTTCTTACAGCTATGTGGTGATGGGAAAGGGGAATCAGGAGAGTTTTTGTTCCTGTTCTCACGGAGCAGGGCGGAAATATTCCAGAAAAGGCGCTATGGAAGCCTTTTCCTGTGAGGATGTAATCCTGGATCTGAGAAAACAGGGCGTGGTTCTGGGAAAGAAGGGAAAGGCAGATGTGGCAGAGGAAAGCCGGTTTGCCTATAAAGATATCGATCAGGTAATGAACGCCCAAACGGATCTGGTAACCCCGGTCAAACGGCTGAAGACCGTAGGGGTGGTAAAGGGATAATGATGGAAGAGTCCGGCACCTGCAGGGCAGGAGGGCCGGTGTCAGATACAGGCAGTTCTGCCCATGGGAGGAGTATTTCCTGGCTCCCCGGTGCCGTCGCCTATGGCGTTTTGGTATTCCGGCAGGACAGCATATAGTCAGCACGATGGGCCGCAGGTTCAAATCCTGCCATGATGGCAAGTCATGTAGCTAAGCGGGTATAGCAATCGTTAAGAGACATCTTAAAAATGTCACAGGAGCACGGCTTTGCAGTCAAAAGGCTGCAGGGCCACAGAAAGAATGCGCTTTTTGCTTCGGCTGCAGGCAGCATCGCGGCAGTCTCCGGCAAGGCCTGTGCAGTTTCGGATACCGCCCAAAGGAGCCGGGATAAGGAAGTTTTGGAGTCCTTTGCCCTTTGGGCTTAAGAAACAGCCCCCTGGGCCGGGGACGAAGCATGGCGCAGGATTTTCTGTATGAAACAGGGAAATTGTTTGTGAAACAGGGAGGTACCTATGATAAAGAAATATAAGATCAATGAAAATGAGTGCGGCTATCTGATCCGCAGGGGCCGCTTTGAGAAGCTGTTGACTGTGGGAACCTACTATTTTCTCAGCCTGTCCGGCTGTGAGGTAAAAATTGTTCCCATGACCGGGGCTGTAAATACCTGTGGGATTCCGGAGGAAATCCTGATGAAGAATCCGGAATTTGCTTCCCGTGTGGTAAAAAATGTGCTTCCGGATACATCCATTGCCATCCGGTTTGTAAATGGAGCGTTCAGAGAGGTGGTCTGTAAGCCGGAGACATTGTTTTGGAATGTATTTGAGAAAAATGAATTTCAGGTGATTGATATCACAAAGCCATGGATGGAAGAAACCCTTCCCAGGATGTATATGGAGCTGATGCCTGCCAAATACTATAAGAAAATTGTGATTAAGGACGGAGAGACCGGGCTTTTGTACTTTGACAATCAGTTTGAGCGGCAGCTGGAAACGGGAACTTACTTTTTCTGGAATTACGGAAGGGAAACTACCTGCAAAGTATTTAATCTGAAGCTTCAGCAGCTGGAAATTTCCGGTCAGGAGATACTGACAGCAGATAAGGTGGGGGTGCGGCTGAATGTGATCTGCACTTACAGGATCACAGATCCCCGCAGGCTGGTAATGCTGGTGGAAAATGTGGGAACACAGCTCTATACCCATGCGCAGCTGATCCTCAGGGAATATGTAGGACGGTTCCGTCTGGATGAGCTTTTGGAGCAGAAGGAGGAGATCAGCCAGTATGTGCTGGAGGAGATGAAAAAGAAGCAGGAGGATTACTGCGTGGAAATCGTCTCTGCGGGAATCAAGGATATTATCCTTCCGGGGGAGATACGGGAGATCATGAATACTGTGCTTCTGGCGGAAAAACGCGCCCAGGCCAATGTTATCACCCGAAGGGAGGAGGTAGCTTCTACCAGAAGCCTCTTAAATACCGCAAGGCTGATGGATGAAAACCAGACCCTCTTTAAGCTTAAGGAGATGGAGTATCTGGAGCGGATCTGCGATAAGGTGGGGACGATTTC
>NZ_DBMACH010000023.1:0-40080 GCF_057861365.1 Enterocloster sp.
TTAGACTGCTTGTTCTTCTTTCTGGTCTTCAGACCCAGAGCAGGCTTGCCCCATGGTGTGCATGGACCTGGACGGCCGATACCGGTCTTGCCCTCACCACCACCGTGTGGATGATCGTTGGGGTTCATTACGGAACCGCGAACGGTAGGTCTGATACCCATGTGACGTTTTCTACCAGCTTTACCAATGTTGATCAGGGAGTGTTCGCCATTGCCAACAACACCGATTGTTGCGCGGCAGATGATCGGAACCATTCTCATTTCACCGGAAGGTAAACGTAAGGTTGCATACTTGCCTTCCTTAGCCATCAGCTGTGCGGAATTTCCTGCGGAACGAACCAGCTGGCCGCCCTTGCCAGGATATAACTCAATATTGTGTACCTGTGTACCTACAGGAATGTGATACAGAGGCATGCAGTTACCAACCTTAGCTTCTGCATGGTCGCCGCTCATAACCTTCATTCCGTCAGTTAAGCCCTGAGGAGCGAGGATATAGGACTTTGTACCATCTGCATAGCAGATCAGTGCGATGTTAGCGCTTCTGTTAGGATCGTACTCGATACCGATAACAGTTGCGGGGATTCCATCCTTGCTGTTTCTCTTAAAGTCGATGATTCTATATTTTCTTCTGCTGCCGCCGCCTCTGTGACGAACAGTGATTTTACCCTGATTGTTACGACCAGCGTTCTTGTCCAGAGATACTACCAGAGACTTCTCTGGAGTTTTCTTTGTGATTTCCTTGAAATCAGAACCGGTCATATGTCTTCTGGAAGGTGTATAAGCATTATACTTCTTAATTCCCATGACATTGTACTCCTTTTCAAATTCTTTTCACGGTTTTAACAGCCGTATAAGTTCTCCGGCCGGGGCAGGCCCGGCGGGTGATATTGATGGACTTTTTATTACAGTCCCTGGAAGATCTCGATCTCCTTGCTGTCCTCAGTCAGCTTAACGATAGCCTTCTTGGTAGCAGCAGTCTTTCCGAAAGTCATTCCTCTTCTCTTTGTCTTGCCTTCGCTGTTCATGGTGTTTACGGAAGCAACCTTGGTGCCCGGGAACATCTTCTCAACAGCTTCTTTGATCATAGACTTGTTAGCGTCTACGTGTACCATGAATGTGTACTTCTTCTCACCCATGGCGTTCATGCTCTTCTCGGTGATAACCGGCTTTAAAATGACGTCATAGTACTTGATATCTGCCATTATGCGTACACCTCCTCGATGGATGCAACAGCTGCCTTAGTAGCAACTAAAGTGTTGTACTTCAGAATGTCGTATACGTTGATGGTTCCAACCTGAGCTGTCTTTACATCAGCAATGTTTCTAGCGGATAATACAGTGTTCTGATCGTTGTCAGCCAGAACTACCAGAGCCTTGGAAACATTTAAGTTGTTCATAACATTCTTGAAGTTCTTTGTCTTGATCTCGTCAAATTTTAACTCATCAACTACGATGAACTTGCCAGCCTGAACACGGCTTGTCAGAGCAGACTTAAGAGCAGCTCTCTTCTCCTTCTTGTTCAGGGTGATGGTGTAATCTCTTGGTGTCGGTGCGAATACTACGCCGCCGCCTGTCCACTGGGGAGCTCTTGTGGATCCCTGTCTTGCATGACCGGTTCCCTTCTGTCTCCAGGGCTTTCTTCCGCCGCCGGAAACCTCAGAACGTGTCTTTGCCTTCTGTGTTCCCTGACGCTTATTAGCAAGCTGTGCAACAACTGCAAGATGTACCAGGTGCTCGTTTACTTCTACGCCGAACACTGCATCGTTCAGTTCTAATGTGCCAACTTCCTTACCTTCCATATTGTAAACAGATACGTTTGCCATCTGTGAATTCCTCCTTTCCTATAAAAGCTTACCTTTCAACCTTAACGGCTTCTCTTACAGTAACCAGGCACTTCTTTGGTCCTGGAACTGCACCCTTAACCAGAATCAGGTTGTTCTCGGCATCAATCTTAACTACCTCAAGATTCTGAACAGTGATCTGCTTGTTGCCCATCTGTCCAGGCATTCCCTTGCCCTTGAATACGCGGCCTGGGGTGGTAGCGGAACCATTGGAACCCTGATGACGATGGAACTTGGAACCATGAGCCATAGGTCCTCTGTGCTGTCCATGTCTCTTGATCGCGCCCTGGAAGCCTTTACCCTTGGAAATAGCGGTTGCATCGATCTTATCGCCTGCTGCGAAGATGTCTGCCTTAATCTCATCCTTTACGGAATACTCTTCCGCATTCTCTAATCTGAACTCTCTTACATATCTCTTGTAAGATACGCCGGCCTTATCAAAGTGGCCCTTTACTGGCTTGCTGACTAATTTCTCTCTCTTGTCAACAAAACCAACCTGTACTGCTTTGTAACCGTCATTCTCTTCTGTCTTAACCTGTGTTACTACACAAGGGCCAGCCTGAAGTACGGTTACCGGAACTAATGCACCATTTTCATTGAAGATCTGGGTCATTCCGACTTTTGTTGCTAAAATCGCTTTCTTCATTGTCTTACCTCCTGTTTTCTTGATCTACAGCGGAATGCTTTCGCATTCATCCTAGAACAGTCTGATATAGGTGGAACACTATGAACCGTTTCCGGTATGTTGATTCCTACAGGAATGTAGTGTTGCTTTTATATAAAACCCTTCAGGATATAAACTAATTTAATTCGCTCGCTCCGGTTGATTATTTGGTCTTCATCTTGATGTCGATGAATACGCCAGCGGGCATTTCCAGTCTGGACAGTGCATCTACTGTCTTCTGGCTTGGAGCAGTGATGTCGATGAGTCTCTTGTGAGTTCTCTGCTCAAACTGCTCTCTGGAATCTTTGTACTTATGAACCGCACGCAGAATGGTTACAACCTCTTTCTTAGTTGGTAACGGCACCGGTCCGCTCACCTGAGATCCTGTCTTTTTTACTGTCTCGATGATCTTTCCAGCGGACTGATCTACTAACTGATGATCATAAGCTTTTAATGTGATTCTCATTACTTGACTTGCCATAAAAAAAGTCGCCTCCTTTTCGCACTTTATAAACCAAGTACGACAAGCGGTGACTGTACACGTTTCCGTGTGTGTCCTCACGGAACCCCACACTGATTCTGCTCTCTTTGCTGCAGTTTCTTTAATTGGTACAGTGACTTGTCGCCAGTTTCCTAACTTGACATTCGCTCCACGGAAAACCTGCCTTATGGTGGGCAGCAACCTCTCGCTTCTTTGCTATCATGTCACAGCTTTTCAAGGATAGCATATGTTTACAGGAAATGCAAGTACTTTTTTAAATTTTTTTAAATTTCCCCCAGACGGGGAAACAGCTGAAAAAACTCCCTTTCTGAAGGATCCCGGCTTCATCCCGGATCTTCTGTCCTATCAGAAAAGGAGTTTCTTCTATAATAATACGTTTCTCTTTAAAATCAATCCTCAAGACACAGCGGTTCAAGAGGCTCTGTCACATAGGAATCAATATCAGGATCATCATCTGCCGTACTTAAGATTCCCGATGAAGTCGTCTTAAACTTTACTCCGTCGCTATTCTTCACCGTGGTTCCCTTCATAAGCTTTCCCGAACCGTTGACTACATAATTTCCACCGTCCACCCGATAGCAGACATACTTCTGGCCGTCCTCAGCCGTTTGAAGCTTTCCTTTATAATAGAGACGGCCGTCCCGTACTCCCGTATATCCCCGTCCGTTATCGCTGAAATAGTAATCCGCTTTGGTTCCGTCATCCTCCTCTACGCTCATCTTTCCCTTCTGCACGCAGCTCTCGCTCTTGCTTCCAAAATAATAAGCAGTCCAGTCATCCTCACCGGAGCCTGTATAAACCTTTCGCAGTCCGTACACCGGATTTCCTTTTTCATTAAACAGATAAGTCTTTCCATTGATACGCGTCAGATCCTGTGTATCCAGACGGTCCGAATCTGCCGCCTTTGGCTTTCCGTTATTGGAAAAATAAAACCATTCCACATCGCCGTCATATCCGTCCAGATTCTCCGGCGGCTCGATGGAATACCAGCCGATCCGCGCCTTTCCGTCAGAGCCAAAATACATATAATCCTGAATCCCGCCGTCCCCATTATCCCGGACGTCCTTCCAGCCGATCTGCAAAATGCCGTCCTCGTCAAAGCAGTAATACGTTCCGTCAATCTTGCGGGTACCGTAATCATCTCCGGAATTGTCATCACTGGGAACATATTTCTTTCCATTGGTGCCAAAATAGAACCAGTAGCAGCCGTCCTCCCCGTACTCCACATTTCCCGTATCGTATCCGGGAACTACCTTGTTGATCTCTTCATCATATTCATCCGGAGGAATCAGCTTCTGCCAGCCTGTACGCATCACGCCGTCATCACCGGTATAATAGGTGTCATCCAGGATCCACCCCCGCTCCATGGCGCCGTTGCTGTCAAAATGATACCACTTGTCCGAAATTTTTTTCCAGGTATCCTCTACCTTCTTTCCGGAAGCCGAGAAATAATACCATTCGTCTTCTCCATCATCCTCAGGCACATGAAGCCATTTTTCTGTAACCATGATACCGTTGCTGTCTACATAGTATTCTCCGTCCACCCAGGAGTTGACCGCCATGATCCCGTTTCCGTCCAGATAACGCCTCTGCCCATCCGCTCCCTTTTTCCAATCGTTGTAGACTTTATTTCCATTGCTGTCATAATAGACCCAGTTTCCCTCTGCTTCCGCCCAGCCTTCTGCCCACGCTGTCAGATTGACTGTACCAGCCGACAGAAGAACCGCCGCAAGACACATTGCCGTCATCTTCCTCTTCATACACGCCTCTTTCTCCTTAAACGCCCTTCTTTCTTGAAAGAAATGCTTCTTTAAGGCCCTCATCTGCCTTCTATTGTATCAGGGGTTCTGCGTTCTTTCAACCGGAATTACCTTTCAATTCTATTACGAAAAACGTCTGCGGCATTTGAATCTCCCCCGCGGTCCGTTTTTAACATATTCCCCTCAAAAAAGAAACGGGCCGGACTCCCAGACGGAAGCCAGCCCATTTTCTATTAAATACTTTGATGAACGATTCGATTATTTCAGCATCTTCTTCATCTCATCTGCAACGAACTGTACCTTTGTACCCACAATTACCTGAATGGAATTCTTGCCTGGGCGGATCACACCAGCTACGCCTGCGGATTTGATCTTCTTCTCATCTACCACACTCTGATCCTTGATCTCCAGTCTCAGTCTTGTGATGCAGTTTTCCAGAGATTTTACATTTTCCTTGCCGCCAAGTCCTTCCAGAATCACAGAAGCAACCTCTGTATAATTGTTGTTTGCCAGAACAGCAGACTTCTCAGCCTCCAGATCGTCATCATCCTCGCGGCCCGGAGTCTTTAAATCAAACTTTACAATAGCAAAGCGGAATACCACATAGAATACCAGGAATGCTGCGATACCCAGCGGAAGGATCATCCATGTCTTCTGAGCTGCCGGAAGGGATGCGGAGAAGAACAGGTCAGTTGCGCCCGCGGAGAAGCTGAAGCCTGCGCGGAATCCAAGAATAGTTGTAACTGTGGTGAAAATTCCGTACAGCAGAGCGTAAACTACATACAGGCCGGGAGCCAGGAACATAAATCCAAACTCAAAGGGTTCTGTAACACCGCAGACAAATGCGCTGAGGGCTGCAGAAGCAACCAGACCGATCGCAACTTTTTTCTTTGTACTCTTTGCTGTCTGAACCATAGCCAAAGCAGCGCCTGGGATACCGAACATCATACATGGGAAGAAACCGGACATATACATACCAAGGCTCCATGTAACATCTGCAGATGTCTCGCCTGCCCAGAAATGGGACAGATCGCCCAGACCAATGGTATCAAACCAGAATACATTGTTTAATGCGTGATGCAGACCGGTTGGGATCAGCAGACGGTTTAAGAATGCATAAATACCTGCGCCGATCGCGCCCATGCCTGCAATACCGTTTCCGATTGCAACCAGACCGCCGAACAGAACCGGCCATACGAAAAGCAGGATAACAGAGGTGATAATTGCCACTACGCCTGCAATGATGGTTACGCAGCGCTTGCCGCTGAAGAAGGACAGCCAGTCTGGAAGCTGTGTTCCCTTAAACTTGTTGTAGCAGGTAGAACCGATGATACCGGAAAGAATACCGATAAATGGGTTTGCGATCTTGCTGAATGCCAGAGTCGTCTGCTGATCCTCAGCGATCGACGGCATCAGGGTAGTCACTACGCCTGTGGATAAAAGAGAGGTGATCATCAGCCAGGAAGCCAGAGCTGCAAGTCCGCCTGTACCGTCATGATCCTCAGATAACCCAACACCCACACCGATTACAAACAGGATCGCCATATTGTCAATCAGAGCGCCGCCTGCCTTTACCAGAAGGAAACCAATCTGCTGAAGGATTCCTTCAACCTCGCCGCCCTGCATGGTAGACGGGCAGAGATAATATCCGATTCCCATCAGGATACCACAGATCGGCAGACATGCTACAGGAAGCATCAGGGCCTTACCCAGTTTTTGTAAATACTTCATACTATGTACTCCTTTCTTTTATGGGAAATTTCCTTTTCGAATACTCTCCCATACTTGACCTAATGGATGATCCATTTGTGAAAATAAAAAACCGTTTTGTCTGATGGACGGACACGAATTAACAATTCATTTATAATTCCTCAACAAATACGGCCTTTTTGCATTGAAAAAATTTTCTTTTTAATCAATAACTTTCACTGGATTTTTCCATTTCTACTGACATAATATCAACATTTTATAAAAAAGTCAATCTGATTTTATACTTTTTTAATAATTCATACAGAAACTTTCAATTGTCTTTTCTTTATCTTTTGAAACCCACAGCACAGCGCTTGACGATGCAGTATTATTTGGACTATACTCATTAGGAATCAATCACAAAAACAGCGCCGTGCGCCGACACGGGCACTATATAATTCTGAAAGAAATGAGGTTTATCAATTTATGTGGCTTGCAGATGGATGGAACGATTATGAAGTGATCGACTGCTCTAAGGGCGAAAAGCTGGAGCGCTGGGGGGACTATCTCTTAGTGCGTCCCGACCCCCAGGTAATCTGGGATACGCCAAAAACTCACCGCGGATGGAAAAAAATGAACGGGCATTACCACCGCAGCAGCAAAGGCGGAGGCGAATGGGAATTTTTTGACCTGCCCCAGCAGTGGACCATTAATTACAAGGAACTGACCTTCAATTTAAAACCCTTCAGTTTTAAGCACACCGGCCTGTTTCCCGAGCAGGCTGCAAACTGGGACTGGTTTGGTGAAAAGATCCGCAGGGCCGGACGCCCTGTCAAGGTATTAAACCTGTTTGCCTACACCGGAGGCGCTACCCTGGCAGCCGCCAAGGCCGGAGCCAGCGTCACTCATGTAGACGCTTCCAAGGGCATGGTAACATGGGCCAAGGAAAACGCCCATTCCTCCGACCTTGCAGACGCCTCCATCCGCTGGATCGTAGATGACTGCGTTAAATTCGTAGAACGCGAAATCCGCAGAGGGAACCACTACGACGCCATCATCATGGATCCGCCCTCCTATGGGCGCGGTCCAAAAGGAGAAATCTGGAAAATCGAGGATGCGATCCATCCTCTGGTAAAGCTGTGCGTACAGCTCTTATCCGAAGATCCCCTTTTCTTCCTCATCAACTCCTACACCACCGGCCTTGCCCCTTCCGTTCTTTCCTATATGATGGGCGTAGAAATCGTACCGAAATTCGGCGGAACCGTCAAAGCCGACGAAGTAGGACTGCCCGTATCCCAAAACGGACTCACTCTCCCCTGCGGAGCTTCCGGACGCTGGGAGAAGTAAGAGAAATGCTGGAGAAACGCCGGAAGAAACATATCTCCGTTCAGGCGCGCTCTCGCTCGGAGAAATACGCAGCGGTACTAAGCTCGAAAAAACCTCGCTAAGTACCGGCGTCTTTCCACGGCCTTCACCAGAGATATGTTTCTTCCGGCTGGTGGCTCCTTGAATAGAGTAATAAGGTGCTCTCTGGCATAGGTTTTTCAGAAAGTCAAGGGAATTACCATCCCTCCCGAAGGGTATTCCCAAGCAGAAGCCATCCTCTCCAGGCGCATTGCGGAGGGGCGTGTCTGTCCCATTTACTTTCAGTATAATGACGCAGAATGAATTTTCAGCCTGCAAGGCGAAGGAATGAGGCGATGCGGTGGCATCGTCGATTGACGACAACGCAGCAGATGGAAATTCAGGCAAGTCATTATACGAAATGTGAGTGAGACAGCACACTACCCCCGTAGCCCCAGTGCCTGGAGGGGATGGCTTCTGCGGCCCCTACTGCAGCAGCTTCTGCACATCCAACGCCCCCCATCCCTGCTGATTTCTGGGAAGACCCAGATCTATGGCCCGTTCTCTGAGGCGGAGTTTTACATCCCGGTTGGTCATATCTGGGTATTTTTCCAGCAAAAGGGCAATGGCTCCTGATACCAAAGGCGTAGACATACTGGTGCCTGATTTGGCAAAATATGCTCCCGCCTCGTTCCCGCAGCTTACGATCCCGCATCCCGGCGCTACGATATCCGGCTTGCAAATGCAGCTGGCAGTAGGGCCACGGCCGGAGTAATCTACCATCCTGTTTCCCATCACCTCTACTTCCTTATGGTCGTCTGAACAGCCTACCGTTATGACTTTTCGGCTGATTCCCGGCGTGGTGACTGTCATAGGGCCGGGGCCGTGATTTCCGGCTGCCACAACGACCACCAGGCCATCATCCCAGGCCGCGTTTACCCCTTTAACAAGGGCAGAATTTTCCGTCATATCTCTCTTTGACAGAGAACCTACCGAAATATTTACAATCCGGATTCCCAAAAACTCTTTGTGGGAGCGGATCCAGCGGAGTCCGGAAAGCACATCTGAAGCATATCCATTTCCCCGATGGTCTAATACCTTTACGGAGATAATAGAGCAGCCAGGAGCCACTCCCCGGTATTTTCCTTCCATGGAAGCCCCGCTCCCTCCGATCATGGCGGCAACATGGGTTCCATGGCCATTGTCATCATAGGGTCTGTCTTTCCTGCGGACAAAATCCGCAAATCCCTTTACTCTATCCTTTAAATCCTCATGGAGAAAGATTCCCGTATCCAGGACAGCTACGCCTATGCCCCGTCCTGTAATCCCCATGGAATAAACCTGGTCGCAGTGAATATCCACTCTGGCTCGATTCACATCTTAAATACTCCTTTTTTGTTAGCCTATTCCACAGAGACATTCCATGTGCAGCCTGCACTGTTCCCTGAAACAGAAAAAACTCCGTACACCTGGTACGGAGCTTTTTTCTTAGGATTTAGGATTTTCAAAAAGGGTTGAAGGATAGTTATTAAACTTTCGTGCATTTCTTATGTACTTAGTATATCATGCCATCCCTGAAAATGTTTGAATGTTCTTTGAATAGATTATTAAGAAAATCTTAATTATCCTTTCTTAAGGGAAGCCAGACGAATTTTCAGCCGCTCTCTGTCACCGTCTGCAAAACAGTATCCATCCATGCCACAGGCTTTTGCACCCTGAATATTCCGTTCCAGATCATCGATAAAGAAACATTCCTCAGGCTTTAAACCAAAACGTTCAAAAAAATGCTCATACATTTCCTTCTGAGGCTTCATGCATTTTACTTCTGCGGAAAAGAAAATACCGTCAAAGCAGTCAATAGCCGGGATTACCTGATGATAGCAGGTCAAAAGGCGCACCGATGCATTGGAACAAAGATAGATGCGGTACCCCTCTTCCTTTAATTCCCTAACAAGTTCTTCCATCCCCTCTTTATGGTACATATTGTATTCATGCCAGTGGGCAAAGCTTTTTCTCGCCAGTTCCTTCTCCTCCTCCGTATCCAGCCGCGTCAGTATCTGGCTTAAACCTTCTTCCTCGGAAATAATCCCCATATCCAGCATAAGCCATTCCGGAGATACAAATACAGCCGTGCTGACCTTGCGGATCAGAGCCTCGTCTTCTGAAAAATGGCGGCAGACCCGGTCTCCCTCATATTCCACCAGTACCTTTCCCATATCAAATACGATATTTTTGATCATGATTCCTCTCCTTATTTACGTAAAAAGGGATGCCGAAAACCCGTAAGCTTTCCGGCATCCCCCTCAGTGACATTTATTTTGTCTCCGGCTTTTCAACCTGAACGATAGCAACCTTCTGCATCGGAATACGGCAGTTTTTGTTGCTGCCAAACTCTACGATCACTGTGTCATCAGTCATATCGATGATCACTCCGTAAAATCCGCTGCTTGTCAGGATGGTATCTCCAACAGCAACGCTTGCAAGCAGCTCCTGCTGTTTCTGTCTCTCTTTTTTCTGGGGACGAATTGCCATAAAATAAACAAGTGCTCCCAGGAAAATAATATAGAGAATAATTCCTCCCATTCCAGCCATGGTGTTTCCTCCTTCATACCTGCTGCTACATTGCCCCAGCAGTTTCTTTTATCAATCCTTCTGACCTGCCATGCCGGCCAGCTTAGCGGCTTTGTACTCGCTGTAGCGGTGTTCTTCAATGGCTTCCCGGATCTCTTCCATCATTTTATTATAAAAATACAAATTATGCAAGGTACATAATCTCATTCCCAGCATTTCTTTTGCCTTTAACAGATGGCGTATATATGCACGGCTGTAGGAACGGCAGGCAGGACACTGACAGCCTTCCTCAATCGGCCGGTGATCCAGCTCATATTTCTGGTTGAACAGATTCAGTTTGCCATGATTGGTATACACATGACCATGACGTCCGTTTCTGGACGGATAAACACAGTCAAAGAAATCAACCCCTCTGTCTACAGCCTCTAAAATATTGGCAGGAGTACCTACTCCCATAAGATAAACCGGTTTTTCCTCCGGCAGATGAGGAACAGTTACATCCAGAATGTGGTACATTTCCTCATGGGTCTCGCCTACGGCAAGTCCGCCGATGGCATAGCCGTCCAGATCCATCTCACGGATCGTTTTGGCATGGTCAATACGGATCTCATCAATCACACCGCCCTGGTTAATACCAAACAGAAGCTGTTCCCGGTTTACTGTATCCGGAAGAGAATTTAAACGAACCATCTCTGTTTTACACCGCTTCAGCCAGCGTGTTGTACGGTCTACAGACTTTCTGATATAGTCATAATCTGCATGGCTTGGCGGACATTCGTCAAAGGCCATGGCAATGGTAGAACCCAGATTGGACTGGATCTGCATACTCTCCTCAGGGCCCATAAAGATCTTATGTCCGTCAATATGAGAGCTGAAATATACACCCTCTTCCTTTATCTTTCTCAGATCTGTCAGAGAAAATACCTGAAAACCGCCGGAATCTGTAAGAATAGGCTTGTCCCAGTTCATAAACCTGTGCAGTCCTCCAAATTCCCGGATCAGCTTATCTCCAGTACGTACATGGAGATGGTATGTGTTGGACAGCTCTACCTGAGTGCCGATCTGGCGCAGATCGTCTGTAGATACAGCACCCTTGATCGCGCCTACTGTTCCTACATTCATAAACACCGGAGTCTGGATTGTACCGTGAACTGTTTCCATCACCGCACGCTTAGCCCGCCCATCCTTTGTAATTACCTGATATTTCATAAATTATTCCTCGTCAGCCAGAGCTGCTTTGATCATGATCGCGCACTCGATCCGTTTTTTCTGCATCTCGCAGCCGATCTCATATGCGCCGTTAATGGAACCGCTGAAATTGTAGGAATTGGCACTGCAGCCGCCGCTGCAGTAGAATCTGGCAAAGCAATCCTTGCAGCTTTCCTTTGCATATACGTTGCAAAGCTTAAACTCATTGCGTATTTCCTCATTTACAATGCCCGTATCTACGTTGCCCAGAAGGAACTCCTCATTTCCTACAAACTGATGGCAGGGGTAGAGATCACCCCATGGAGTAACTGCCAGATACTCTGTACCTGAACCACAGCCAGCCATACGCTTTGCAACACAGGGGCCTGCATTTAAGTCAATCATAAAGTGGAAGAAATTGAAGCCTCTTCCTTCTTTTTTACGCTTGATGTATTCTACTGCCAGCTTATCATACTCCTCAAGGATCTGGGGAATATCTTCCTCACGGATAGCGTAGTCCATCTCAGGCTCTGCAACAACCGGCTCCATGGACATCTGCTTAAAGCCCAGATCTGCATAGTGAAGCACATCCTTTGAAAAATCCAGGTTGTTTCTGGTAAAGGTGCCGCGGACATAGTAATCCATCTGGCCTCTGCTCTCAGCAAACTTCTGGAACTTTGGTACGATCAGGTCATAGCTTCCTGAACCGTTTCGGAAAGGACGCATCTTATCATTGACCTCCGGACGTCCGTCCAGGCTGAGAACCACATTACTCATCTCGCGGTTGCAGAACTCCATAATCTCATCATTCAGGAGCACGCCATTAGTAGTAAGCGTAAAACGGAAACGCTTATTGTGAGCCTCCTCCTGGGAGCGGCCGTACTCTACCAGCTGCTTCACAACCTTCCAGTTTAAAAGAGGCTCGCCGCCGAAGAAGTCAACCTCCAGATTGCGTCTGTTACCGGAATTGGCAATCAGGAAATCCAAAGCCTTTTTTCCCACCTCAAAGCTCATAAGAGCACGGCGGCCGTGATACTCGCCCTCGTCTGCAAAGCAGTAGCGGCAGGCCAGATTGCAGTCATGGGCAATGTGCAGGCAGAGAGCCTTTACCACTGTCTTTCTCTTCTTAAAGTCCATTACAAAATTCTTGTAAATGTCCTGAGTTAAAAGCTGCTCTGCATCAATGAGCTGCTGGATGTCCTCCAACGCCTCTGTCACTTCTTTTTCACTGTAAACTGCATCCAGTGTCTCATGAACCTTTGCAGTCACTTCTGCCGGAAGAGCCTGTGGCTTTTCCAGCTCCGGAATCTGCTCTGCCACCGCCTTGATGGCGTCATAGACAACCGGATCTACCACATGGACGGAACCGCTGTTTACGTCCAGAACAATATGATAACCATTGTTAATATACTGATGAATCAAAATTTATACTCTCTCTTTCTAAGGGCTGTCTGCCCCATATCTTTTACAGCAAAGGAAAGCCCCTATAATCCCGGTGACCATAGGGGCTTTGCAGCATAGGAAACGGACGCCGGATCAGCGGTCAGCGTTCTCGCAGCTCTGGTTTCCAACTGTACAGGAAGTCTTGCATGCAGACTGGCAGGAAGTCTGGCACTCGCCGCATCCGCCCTTCTTCATCGTATCCTTTAAGGTATTGGTATTCAAAGTCTTAACGTGCTTCATATCAGAGTACCTCCTTTTTTCCTTGTTTCTGTCCCTGAGGATATGCCCCAGAAACCGTTATCGTATGAATTATAACACAGCTTTCAGGGGCTTGCAATGGGATTTTGCTCCTGCCTGTCATATTTGTCTTCTCAATGGGATATATTTACACCATATCAATCATACCAGGAGGAATCCCTATGGAAAACGGCATTGTAAAACCCATGCTCCGCTCCCTTTTGATCTCCTACGTCCTCTCAGGGCTTCTGCTCGGCGCTCTGGCCTTTGCCCTGTATAAGCTGCGTTTAAAGGAAGGACAGGTAAATGTCATGGTCTATCTCGTCTATCTGGCCGCCTGTCTGGCAGGCGGAGCAGCAGCAGGAAAACGTCTGCGCCAGAGAAGGTTCTTCTGGGGACTGCTGTCAGGACTTTTTTACTTTCTCATCCTCTTCGCGGTCTCCTGGGCCATGAACCCCTGGTCCGCCCTTGACACAGAACGCTCCGTCACCGTAATGGCTGTCTGCGCCCTGGGAGGGATGCTTGGCGGAATGTTTTCTGCCTAAATCAATCTACTTTCTTTTTAAACTCCTCTCCCATTTCGCCTAAAAGAAACAAAGCTGTACCCAAAAATACAAACAGATCCCCAAGATTAAATACCACCTTCTTAATCCCTGGTAGTGAAAATGAAAAATAGTCCACCACATATCCCCGTTTAAAACGGTCATACAGGTTGCTTAACGCGCCTCCCAAAACCATAGAAAGCCCCACCTTCTGAATCCCGCAGCCCTTTCTCACCAAAAGCATGGAAAGCGCGCCAGCCACAGCAGAGGAAACAGCCAGAGGAACCGCTGTTACCAGCTGTGGCTTTTCCTTTAAAAAACCAAAAGGAAACCCATAATTATGATTCCTGTGAATACGGATCCGTCCCTTCGCTCCCGGCAGATCCCTTGGAAACTCCCCATCCGTTTCCTGCTCGATCTCACTCTTCATCCCCTGATCCAAAGCCGCAATCCCTCCCACAAGCCAAATCAGATACTTCATGCCAATCCCTCCTCTGTCAAATTTAATCTCTATCCTCATTCTACAACATCCCCCAAAAAACATCTACCCATTTCCCCACCAATTTCTCAACCCTCCCACCTCCCCCAGCCAGAAGTGAGGTTTCTATCCTGCCTTCTGAGCGACTTTGCAGGCTGTTAGAATGACTTAGAGGATAAAATTTTTCGTTAAGAGCCATATCAAACCTGTCCGAGCGCAGCGAGTTTTTGATATGGCTCTTGCTTTTAGAAAAATTTCAGCCTCTTAGACATTCTTGCAGCCGGAAACCGGAGCTCAGAAGGCAGGACAGAAACCGGACTCCCCGCATATACTAATCAAAACCCTCTTCCGGAGCCGTCCTTCCCATGCCCGACTGCCCTTTTAATCCCGCCGCTGAAAACATAGCCGATCTGATCTACCGCTTCGGATCTCTGCAATCTGAACGCTGGAACAACACGTCCTCCCTGTGTGCAGACTATGTGAGCAGCGATTATATCATTCTCCATATGCCTCTCACTCCTGATGCCGTATCCATGCGTGTACACCCCTACTATATGATTCCCTCGCTGTTTTCCCCTTTGGATTACAATGCCATGGAGGCATCAGGAATCCTCTCAGCCTTTAACTCCCCTGCACTTAACAACCAGGGAAAGGGCGTTCTCATTGGCCTGGTAGACACAGGAATTGATTACCGCTCTCCCCTATTTCAAAATCCCGACGGCACGACCCGTATTGCCGGAATCTGGGATCAGTCGGTTCCCATCGAGGAAGATGTACTGCCAGCCGGTGTGCCGGATTACTATCCAATGGGAGGATCCTCCTACGGCACGGAATACACCAGAGAACAGATCAACGAAGCTCTCGCCTCTGACGATCCCCTCTCCCTGGTTCCCACACAAGATACTATAGGACACGGCACCTTTCTGGCCGGACTGGCTGCAGGCAGCTCCATACCTCAGGAGGATTTTACGGGAGCAGCGCCAGAGGCAGAACTGGCAGTTGTAAAATTAAAGCCTGCAAAAAAATATCTCCGCGACTTCTATCTGATCCCTTCGGATGCTCCCGCCTTTCAAGAAAATGATATTATGATGGGGATCAAATACCTGCGCATGATGGCAGACCGTCTTAAAAAGCCTCTGGTGATCCTGCTGGCTATGGGTTCAAACTCCGGGAGCCATATCGGCACCTCCCCATTAAGCCAGGTCACTCAGAATTACAGCGGTTTTTTTGGCATCATCACCGTTATTGCAGGCGGAAATGAAACCGGAGCGGCCCATCATTTTTACGCTTCAATCCCTGCGGGCACTGAATATGAAGATGTGGAAATCAGAGTGGGAAAAGAAGAAGCAGAACGCGGCTTCGTGCTGGAGCTGTGGGCTGCGGACGCTGATACCTACACCGTAGGCTTTATCTCTCCCAGCGGAGAACGGATCAGCCGTATCCCTATTATCGCCAATAATGAAACTTCTATCCCTTTTCTTTTAGACGCTACAACTATCACTGTAAACTACCAGCTCATTGAGGCCGAATCCGGCAGCCAGCTGATTTTCATGCGCTTCCAGACGCCCGCAGCCGGTATCTGGACGGTGCGTGTATACAATACGCAGCGTTTTAAGGGAACCTTCCATATGTGGCTTCCTGTACAGGGAATGATTTCCGAGGAAACCGTCTTTCTGCGTCCCGATCCCTACAGCACCATCACTGTTCCCGGCAACTCCCGGCTTCCCATTACCGTAGGCGCCTATGATACGTCCACCGGAGGCATCTACATCCACTCCAGCCGCGGCTTTACTCCCAATCAGATCATCAAACCGGAGCTGGCCGCTCCGGGCGTCAACATCCTTGGCCCTTCCGTCGGCAGAAAGCCAGGAAGTGATACGCCCATGACAACACGCACCGGAACCTCGGCAGCGGCGGCAATCACCGCTGGAGCGGCCGCCAATCTTTTAGGCTGGGGCATTGTAGAAGGAAACTATCCTACCATGAGCGAGGCATCTGTAAAAAGCTACCTTATACGGGGAGCACAAAGAAATCCAGCGCTCACATACCCGAACCGTGAGTTTGGATATGGAACGCTGGATCTGTTTCAAACCTTTCTTCGTCTGCGGGAATAGCCATCCTGCAGCATGAGGGCAATATTGTATGCCAAATGCTAACCTCTCATCTGCACCAGAGGTCCTCCATTTTTTTCCAGATACGGCCTGGTAACTACCACGGAACCAATATTGGGATCTTTGGGGATCTCATACATGATATCCAGCATGAACTCCTCCAAAATTGCCCGCAGCGCTCTGGCTCCGGTGCCGCGCCGGATTGCTTCCTCTGCAATCCACTCCAGAGCATCCTCCTCAAAGACCAGCTTCACCTCATCCAGTGCCAGAAGCTTCTCATACTGGCGGAGAATAGCATTTTTCGGCTCCTGCAGAATACGGATCATCATATCCTTATCCAGTCCCTTTAACGTTACCGTTATGGGAAGACGGCCCAAAAACTCCGGAATCATGCCGAAGGTTCTCAGATCCTCGTTGGTTACATGGCTCAAAATGTCAGGATCATGATCAAAGGAATCCTTAAGCACTGCTCCAAAGCCCATGGCGGACTTCTTCGTAAGACGCTCCTTAATGATCCCCTCAAGGTCAGGGAACGCGCCTCCGCAGATAAACAGGATGTTGTCTGTATTTACCGTTGCCATGGGGGTCATGGCATTTTTCTGATTGGAGCCTACAGGTACCTCCACTGTGCTTCCTTCCAAAAGCTTTAAAAGCTCCTGCTGAACAGATTCACCGCTTACATCCCTGGTATTGGTCTGCTTCTTTTTGGCAATCTTATCAATTTCATCAATAAAGATAATCCCCTTCTGGGCCCGCTCCACATCATTGCCTGCAGCCGCCAGAAGCTTGGATACCACACTTTCGATGTCATCGCCAATATATCCGGCCTCTGTCAGAGAGGTAGCGTCTGCGATCGCTAACGGTACATCTAAAAGCTTTGCAAGCGTCTTTACCAGATAAGTCTTTCCGCTGCCCGTCGGTCCGATCATCAAAATGTTGGACTTTTCAATCACAATATCGTCACTGTCAGAGCCTTCTTTTCCCAGAAATGCTCTCTTATAATGGTTATATACGGCCACTGCCATAACCTTTTTAGCCTTTTCCTGTCCGATCACATAGGCATCCAGCTTTTCCTTAATCACATGAGGCGCAGGTATATCCTTCATGGTAAGCTGAGGCTGAGGCTCCTTACTCTTTTTAAGCTTCTGCTTTTTGGGGATCTCAGCCTTTGGAGGCATCTGGGACAGATCATTAAAGTTCAGATTCATATAGGGCATATTGGGAATCTGAGAAAGATCCATCCCGTTTTTCATCACAGAATCAAAAGCCTTCTGCATACAGTCATGGCACAGGTTCATGCCTCCCGGCATGGAAATCATGGGGCCCGTTTTACTCTCCGGCCTGCGGCACATATAGCAGACCTTTTCATATCCCTCATCCTCCCGGTCCTTTCCTTCGAACCGGGAAACGTCATTTTTCTCTATCTCTTTCTCTTCCAATGTAAATCTCCTCTCTCAGGGGCAATATAAACTTATTGCTGCCCGGATACCGCTGCCTGTTCCTCCGCAGGCATTGCTGCCAGTGTTACGGTAACCGTCAGCTCCTGGTACACTCCGTCGATCTGTCTCTGAACAGTCAGTTCTACCTGCTCTCCGGCCCGGTAGCCTGCTAAAATCTCCTGAAGGCCCTCCATGTTCCGCACGGTCTGGCCATCTAATTTGGTAATAATATCCTTCTCCCACAGCTCAGAGGAGGCTGCTGCGCCGGACTCCAGGATCTTATATACATAAGCGCCTCTCGGCATGCCAAAGGTCTTTGCCGCATTTTCATCTACATTCGTTCCCTGGATTCCCAGATATCCCCTTTCCGCCTCAGGAATATCAACCTTTGATCTGCGCTTTGTAAGCTGGTCAATAATATCCTGGGATTTTGAAATAGGGATGGCATAACCAATGCCCTCTACCTCGGTAGAAGCATATTTTGCCGCATTAATCCCAACTAGCTCACCCTTCATATTTAAAAGAGCGCCGCCGCTGTTTCCAGGATTGATCGCCGCATCTGTCTGAAGAAGTACGCGGGTATTTCCCTCTTCCGTCTGCACTTCCCGGTTTATGGCGCTGATATAGCCGACTGTCACAGACTGGCCGTAGCCAAGGGCATTTCCAATGGCGATCACACCCTGTCCCGGCTTTAATTCATCCGAGTTTCCCACAACTGCCGGATGGATCTGCGCTTTGGTTTCTTCTTTAATCTGATCTAAAGGAATGGCAATCACTGCCAGATCCGTTTCCGGATCCGTTCCCTTTGTCACAGCATCTACCGTTTCCTCATCAATAAATGTAACCTTTAAGGATGTGGCTTCCTCCACCACATGATTATTCGTTACAATGAGAAGCTCTGTCTCATTTTCCCCGATAATAATGCCCGATCCGCTGCTTGGCACCTCATAGGTCTGTCCGCCCAGTCCGCCGCCGAAAAACCAGTCATAGCCGAAATCACGGCTCTGATATACGGCTGTGCTTGTGATAGCCACTACCGAAGGCATTGCTTCCTCCACGATGACAGACACATCTGTAACCGGAGCAGCGATATAAGACGGCGTCGCAGTTTCGGGCCCGGCGAACGGATCTGCCGGAGGCTTTTGCCCTTCGGGCGCCTTCCAGTCCCCTGCTTCCGGTTCCCCTGAAACAATGGCATACAGATTCTTAAAAACGCCGGAGGACGCGATCTGTACTCCCACCATCACACCTCCTGCAATGGTACCAAACAGCAGCGCCCCCGCTGTGATCCAGGCTGCCTTCTTTAAAATGCCTCCCTTTTTAGGTCTCTCTTCTTCAGGCTCTCTATTCCAATTACGATCCTTATCTTCTTCGTACATTTGCTGTATCTCCTTCCTTCACTTATGTGACTATCTTATAATGAAACAGAAAAAATATCAAATAAATAATTGATAAACAAACCGCCGGGGAAATCGTCATTTTTCCCCGGCGGTCTGCCGTATCATCCCTTATTCTCAGGCTCCCGGACCGATAATTACATCGTTTTCCGGATTTCCTTCAATAATCACATTTCCTGCTCCGGGTATAACTCCTGAGGCGGAAGACTCCGTCTGTCCCGGTTTTGACTGTCCTGCTCCGGAATTGACCGGACTTGTCTGAGAAGGCTGAGACGCTGCTCCAGGCCCGCTGTCTGCATCTCCCGATTCAACTGCACCGGGTCCCTCAGAGCCTGCATCTGTACCCTTAGCGGGCTTTGTCACTGCTTCCGTCGTGGCAGAAGGCAGTGTCCCGCTGGGTACTGTCGGCTTCAGGCTGCCCGAAGACTCTGTCGATGCTCCCGGCTTTGACTGGCCTGAATGCGTGCTGCCGGAGGACTCAGACGGGAGCATCCCAGGACCGTAATTCTCCGGCGGATCGATCACATTTCCGTTCTCGTCTGTCTCAAGCTCCAGTCCCCACGGATATTCACCGTCAATCACATCCTCATTCCCATGCTTCGTGCTCTCGCTGCTGCCCTCGGAGGTTTCAGTCCCTTTTTCTTTCGTTTCTTCCTTTGTCTGAGCTGCCGTAGTAGCCTTCGGCACATAGCCTCCGTCTGTTCCCACGCTCTCGACAGGCTTTCCTTCCTTGTACATACCAGTATCAGCTGAAATTTTGGCGCTGATCTTTTTTACCATTTCACTTGGTACATAATTCTCATCATCGAATAAGAACTGATGAAGCTTGATCACATTGCTCTCCAATGTCTGTGGAATGACGCAGGCGCCCTTTTTGCCCAAAATCCCGTCACTTCTGGCCTCTGGGAATCCTGCTGTAGCTGCAATGTGGTATTTGGTAAGGTTTTTAGCCATAGGAATCATATCATTTAAGGTAATACTGGTAAGGATCTGCGGAAATACCACTTCCATTACATTATTTACAACTGCAAAGTCCGCTTTCTTCAGCTTATCAAAACTGAGCTCGATCACCTTTCTCTGGCGCTCTGTACGGGCATAATCCGTATCCATCTTGCGCAGTCTGGCATACGCTACCGCCTGAACACCGTCCAGATGGTTCGGGCCGGCCTTCTTTAAATGATGGGAACCAACTCCGGTGGATTCTACCGTTTCTGTAATATAAGAATTGATATAGTAAAACTCTGCCTTGCTCAGCTCTACATCCACACCGCCCAGAATGTTGATGGAATCTGCCACAGCCTTCCAGTTAAAAGTCGCATAATCATCAATCTGTAAATCCAGATTCCGGTTCAAGGCCTCTACCGCCTGCTTTGGGCCGCCTCTGGAATAAGCTAAATTGATCTTATTATAGGAATTTTTCTCGTCTATGTTCAGATAGGTATCTCTGAATACGCTCACCAGCTTGATGGCGCCCGTCTCCTGATTGACTGTACAGAGTATGATAACATCAGACATATTCCCCTTGCCTACAGAGTTATTCCGGCTGTCCACGCCGAAAAGAGCCACAGTCCAGTACCCCTTCATCTGCTCCTCTTTTTCCACAGAAATATAGGGATTTGTCATATCTGCCTGATTAAACTCCGTATCCGTCTGCATATTGGACCACATCCGCTTTCCCCACCAGACACAGCCAATAACTGCAAAAGCCGTAATCTGAGCTGCGATCAGAAGGATAAGCCCCCTGAGGGTAAGTCCGCCAAAAAACCGCTTTGGCCCGCCGCTGCCTCTGCCGCCTGCCCGTCTGCTGCGGACTTTATCTGTACTTCGTCCCGCTCTGTACCCTGTGCTTTTTTCGCGCTCTGGAACGGTTCTCCGGCCGGTACTCTCCCTGTGGCTTCCCGCCCCAAACTCTATTTCCTCTTCTTCGTCAAAATCACTGTCCAGATCCATATAGGAATCCTCTTCCTGCTCTCTGCGGAAAGCGGTGCTTCGTCTGGGACGTTTTCCCTCTGTCTCAGCCTGACGGAAGGCAGGGACAAAGGTATGACCTGTGTTCCCTGCCTTTGGCCTGCGTGCTCCCTGTTCTTCCTCCGGATCAAATCCGAACTCAAATTCATCGCGATTCATATGTTCATCCTCACTGCATCAGTATGCATTTTTATTGATAAAGCCTTTAAAGATTGTCAAAAACATAATCTTAAAATCAAAACCAAGGCTCCAGTTTTCGATGTAATACAGATCGTGTTCGATCCGTTTGGTAATGGAAGTGTCCCCCCGATAGCCGTTTACCTGAGCCCAGCCTGTCAGCCCGGGCCGCACCTGATGCTTGATCATATAGCGGGGAATCTCCTCCTTGAACTTTTCCACAAACAGCGGCCGCTCCGGCCTTGGCCCTACCAGACTCATATCCCCGATCAGGATATTGTAAAACTGGGGCATCTCGTCAATACTGGTCTTTCGTATAAAGCGGCCCACCGGCGTTACCCTTGGGTCATGGGGCGTAGTCCAGCGTGTTTTTTCCTTTCCCGGATCCTGGACCTCCATAGAACGGAACTTGTACATCTTAAAGGGCCTGTTGTGGAGGCCGATCCGCTCCTGACTGTAGAAAATGGGGCCCGGAGAGGTCAGCTTTATGAGCCCTGCCGTAAGGAGCATCACCGGAGAGAACAAAAGAAGGCCGAAAAGAGCTCCTCCAATGTCCACAATCCGCTTTACCGTAGCGTTAAATACGTTCGTCAGAGGCACATGGCGGATATGGATCACCGGCAGTCCCTGAAGATCCTCCATATAGGGAATCGTAGGTATAATATTATTGTAATCCGGAATGAATTTGGTATGAACGCCGGATTTCTCACAGACTGCCACGATTGATTCCAGATTTGAATACTCATTGATACTCAGGGTAATGGCAATTTCATCCAGCGTATTTGCTGCCAGAACGCTTTCCAGCTGGTTTATGGTTCCCAGGATCCTGACATTTTTATAGGCATATCCTGACGGTCTGCCGTCATCCAGGATCCCCTGGATATGATATCCCCACTCAGGATTTAAAGCCACCCGGTCAATAAAGCCTTCCGCTGCCCGGCTGTAGCCCACTAAAAGGATGTGCTTCTGATTATAGCCGTTGGTGCGCAGAGAGCGCAGAAAAAGGCGGATCGCCATACGTTCCGCTTCCAGCAAAAGGATATTTAAAACGAAAAAGCAAAGAAGCATCCTGGTGGAGAAATATCCCAGGTGGATAATGATATTTCTTCCGCCAAACAGGATCAGCGTAAAGAACATAAGGCCGATCACATTGGCCTTACAGATGTTGGCAAACTCTGATCTGCGTCCCTGGATCCGCTTCGGCACATAAAGGTGAAAACAGGCATTTAACACCAGATACACCGGTATGATAAATATAAGCGCCGCAAAATAAACGGGCGGTTCCAGAGTTTTCACATTGTATTCCAGAGGGATCACTTTTCCGCTGACTATGATCAGCCAGGCAAGAAAATATGCCAGAACCGTCATAACCACATCCAAAAGGACATGAATCCGGTTCAGCTTCTTTTGATTATCTTTTATCATGGAAAATCACCTGATATTCAGTCTCATCCGGCAGAACCCTTTCTTCAGGCACTCTGCCGGGTGCTCCTATTATAGCTTATTTAAACTCAAGATTCTATAACATTTATCTTAAAATATGATAAAATTCGCCTTTTTACTTCCTTTTTTCCAGCTGCCTTAAGGAAAATTCGTAGAAATACAGAAGAGTACCTGTAAATAATTCCCATTCGATTGCCAGATAGTTTTTCAAATGCTCCGGTCTGTATCCTACCTTTTTACATTTCCCTGCTGTTGCCAACCCTTCCTTCACGCCTGCAAGATAATCCGCTCCAAAGCCGCGCTTTTTAAAAAACAGATATTTCACAGTCATTCCTGCTCCAATGGGCAGGACGTTGACAAGCAGCTGCAGGAAAGGCATATTTTTATAATTTAGGTAAATATTATTCCGGGCCGCCAGCCGCACCTTAAAGGAATTATACTTGGAACCGCTGGTGCCGCTGCCCACATGGTACACAACTGCGTGAGGACAGTAAACATTATCATAGCCTGCAATCCTGGCCCGGTAGCCTACGTCAATGTCCTCTAAATAAGCAAAATGCATCTCGTCAAAATACCCGATTTTTTCAAAGATCTCCCTGCGGTAAATGGCAGCTCCGGCGCAGGCGGAAAAGACTCTGCAGGGGTGGCTGTAGCCCCCGGAGGAACGTCCTACGCCCCTCTGATACGCCCAGCCAAGGAGGCTGTACATATCTCCTGCATCATCCATCTTATCCTTGTGATACATCTGGATCATCTTGCTGCTGACAGAAAAAATCTTAGGCGACCTCTCAATGGCCTTAACCATTTCACCGATAAAATGGCAGTCCGGCTCTGTATCATTGTTTAACAGAAGCACATAGGGCGTCTTTGCCGCCCTGATCCCCACATTAACCGCCCCGGAAAAACCGGTATTGGTATCCAGAAAAATCGTGGGGATCTGATGCTCCTTAAGCCACTCCACACTGCCGTCCGTGGAGCCGTTGTCCACCACCAGGATCTGAAATTTGTGGTAAATCTGCAGCTCCAGCGCCTTAAAGCAGGGTTCCATGAATTTTAATCCGTTATAATTGGGTATGATCACAGTGACCTTGATTCGATTGCTCATTTTCCTTCCTTTTCCTCCGGCCCATAGGCATCGTACACAGACAGGTCATAGGGTTCTCCGATCTTCTCCTTCAAGAGATCACGAAGGGCAAAATTAGACTTGCGGAGCGTGAGATTGGGGTTGTAGTAAGGATCTCCCTGCTCCAGGATCTCCGGCCATTTTTTATGGAACATGGCAACCTCCCGGTTAAAGCGGGCCACCTTTTCCGGCGTGTCCTCCAATCCCCTGGACTTGGATTCATAGTGGTAAAGGCAGGCATAAGGCGCATATACTACCAGTTTCCCCAGCGCCCGCACTTTCATACAGTAATCAATATCATTAAAGGCGACTGCCAGCTCTGTGCTTAAGCCTCCCACAGTCTCAAAGACGGATTTCTTTGTCATCAGACAGGCTGCAGTGACTGCGCTGTAGTCCTGTGCACACATGGCACGGTGGAAGTAGCTGTTCTCAGCCTTGTGAAGGCCGATAAAGGTATGGCCCGCAATCCCGCCAAAACCCACTACCACGCCTGCATGCTGGATGGTGTCATCTGCATAAAGCAGTCTTGCTCCCACGATCCCCACATCCTCACGCTGGCAGAAGCCCAGCATCTCCTTTATGCTGTCCGGCTCTAACAGCTCTGTATCATTATTTAACAAAAGAAGATACTCGCCGGATGCAAAGGATGCTCCGAAATTATTGATGGCTGAATAGTTAAAGCCCTCCTTCCATGTCACTACCTTAACATTGGAATGAGCCTCCTGAAGCTTTTTATAATATGCAAAGGTCTCCGGACTGGTACTGTTGTTCTCCACAACGATAAATTCCAGATTCTGATAGGTGGAACGCTCCATCAGAGAACGGATACAGGTATCCAGATCCTGGCTGTGGTCTTTATTGGGAATGATCACAGACACAAGGGGTTCTCCCTGAATCTTAAAATGCGTGTGGTAAATGCCGTAATCCACACCCTTTTCCACGGATTCTGCCGGGATTCCCACTCGCTCATAGTGAGCCATAACCGCTCTGGAGCCTGCCTCGAAAGCGTACATCTTACTTTCCGGATTGCTGGCTGTGGACCCCTGATGGCAGCGCCAGTGGTAGAGCACCTTTGGAATATGAACGATTTTGGCGGCTTTTTCCGTACACCGGAAAATAAAATCATAATCCTGAGCACCGTCAAACTCCTTCCTAAAGCCTCCCACCTGATCCAAAAGGCTCTTTTTTACTACAAACAGATGGCAGATATAATTGACACTGGTAAGAAGATCCGGGTTAAAATCAGGCTTGAAATGCGGATCAAACAGCGCCTTTCCATCCATATCCAGCTTATCCTCATCGGAATAAAGGACTTCACAGTCCGGATGCTCGTTGACTGCCTTTACCACCTCATAAAAGGCGTGCTCCGGAAGGGTATCGTCGTGATCAGCCAGGATCACAAAATCGCCGGAAGCCATTTCAAGAGCCGCATTGGTATTGCCGGAAATGCCCCTGTTTCCGCCCAGCACCGCATAGCGTACTCTGGGATCCTTCTGGGCGTAGCGCTTTAATACCCGTTCCACGCTCTGTCCTCTGGGACTGCCGTCTGCAATGCACAGCTCCCAGTTGGTATAGGTCTGATCAATGATGGAATCGATCATTTCCCGAAGATAATGCTCCGGGGTGCGGTAGACGGGTATAACCACAGAAAGAAGGGGCTCATATTCAAAACGCGCTTCCCTCTGGACCTTTAACTCCTCCTCTGTGGGCTTTGTAAGCTCATACCACTCGCTGTAGTCATAGTCATTATCAAGGCCCTGAAGCTTGTGACAGGACTTCTTTATCAGAGCCTTAAGTCCATTTTCCTTCCAGAAATCTGCAGCCACACGGACGGTCTCCATGTTCATCAGGTCCTTAATCTTTTCCATCCGCTTATGAGCCACGCTGGAACGCTTTGCGATCAGCTCTTCATTATACTTGATCTTTGCCTGGCGTCCCTCACAGCGGATCAAAAGCCAGTAGGTCTTTCCTCTCTCATAGGGGAACTGGATGTCAAAGCCAAAGTCCCTGTCATACGTCTTTTTGAAATAAATCTGGCTCACATCATCTCTTCTGGTCGTAACCAGCTTATATTTCACCGGGTTATGGCGTTCATCCTCTACCCGGAAGGTCGCCCTGCTTTCCGGAGATTTTCCCAAAACCCATCCGTTTAATGTAATGGAATTTTCACGGATCCGCACAATGTCTATCTTATACTTCATCCTTTTTTCCTTCCTCTTTCTCTTCCGGCTTCTCATCAAAATTCAGGCGCTCCGCTTCAATCACCAGAGGCCGCTTCATGACTCTCTGATTGATGCTCATAATGTATTCGCCCAGAAAACCGATGAAAAAGAGCTGGACAGAGCCCAGAAACAGCATACCGATCAGCATGGGAGCCATACCGGCCGGAAAACGGTCCCACCAGATTAGCTTCATTACCAGATAAACAAGAGCGATCAGCATACTGACCGCGGCGCAGACCCCTCCGAAAATCGTAGCAAGGCGCAGACCCTCTTTTGTATAGGAAGTAACGCTTAACATGGCTGCGTCGTAAAGGCGGTAAAAGTTATTATGCGTCTTTCCTGCCCTTCTCTTTGGCTGCTCGTAGGGAATCTCCTTGCGCTTATAGCCAAGCTCTGCCACAATCCCCCGCAAAAAGGGCGTAGGATCATCCAGACGGCGCAGGATTTCAATAAACTCCCTGTCATAAAGGCCGGAGCCGGTAAAATGCTCGATCTGCTCCACATCGGACATTTTTTTAATAGTCTTGTAATAACAGGTCCGAAGCCAGTACATAAACCGGTTTTCTTTGCTGCTGGTCTTGATCCCGATTACGATCTTGTAGCCGTTTTCCCACTCACGGACATATTTGGGAATCATTTCCACCGGATCCTGGAAATCTGCCACCATTTCAATGACGCAGTCTCCTGTCACCTGGAGCATACCATAGTAGGGGGAGTTAAACTGTCCGAAATTGCGGGCATTAAAAATCGCCTTGATCTTCGGATCACTGCTGCACAGAGTCCGCAGCACCTCCCTCGTTCCGTCCGTCGAATCATTGTCAATAAAGACCAGTTCATAATCGTACTGGGGAAGTTCATTTTTCAGGATATCTGTTACCGCCTGGCTGATGGGCCCTACATTTTCGACCTCATTGTAGCAGGGGATCAATATGCTGATCTTTTTCATTTGGATGTACATCTCTTTCTAAAATAATCTTGTAATGGTTTATGGGAGCATCTGGCGGATGCCCTGGGAAAAGGAATACGCTTCCTTAAAGCCTCCGGTCAAGGCCGCCAGCTTCTCTACGGAAGGCCGCACAGACAGGGCCCCTTCCTTTGCCTGAACAAAGGAGCCGTATTCCAGACTTCCTCTTCCTCCCGCCTCTTTCCAGACCTCCTCCACAAAGGAGCGCAATACCCGCGTATCCCTGCTGGCAACATTGACAATCTCGCTGATTTTCGGGCTGTCCTTTTCAGACGGAAGATGGCGGTACAATTCATATACTGCCTGAACTGCGTCTTCTATATACATAAAGTTCCACTGATGAAGGCAGGCGCTTAGGGAAACGCTCTTTCCCTGGGGCAGCTCCCGCACCAGAGTGGAGATGATCGACCAGGGGTGATCCCCGGGGCCGTAGACGCTGAAAAACCGCAGATGGAAATAGTGAAGCCCCAGCTCTTTGCACAGAGGAGCCGCCTTCTGGTAAAATTCCCACTTGGCCTTTCCATACTGGTTAATGGGGGCGCATTCCCTGTCCTCGGACATGATTCCGTCCGTAAGGCCATACTCCACCCTGGAGCCTGCATCCATAAAAACAGAGCAGGAAAGAGCCTTTGCAGCCCGGATACATTCCAGAGAACCTGCCACATTTTTGGCCTGAACTTCCGGAGAATCAATCTCCTGACGGTTTACTCCGCCCCAGGCAAAATGGAAAAATGCGTCTGCAGAACCAATCTGTGAAACACAGTCCCCGGCCCGGTCCATGGACCAGGGAACGATGTGCAGGTTTTCGTGAACCGGAAGCGCCTTAAGATTAGGGGAATCCGGACGGGACAGGGCAAAAACCTCTGCCCCTTCTCTCAAAAACAGGGCCGCAAGGTAACTGCCGATAAAGCCGGTTGCCCCTGTGATAACGATTCTCATAAGCTGTCCTCCTAGAGCATTTCCAGATGATTGGAACGCATGGCCCGGATCTCCACCTCAGGACCAAATTTCTCCCGGATCAGGGCCGCAATCTCATCCGTATAGCCGGGAGCAGTGATAATGACGGCATCCACCGGATGCTCCTCAAAATAGGACGGGGCTACGATGGGAAGATGGGAGGCCGGAGCAAATTTTCCCTGTTTAAAGGGAGCGGAATCAATGATATACTCTGCCTTCTTTCCAAGGCTGGTTGTAGCTGCCAGCGTAAAGCCCTGATGACTGGCTCCCCAGATGGCTGCTTTTTTCTTCCAGGCATCCAGATACTTCATATAGGTATCCATCTCCCGGCGCAGATTCACATAGCAGTCCAGCAGATTGCCCGTTTCCATCTGGGGACGCTTGCGCACAATAACGGCAAGCGTATCCCTGTTTATCACCTCTGCTTCCTCTACCACAAAGCCCGTACGCTCCAGCAGGGAAGTCAGCGTATCAAAGGTATAGTAGGCAATGTGATCCCGGATCAGCTCATAATAGCTGCTGTGATCCATAATATACTCAAAGCTTGGAACGGTAAGAAGTCCCATCCCGTCATCTTCCAGATTATTGTAAATACAGCGCAGCATCCCTGCCGGATCCGGCTGATGCTCCAGAAAATTAAAAGATAAAAATACATCATAAAAGCCGCCTGGGATCACCGTATCCGCATGTTCTGTAAATCCCTGCTCCACTGCAAGGCCCTGAGCCCTGGCAAGCTTAACCAGCGCCGGATCATGCTCAATCCCGTGACCCTCTACCGGAAATTCCTCTAATACTTTTAAAAATTCTCCCTGTCCGCAGCCTACCTCGATAAACCGCTTTCCTTCTAAATGGTAAGTTTCGATCAGGTGCCTGTACTGTTTTCTGCGCAGCTCCGCCATAGTGGTGGAATATCCTCCGGCGCGAATCACATCCCGGTAATAATCCACCGGCTCGCAGTCAAACTGCACCAGGCCGCAGCCCATGCACTGGCAGAGATCCAGAGTAAGCCCCTGATCCTCATCTACATGATCTTTATCCGGCATATGCTGGGCAGAAGCCGGCATATTGTCCAGCGTAAGAAGCGGCGTCTCCCATAAAGGAGCACCGCAGGCAATACAACGTTTCATCTAAATTTCTCCTTTTTTCTCCTGTACCATCCGGCGGATCCCCTCCGAAAAAGGAATCTGCTGGGTAAAGCCCACTGCTGCCTTTAATTTCGTCAATTCCGGCATCAGCGATACCATGCCCTCCGCATTGGGCGGCCTGTCTCCGAAATGATAGCTTCCCAGACTGCCGCAGAGCCGGTGCAGCTCTTCTATATAATCCCGCAGCGGGCGGGTATCTTCCCCCGCCACATTATACACGCCGGCCGGTGCTTTGCCAAGAAGAAGTTTTACCAGCAGCTCTGCGGCCTCGGTCACATAGAGGAAATTCCACTGCTGGGTACAGGGCCCCATTTCCATATGGCCTTCCTTTAAAAAGGTGTCAATGCAGGTGGAAATCAAAGACCATGGGTGATCTCCCGGGCCATAGACGCTGAAAATACGGGTATGGATATAATCCATGCGAAGCTGGCCGGCCAGTTCCCCGGCCTGTCGGCAGACCAGCACCTTATCCTTGCCGTACTCAGATACCGGATGGCAGGGCTGATCCTCCCTCATGGGAGAATCGCAGATCCCGTACTCCGCCTGAGAGCCGGAAAAAAGGAACCGGCTGCAGCCAAGGGCTCCTGCTGTTCTGACAGCCGAAAGCGCATAGCCGATGTTTTTCGCCTGAAGAGCCGGATCCTGCCGGTTGGCGCTTCCCGCTCCCTCCCAGCCAAGATGCAGCCAGGCAGAAGCGTCTGTGATATCCATCTCCTTCAGGCGTTCTATCTCGTTTAAATTACATTCCAGAATCCTTATGCTTCCCACAGCCCCCTCTCTCCGGCCTTCCTGTCCATTAAGAGGCAGCGCCTTTAAAAAGGACAGGCCCGCTGAACCGGGCCGTGCCACAGCATACACCTTCTGTCCCTGTTTTAAAAGTTCCTCCACTACAGCCCTTCCGATAAAGCTGGTAGCTCCTGTGACGATCACTGCCATATGGCTGTCTCCTTTTCTGTCTGTTGTTCTGCCGGTTCTCCCAACCGGGAATTATTCCCTGATTCTGGGAATGATCATATTCCGATCCATCTCCTCCTCAGGAAGGAAGGGAGCCAGATCCTCCAAAGGCGGGGATACCAGAGTTCCGTCCGGCAGCCTCTTGGCTGAGGACTTTGGCTCAAAGTTCTGATCCATGGATACAAAGATCTCGCAGATCACCGGGCCTTCGACAGCCAGCGTCTGCTCCACTGCTTTTGCAAGCTCACTGTTGTGCTCTGCCTTTATATAAGGATATCCGTAGGCGCCTGCCAGCTTTTCCATATCCGGGAAACTTAAATCCCCGCTGTCCACTCCGATGCCGATCAAAGGCTCTCCGAAGAAATTCTTCTGGGTCTGGCGGATGGAATGATAGCCGCCGTTATTGATTAAGAATATTTTAATTCCCATTTTATGGTGAATGATGGTCTGAAGCTCCTGAAGGTTCATCTGGATACTTCCATCACCCGTTACAAGGATCAGATCCTCTCCGGAGCGATCCCTTCCCTGGCTGTAGCAGCGGCTGTCTCTGGAGGCAGTCCAGGCGCCAATAGCGGCTGGCAGATCATATCCCATGGCTGCTACGGCAGAATTGGTGATAAACCGCTGTCCCTTCTTGATCACATACGCATGACCGCCTACCACGCAGGCAGAACCATTTCCCACTACCGTAATCTGGCCTTCCTTTAAGCGGCTGCTGATGGCCTGGATGGCCGCATAGACATTAGCCGGCTCCTGATCGGTGAAATTCCAGTGTTTTTTCTGTACCACCGGATAGGTTTCCTTCCACATCCTGCAGGTCTCGCTCCAGCTCATGCCCGGAAGACCTTCTCCGCCGTCAAAGAGCTGCTTTTCTCCCTTTTTGCTCAGGCTTTCAGCCAGCTGGTTTCCTTCTTTTTCCAGAATTTCATCCAACGCTCCGTCCAGTTGCTCCAGAAGATCCTTCGCATCTGCATGAACCGCCAGATCTGCATGCACCGAAGGCTTCTTTAATTCTTCACTGTCAATATCATTTGCGATCACAAAGGCGGCTCTGGCCCAGGTCTTATAATTGTAGCCTACCTGCCGGATACTCAGACGGCTTCCTACAGACAGCACCAGATCGCTGTTCTGAATGGCAAAGTTTCCAGCCCGGTCGCCCATATTGCCGGCCCGTCCTGTATACAGCGGATGCTCATCCCAGATGCAGTCCTCACTGTCCCAGCCTGTAATCACGGGAATACCAAGCTTCTCTGCCACCCGCATAAACACATCATGGGCTCCGGCGATGCGGATGCCGTTTCCCGCATTGATCACCGGACGCTTTGCAGCCCGGATCTTTGAAAGGATCAGATCAGCCGTTTCCCTGCTCACCTTGCCCGGAAGCAGCTGACGCTTCTCGCCCTTTCCGGCCTCATCCTCAGGAATAGCATGGATATTTCCCATTGTCCCCCAGCCGGTTCCGCCATTTTCATAATCCTCCGGATCAAAGCCCTCCAGATCCTCCGTTTCCACAAAAGCCCCCTGGACATTCAGCGGAATATCCAGCCAGCAGGGTCCGGGACGGCCGGACTTTGCCAGATACAGGGCTTTTTCCAGACAATACCGGATTCTCATGGGATCGATCACCATTTCCGAATACTTTGTCATGCAGTCAATGGACTTACAGATATCAAACTCCTGATCTCCCATTGCCCGGATTCCCAGACCGGACCATCTGGCTGTGGTATCGTAGCGCACCTGACCGGAGAGAACCAGCATGGGAATGGAATCCAGCCACCCTCCTAATACGCCTGTAATCGCATTGGTGCCGCCGGGACCTGTGGTAACGCACAAAGCGGCAATCTCATTGTGAATCCGTGCGTAGGCCTCTGCCGCTATAGCGCAGGCCTGCTCATGGTGATCATAGATGCAGCAAAGCCCTTCCTGATGGCCCAGGGCATCGTCCAGATGCATCGCTCCGCCGCCTGTTACCATAAATGCCTGACGGATTCCCGCCTTTACAAGCATTTCCGAAATATAATTTGAAACCTTTATTCTCATATCTTCTCCTTTGCCGTACCGCAATCCGATATCAAAGGGGACAGCACATCTGCCCCCAACATCATACGGTGAGTATATCACAAAACCATTAAAAAGCCTACTACCATTTTCCCTGGCAGGGGTTCCCGGCTGCCGGGAAAGTCCTTCCATTCCTTCCAGTAAGCCTCACTGGAAATCCGGCCGCTCACCCGCTATAATGAGCCTCGTAATGCAACAACGGATTTTCGGCCGACACACACATTTCAAAAGGAGAGAATTATTATTATGAAAAAACAGACAAAGCTTCTGGCTGTATTATCCACCGCAGCTCTTGCTGCAGCCCTTTCTTTTCCTGCATATGCCAAAAATGCAGGCTGGGCACAGGAAAACGGCAACTGGTACTATTATGACTCCTACGGGGAGCCCCTTACCGACACCTGGAAGAAGTCTGGTGACGACTGGTACTATCTGGATTCTGACGGAATCCGTGCCACTTCCACTCAGATTGACGAATACTATGTAGATGAAGACGGAAAACGCGTTACTATGAAATGGATTTCCGTAGAAAATGAAGATTACTGGTCTGAACAGGATGAGCCGGAGTTTCTCTACTATTATTATGGAAGAGACGGAAGAGCCTTAACCTCCACCTGGGCCTCCATTAACGGACAGTGGTATTATTTCAACGAGGATTCCATCATGGAAACCGGCTCCATTCAGGTAGACGGCTTCAATTACTATCTGGGCGAAGATGGAAGCCGCAAGACCGGCTGGGTGCTTTTAGAAGATGAAACAGACGATCCGGAGATCATTGAATCCTGGTACTACTTCGATAACAGCGGAAAGCGCATCGAACATGCGGTTGATAAGAAAATAAACGGCAATTACTATACCTTTGTAGACGGAAAGATGCAGACCGGCTGGTTTAAGCTTCCCGCAGCAGAAAACGCCGCCACCGCTTCCGAGGCTGTCAAAGCCGACGCCTCCTCTATTTCCGGTTATCAGTATTATGATGAGGACGGAAAGCGTGCCTCCGGCTGGAGAACCATTGAAGGCGCTGAAGGCATCAGCGAGGAAGCCGAGGTTTACAAGTTTTACTTTAAAAACGGCGTTCCCCATCACGCTCAGTCCGGCCTGGAGCTCTTCTCCATCGACTCCAAGAAGTACGCCTTTAACACAAAAGGCGAAATGCAGACCGGAAAGCAGTCTGTAAACATCGGCGACGGCGCCTCTGCCAACTTCTATTTCGGCGAAGACGGCGCTATGAAAACAGGGAAGCAGACAATCTATGACGAAGACCTGGGTGAAACCCAGAACTGGTACTTCCACACCGACGGCTCCAAAAAGGGACAGGGATATCACGGCATCAAGGATAACACCCTCTACATTCACGGACTCCGTCAGGAGGCTGATCCCGACCTGCGTCTGGTTCCGGCTGATCTGGACGGTACCCGCTATCTGATCAATACCAACGGTGCTATCCAGAAAGCCGGCTCCTCCTCCAAATCCAACGCAAAACCTGAGCTTGGAGCAGGTTATAAGGATTTCAAGGATGAAAATGACACCATCTGGACCGTAAACACCAGCGGCATCATCCAGTAACCCACCGCCTCTCACCCACATCCGTTCACCCTGTGACGGGCGGAAAATAAAAATATTTCCTTAAAGGCCATATCAGATCAGTTTTTATACAAACTGTCCCTGATATGGCCTTTACATTAAGCTCCTCTTTACAAATTCGCCCATAAATGCTAAACTTATTCAACAGAACGTCTGATTTTCCAGAAATTCGCCATTTTTTTTGTTTATTTTGCTTTTTTTGAAATATTTTAAAAAACAGCGGTATATTTTCCGCTCTCATGCGTTATTTATTATAGACTGATCAAGTTTGTAGTAGGAGGATTATATAAATGAGAGAGCTTGCTGCTTTTTACTGTCCCAAATGCGGATATTATGCATATTATCAGACATCCCGTCATCCCCAGTGTCCCAGATGTAATTCAAAGGATACTATGAATATGGTGCGGATGCATTACAAAGAGTTTATGAATATGAGCTGTCAGGAGCGCGATGATTACCTTGGAAATGAAATTCTAAAGCAAAATCCTTCCCTGATGGAGCGCATAACAGCTCCCCATAAGAAATACAACAGCCGTGAAGTCATTGCAGAAATGAATATGGAAATCATGCGGTTAGATACGGAAAACAAAATTCTCAGCGATACCGTAAAATGGATGCATGATACCATCTGGGAAATGATGCGGGAACAGCGGAAGGCGCAGAAACAGGCGGACGCTTCCTGCAAAAAGCCTGATGCCCATGACAACCATACATAGACGCCAAAATCCCTCTTCCCTTTGTGCGTTATGTAATGTATAATGAACTTACAGAACATTGTATTGTGCATTTTCACTTTTCAGATGCAGTGAAATGAAAGGAGCGGTACTATGAGCGGTAAGATCATAACCATTGCACGGCAATTTGGAAGCGGCGGACGGGAGGTTGCGATGCGTACCGCCAAAGAATTAAATATCCCCTTTTATGACCGGGAGCTGGTTGAAATGGCTGCAGAAAAAATGGGCCATGCAGCAGTAAGCGTAGAAAAAGCAGACGAATCGGCCCTGATGGGATTTCTGGCTGATTACCATGTACCGCGGGAACCCAATTCCGTCACCGGATACGGACTTTCTCTGCCAGACAGTACCTATGTAACCCAGACGATCATCATTGAAACGCTTGCCCGGAAAGGCCCCTGCGTCATCGTAGGACGCTGCGGCAATTATGCCCTGCGCTCCAGAAATGACGTCATCGACCTGTTTATCTGCGCCAATATGGAGGATCGGATCCACCGGATCATGGAACGGTATCATTTCTCCGAAAAAGATGCCATAAATGCCATCCATTCCACGGATAAGCGCAGAAAGCATTATTATGAAAACTACACGCACCAGAAATGGGGTTCCATTGATTCCCACCAGATGCTCTTAAATGTAAGCCGTCTGGGCATGGACCGAACCGTAGAAATCATCAAACAGCTTTACAATCATTGAATTTTTGCCCGTTTTCACTTGAAATATCCCATCGTATGTCATATATTATTGTATACTGCCCCTTAAGGGGACTGATCTTATACAAATGAGGAGTATGAAATGGATATCAATCAACTGATGAACAGTCTCAAAGAAACCTATGGATTTTCCAAAACGGAGTGGAATGAATTAAACGGCGAACCCCTTGCCGAATTTTCCCTGTGGCTTACAGAGGAGCACATTTCCCGCTTTATCGAAAAAGCTGGCCGTTTAACCGCTATCATCGAATCCTGCGCCAACATGGTAAGCATCTGTGAACCGGAATTAAAGGACACCCTGATGGCTACCACCATCCAGTGCTGCGGGGCAAACCAGCTTAAGATCCGCACCTCTGAATCCATGCTGAAAATGTTGGTAGGTTCTATTTTTGACTGATCTCTTCGTGAATATGACATACTGTGGTTATTGCCCGGCAGCGGGGAAAGCGTGCGCTCTTCCTGTGTGCCGGGCAATGCATATCCGGAAAGGAGAATTCTTATGAAGAAACAAACGCTGCAGACCCTCTGCACAGCTGCCCTTATTTCCCTGGGCCTGTCCTTTACTGCCATGGGAGAAGAACGGATCACCGATGTTTCCCTTATTTTCAGTTACGATCAAAGTCCTGAAGGCGGAAAAGAAGTCGGAGAACTGACCGCCGTTTCCAGCAGCAGCCAGTTCACCGTGGAAGGTTCCGGATATCTGAAGGATGACGATACCTGGAGCTACGGAGAATGGCCTGTGGGAGAAGTGGAACTTTCTGCAAATGAAGGGTATTATTTCCCTACTGCCGCCAGAAGCCTTTTCCATCTTTCCGGAGACGGCGTCCAGTATCAGAGCGCCCGCACAGAAGACGAGGGAAGCACTCTGATCCTTCATGTCCGCCTGCCCAGAATCGACGGGGCCATTCCTGCTCCCCTTACAGCGGACTGGAGCGGTCATACAGCCGTCTGGGATGAGGTAGATGGGGCAGACCAGTATGAAATACAACTTCTTAAGGACAGACGCACTCTTACCACCCTTACCAGCTCTGCTGCCTCCTGCAGCTTTGAAAATTGGATCAACAATGAAGGTTCCTATACCTTCCGTGTCCGGGCATATAACAGAAAAGACAGGAAAAACAGCGGTTGGTGCTCCGATGCAGAGCCCCTTGTCATCACCCCAGAGGAAGCCTGGTTCCACAGCGACGGCATCTGGAAGGAAGAAAATGGAAAACACCTCTTTCTGTATCCAAACGGCGCTTTCCCACAGATGGCCTGGAGGCAGATTGATGGAAAATGGTACTTCTTTGACGGCGCAGGATATATGGTTTCCCAATGCTACGTCCGTTCAAAATCCTCCGATCTCTATCACTGGATCGGAACAGACGGCGTGTGGGATGAAAACGGGGATACGAAACAGCCGAATCGGGCACAGTATGAGGTGTATTAGTTTCCTTTGCCGGAGAAACTTCCCTATCCTCCCAGCGTTACATCCTGCCTGCTATACCACTCAAGGGCCTCCTCCACATGGGAAGGCTTAAAATCCGGCCAGTAGTCATCTACTACATAGATATCCGAATACACGGACTGCACAGGGAGAAAGCCTGACAACCGCCGCCTGCCGCCCCAGCGTATAATCAGGTCGATCCGGGACACTTCAGCGGTTTTCAGCTTCTCTCCCAGCAGCCCGTCCTTTAAGCCGAAATCCCATTCCCAGCTGTAATTTACAAGGAAATTGATCTTCATACCTCCCTTTCCGAAGCTGCGGCGGGTTGTATAGGGCAGAAATTCTCTGGGAAATACAGATGACTTCGTATTTCCCAGCACTAAAAGACTGGCATCCTCCTTTGAGAGCTCCTCTACTGCCGCCACGCAGGCGGCTGTAAATGCACGGCGCTGGGCAGAGGGGCGTTTTGTATTGTCCACGGTAAAGCCGTAAAACGTCATTTCCTCCACCCCCAGCTCCCGGCACATCCGAAACAGCTCCATTCCCGGAGCGATGCCGTGATCGTAGCCATCTGCCTTATCCATTCCCTCTCTCACCGCCCAGCGGCGATTGCCGTCGGGAATAATCCCGATATGTCTTGGAAGCCTCATGTTTGTGTACGTCCTTTCATGTTGATAGTGGGAGTATGGACGGGAAATGTTGGGGATATTCACTTTAGTTGATTGTATATGGTGCATTTCCAATAAAAAAATATAGAAAATCGTCTGATTTTAATGTTTTTTAATATGGGCAATGATATAATATAAAAACTATATAAGACGCTGCAGTATACTATTTACTTTCTATCATGAAATTACATTTTGCAAAAAGGAATTTTACATTATGTCAAATACGAAAAAAGCCCTTCTGGTTACCACCGTCAGCGGTTTTGTTCCGCAATTTGAAATGAACAATGTCCATATTCTTCAAAGCATGGGATTTGAGGTTCACTATGCCTCCAACTATAATACCCCTTCCTATGGAACAGACAACCATCGTTTGGATGGAACCGGTATCATACGCCATCAAATTGACTTTATTCGCAGTCCCTTCAAACCTGCAAATCTTAAAGTCTATCGCCAGCTGCGTACCCTTATGGAACAGGAAAGCTTTCAGCTGGTACACTGCCATACCCCTATGGGAGGAGTTATGGCCCGTCTGGCGGCTCATACGACCCATACAGGCCCTGTAATCTATACCGCCCATGGTTTTCACTTCTTTAAGGGAGCAAAGCCCGTAAACTGGCTCTGCTACTACCCTATGGAACGTTTTCTGTCCCGCTACACAGATCAGCAGATCTGTATCAATTATGAAGATTATGAACGAGCTAAAAAAGCCTTCCACGCCCGATATACCGACTACATTCCCGGTGTGGGTATCGATCCCTCGCGAATTCCTCATTTGACAGAGGAAGATATCAAAAAAAAGAAGGCCGAACTTGGCCTTCCCTTAGACAAGCTTATACTTCTTTCCTCAGGTGAATTGATTAAACGCAAAAACCATGAAACGATTCTAAAAGCTCTCAGCCAGTTAAAGGAGCTCTCAAACGTCCATTACCTTCTATGCGGCCACGGAGCATTGGATACATATCTCCGTGATCTGGCCGAGCAGCTTGGCATCTCACACATGGTTACCTTCGCAGGTTACAGAGAAGATATCCTGAAAATCCTGCAGACTGCCGACCTGTTTCTGTTCCCATCCTATCAGGAAGGGCTTCCTATGGCGCTTCTGGAAGCCATGGCCAGCGGTCTGCCCGTGATCTGTTCTGATATCCGCGGAAGCCGGGATCTGATGGGAGATATTTTATCCCAGAATGGTTCCATAAGTCTCTGCTCCGGCGGTATTATGGTAAAAAAAGCAGATGACGCTGCTGCCTATAGTAAGGCAATACGCCATCTGCTCAAAAATACTGATAATTTCGAAAAATTAGGGCAGGAAAACGTAAATCGAAGCAGGCTGTTTCAGTCGGAAGTTGTTATGGAAAAGATGAGTGAAATCTATCGTAGGATACTTGCAGGCTGATTTCTCAGCCTGCAAGTACACATAATATAACAATTTACTTAATCATTAAATCTAATTATATACTTAATAATTCATCTGATTTCTTTAATGCTGATTCAATTACCTTATCCATATCATAATACTTATATTCTCCCAGTCTTCCACCAAAAATGACTTTTTTCTCATTTTCTGACAATCTTTTATACTCCTCATACATTTTTCCGTTTTTCTCATCATTCACAGGATAATAAGGTTCCTCCCCTGGTGTCCATTCTGAACTGTACTCCCGACTGATAACGGTCTTAGGCTGCGTGCCAAACTCAAACCACTTATGTTCAATAATTCTGGTCCATGGCGTCTCTGCATCTGTGTAATTTACCGCAGCATTTCCTTGGAAATTTGGTTTATCCAATACCTCTGTTTCAAAACGAACCGAACGATATTCCAATGTTCCTAATTTAAAGCCAAAATATGCATCTATTGCTCCCGTGTAAATTACCGTTTCAGCAATTTTGTCATATTCCTGCTTATTTTCCAGATAATCAATCCCCAACTGAATCTCAATTCCTTCCAGCATATTTGCAACCATTTTCGTATATCCGCCAATCGGAATCCCCTGATATAATGCATTAAAATAATTATTATCAAATGTAAAGCGCACCGGAAGACGCTTAATAATAAAAGCTGGAAGCTGGTCGCAGGGACGTCCCCATTGTTTTTCTGTATAACCCTTAATCAATTTCTCATATATATCTGTTCCGACCAGGCTGATTGCCTGCTCTTCCAGATTTTTTGGTTCTGTAATCCCCAATGACCTTTTTTGTTCTTCAATTTTAGCCTCAGCCTCTTCTGGGGTCACTACCCCCCACATCTTATTAAATGTATACATATTAAATGGAAGAGAATAGAGCTCTCCATGGTAATTCGCTACAGGCGAATTAGTAAAACGATTGAACTCCGCAAACTGATTCACATAGTTCCATACACTTTTATTATTAGTATGAAAAATATGCGCACCATATTTGTGAACATTGATTCCTTCAATCTCTTCTGTATACACATTCCCCGCAATATTGGGACGCTTGTCAATAACCAGTACACTCTTTCCTGCCTTTTTCATCTCATGTGCAATGACTACACCGTAAAGCCCGGCTCCTACTACTAAATAATCATACATACACTCATCTCTCCTTTTCTTTAACTCTGACCGTTTATTCTTGACAGTCTGTGATTCTGAATAGTTAATCCTGAATTATTCACGACTTTGCCGCGAATGTGGCTGAAAGCCACATAGTTACTGTATTTTAACTGAATATTGCTTTTCACCTATCAAGTGAATGAAAAAAGAGCATCCATTTGTGGTAAAATTAA
>NZ_DBMACH010000024.1:0-36103 GCF_057861365.1 Enterocloster sp.
TTTGACGGGTTAATTGAGTGATGTTATGGCTGCATGGATCAATTTTCAGATTCATGGTACTGTTATCAATTCAGATACTGTTCCGTGAATAATTTAGGTTATATTAATACCTGATATAAAAATAAAATGAAAACCAAGAGGTAGAAATGGGTATGACATACGAAGAAGTATTTTCACAGGTAAAGAAAATTTTTATGGAGGCAGATGTAAGCGGGGAAAAGGAGCATCTGGCATTCCAGTTTAATATTGCAGGTGAAGGAGAAGGCGCTTTTTATGCTGAGGTAAAGGAAGGCGTACTTTATGTAGAGCCCTACGAATACTATGACAGAGATGCCATTTTTACCTGCAGCGCAGAGACGCTTTTTAAGCTGGCAGGCGGAAAGCTGGACCTAATCTTTGCTTTTACCACAGGAAAACTGAGGGTTGAAGGAAATCTGGAAAAAGCCATGAAGCTGCAAAGCTTTGTGAAGAAAAATAAATAGAATAAAATTAAAAGCAGTCGGCAGGAGCATCCGGATTCAGGCTCCTGCCGGCTGTTTTAGACTTATTTTGCCTCTGCTGTAAACTGTTTATCAAATTCAGGGTTGAAGAAATAGAAGTTTTTGCTGTCCAGGCTGTCCTTTATCTTTTCCAGAGCTTCACCGAACCGCTGGAAATGGACGATTTCCCTGGCACGCAGAAATCGAAGTGGATCCAGTACATCCGGATCATCAATAATGCGGATAAGGTTTTCGTAGGTGCTCCGGGCTTTCTGTTCTGCAGCCAGGTTTTCATGAAGGTCTGTGATGGCGTCTCCCTTAGACTGGAATTCACAGGTATTGTAGGGAATGCCTGCGGCAGCCGCAGGCCACAGTCCGGTGGCATGATCAATATAATAAGCATCAAATCCGGCTGTCTTTGCCTGTTCTGCCGTCAGGTCTTTGGTAAGCTGAAATACCATAGCGCAGATGATTTCCAGATGAGCCAGTTCTTCTGTGCCGATATCCGTTAAAAGTCCCGCTGCTTCTCTGCATGGCATGGTGTAGCGTTGGGAAAGATAACGCATGGAAGCAGCTAATTCACCGTCCGGACCGCCAAACTGACTGATGATCAGAGATGCGGTTTTGGGACAGGTCTTTTTTATATTGACAGGATACTGGAGACGCTTTTCATAGATCCACATCAGAGAACACCTCCTTCACGATCCCAGGGCAGAGGCCCGTCGGTCCAGGTAAAATGTTTCTGTCCGGGGTAGTCGGTACAGAAGCCGGACTGATTGTTTGTATCAGGGCAGACACAGTCTCTGGTAAGGGGTTCAAATTCCCTGGCAAATTGTTCGAGAAGGTTTTTCCGTCTGGTATTTGCCTGCATAAAGGCTTCAAGTGCAGGCATATCCAGAGGATGGGTATCAAGGTATAGGTTTAGATCATCGGCAGTAAAGCTGATTTCCTGAAGTTCCTTTAACATGGCTTTACGGTCAGACATGAGCGTTTCCTCCTTCCTTAAAAAACGGGAGCACGAGGCTCGGAAAGATACTCCCCTGCTTCAGTCCCACAGCCGGAGAAAGGGGCGTTTCCCAGGGCTGGGTAGGAACTGCAGCGATTGCAAGCGTCAGCTTTTCGCCGGGAAACGGGGAATTTCTTTCGTATCCGCAGACAGCAGCGTAAGGAGCGGTTTCGTCTCGATACAGGTTCATTTAAATAGTACCTCTCTTTCTGAACATGTGGATCGGGGCTTTCAAGATCCTAAAACCTGCCTGAAAACCCCGGCGCCGGAAACCGGGCGCTGATCTTAGTATGTCCCGGTTTCATAAGGCTCCCTTTGGGAATGAACGGAAGAAAAGGAATTTGCCGCGTCTATTCTATTTCCCGCCGTCAATAATAAATTAAGAGGAAGAGTTAGTTTTGTGCTTCAGAAACAGAAAATGCCTTCCGTTTTGTGCGGAGAGTATAACATATCCGATTTTCGGCTGTCTGGAAAATAAAGGGAAATCATGGTATACTAAAGAAGTGTAAAAAACAGGAAAAGGAGATACAGGTATGACGTACGAGGAAGTATTTACACAGATTAAAAGTATTTTTATGGAGGCAGATGTAAGCGGGGAAAAGGAGCATGTGGCATTCCAGTTTAATGTCACAGGAGAAGGGGAAGGAGCATTTTACGCAGAAGTAAAAGAGGGTACTCTCTGTGTGGAACCCTATGAATATTATGACAGGGACGCAGTGTTTACCTGTACTGCAGATACGCTTTTTAAGCTGGCCAGTGGAAAACTTGATCCGATTTTTGCCTTTACCACAGGAAAATTGAGAGTTGAGGGAAATCTGGAAAAAGCAATGAAACTGCAGAATTTTGTAAAAAAGTGATATGCTCCAGATAGGAGCCGGAGTAAAGGTGGTTTTTGACACTACCTGCAAAACAGGAGGGAATATATTATGATAACCAGAAAAGAAGCGGATTCCATAGGCACAATGGAGGTGCCCATGAAGGCGTATTATGGAGTACAGACATTACGCGCGAAGAAGAATTTTCACATTACAGGACGGCCGCTGCATCCGGAATTTATAAAAAATCTGGTGAGAATAAAAAAGGCCGCGGCTTATACCAATATGACGGCCCATATACTGGACGAGAAGATTGGAAATGCCATTGTAAAGGCCTGTGATGAGATCATAGAGGGAAAGCTCCATTCTCAGTTTATTGTAGACGCCATTCAGGGAGGCGCAGGCACCTCGGCCAATATGAATGCTAACGAGGTCATAGCCAACCGGGCGATTGAGATCCTGGGCGGTGAAAAGGGGGATTATACGATTGTTCATCCCAATGACCATGTAAATATGGCCCAGTCTACCAATGATGTGATCCCCAGTGCAGGAAAGCTTACGATCCTGGCGCTGCTTCCGGGCCTTTTGGAACAGCTGGAACGGCTGCACAAGGCTCTGAGGGACAAATCCATTGAATTTGACGATGTGGTAAAGATGGGACGGACCCAGCTTCAGGATGCGGTGCCGATCCGCCTGGGGCAGTCCTTTGAAGCCTATGCGGCAGTGATCGAGAGAGATATCCGGCGGATACGCTCCCTGGATTCAGAGATTAAGGTGTTGAATATCGGAGCTACTGCGGTGGGAACGGCGATCAATGTAAACCCGGTGTACTTATTTCACATTATCCGAAATGTAAACCTCGTCTGTGGCACAGACTGCATCCAGGCAGAGGATCTGTTTGACGCCACCCAGAATCTGGACGGCTTTGTACATACCTCTGCGGCTCTCAGAGTCTGTGCGGTAAATCTGTCTAAGATCTGCAATGATCTGCGTCTGCTCTCCAGCGGCCCCAAAGCAGGACTGGGAGAGATCAATCTGCCCCCGAAGCAGAACGGCTCTTCCATTATGCCGGGAAAGATCAATCCGGTTATCCCGGAGGTGGTTTCCCAGGTTGCCTACAATGTGATCGGAAATGACGTAACCGTTACTATGGCTGCAGAGGCAGGACAGCTGGAATTAAATGCTTTTGAGCCGGTGATTTTCTATAAGATTTTTGAGTCGATCGATACCTTAAGAGGGGCGGTGGAGACGCTGATCGATAACTGTATTCTCGGTATTACGGCGAACAGAGAGCGCTGCCGTGCTCTGGTAGAGTCCAGTGCGGCTTTGGCTACAGCCCTTTGTCCGGCTCTGGGATATAAAAAATCGGCCGAAATTGCAAAAAAATGCAATCGAACCGGGATTCCGGTGCGCCAGATCGTACTTGAGGAGGGACTGCTGCCGGAAGAAGAACTGGATCGTTATTTAAGTCTGGTGGATATGACCCAGGCGGGCCATCCGGTGGATTACAAATTATAAAACTGCTTAAACAGCAAAAGACCAGGTACTGGGGATACCTGGTCTTTTCTATGTGTATAAAGGGGGGGATAAAATGTGTGAAAGGGGGAGGACCCTTTCGGTTTTGTTTACAGTTAGGATTATAGTATATTGGGGTAAGGATTTCCATTGTGAAATGAAAAAGAAATATTGCAAAATGCACAAACTCTGATAAACTGATAGATAACGAAAAATGTGCGGCCGAAGGAAGGGACGGACAGAAAAAGTCAGGAGGAAATGAGGTGTACCAGGAGGTCAGTTTTAAGACAGAGCAGGTGATCTATGCCCATACCCGCAGTGATGAGGCGGACATGGAGTATAAGATGCACTGCCATAACAGCTATGAGATTTATTATATGATAACCGGGAATGTGGAGTATCTGCTGGAAGGGCGGTCCTATTGTCCCCGTCCGGGAAGCCTTTTAGTGATCGCACCTGGCTGTTTTCATGGTCTGAGAGTGCTGGATGGAAATGAATATGACCGGATCCGGGTTCATTTTACAGAGGATCTTTTAAATGGAAAGGAGCGGGAGCTTCTGTTAAAGCCCTTTGGAACGGGATGGGGCTGTCTTGAAGAGCAGTTCCCCATTGAATGGTATTTTCATGCAATCGAAGAGTGCGGTACTTACGGGAAGGAGCTGCAGAATATTGCAATTCGCACACGGATCCTGTCGCTTTTGGCGGGTATTTCTGCAATATACGTCCGAAGTGCGGGACGCGTTCATGGAGCAGAGGGACAGGCCCAGGAGATAATCCGGTATATTAACAGCCATCTGAGGGATACGCTGACGGTAGAGGGGCTGGCAGAGCAGTTTTTTATGAGCCGAAATCATCTGACTTCCATATTCCGCCAGGCAACAGGAACTACGGTAGCCCGCTATATTCTTTATAAGCGCATGACTATTGCAAGAAAAGAACTGGCAATGGGGACTCCGGCGGCTGAGGCTGCATCCAGAGCCGGCTTTGGAGATTATTCCAGCTTTTTCAGAGCCTATCGGAAGATGTTCGGCTGCGCTCCTACCGATAAGACGGCGATGGAACTTCCCGATATGGATAAGAGCGGAGATTTTTAGGCAGTTTCCTAATGGGGCCTTTATGCCGTCTTTATACAATCTTTATACCAGCGTTTTTACTTTTAACACAATCTTTTTGAAGGATGTGGCATAATTAGCAATTACAGAGACAATATAAAGACCGTATAAAGAGACGGTTTTTATGGTGTCCGTTAACCGGAGGGATATTATGATGAATGTTCAGGGCAGAAAAAAACATATGACGTCCGCTCAGATCATTATTTTCGGTTTTATGGTAGTGATCTTTATGGGAGCACTGCTCCTCATGCTTCCCATATCAACCAAAGGACCAGGGGGAGCGCCCTTTTTAGACGCGCTGTTTACCTCTACATCTGCCGTATGTGTTACAGGGCTGATCGTACATGATACTGCGACCTACTGGACGGAATTTGGCCAGTTTGTGATCATTTCGCTGATTCAGGTCGGCGGTATGGGCGTAGTGACTGTGGCTGTGGCCGTGGCTATGGTGTCTGGAAAAAAAATCGGCCTGAGGGAACGAAGTACCATGCAGGATGCTATTTCTGCACCCAAGGTAGGAGGGATCGTCCGTTTTACGGGCTTTATCCTCAAAGGTACGTTTATCGTTGAGCTGACGGGCGCTGTCTTGATGGCGCCGCAGTTTATTAAGGATTTCGGCTTTGTTAAGGGAATCTGGTATGCAGTATTCCACTCGATTTCCGCATTCTGCAACGCAGGTTTTGACCTTATGGGCGTAAGAGAACCCTTTTCCTCTCTGACCCATTATGTGGGCCATCCGGTCATCAATTTTGCCATTATGATGCTGATTGTAGTGGGCGGTCTGGGCTTTCTCACATGGGAGGATATATGGGCCAACCGGCGGTGCTGGAGAAAATACAGGATGCAGAGCAAGGTGATTCTCACCACAACGGCTCTTTTGATCCTGATCCCGGCAGTGATTTTTTATTTTCTTGAATTTAACGGGCCTGAGTGGCAGGGACGGGGCGCGCGTATCTGGGCTTCTTTATTCCAGTCTGTAACGCCCAGGACTGCGGGATTTAACACGGTGGATCTGACAGCCATGAGCGAGCCGGGACAGCTTCTTACAGCGATTTTGATGCTCATAGGAGGTTCGCCGGGGTCTACGGCAGGCGGTATGAAAACGACTACTCTGGCAGTGCTTTTGCTGTCCGGCTGGGCAGTATTTTACCGCAAGGAGGATACGCAGTGCTACGGGCGGCGTATTTCAGAGGAAACCGTGCGTTATGCGGCGGTTGTAATGATGATGTATATCACACTCTGTATCGGAGGCGCGCTTGCTATCAGTTATCTGGAAGGCCTTCCTATCTTAACCTGTATTTACGAAACAGCCTCTGCCATTGCTACGGTAGGATTGACCCTTGGCATTACGCCGGAGCTGGGAACGACATCACGGATCATACTGATTCTTTTAATGTATTGCGGAAGAGTAGGAGGACTGACACTGGTCTATGCGGCTATTTCCGGAGTGAAGCCTCATGTTTCAAGGTTGCCCCAGGAAAAGATTACTGTGGGATAAAAGAAAGGGAAATGACTTATGAAATCAATTTTACTTATTGGACTGGGCCGTTTCGGCCGTCATGTGGCAGAAAAATTATACGAGCTGGATCATCAGGTTATGGCGGTAGATAAGCAGGAGGACCGCGTGGAGGCGGTTATGTCATATGTAACCAATGCCCAGATCGGAGACAGCACCAATATGGAGTTTTTGGAAACACTTGGCGTAAGCAATTTTGATGTGTGCATTGTCGCCATTGCCAGCGACTTCCAGAGCTCTCTGGAGACAACGGCTTATTTAAAGGATCTGGGGGCCAAGATGGTGGTTTCCCGTGCTTCCAGAGATGTACACGCCCGGTTCCTGCTGCGGAATGGTGCAGATGAGATCGTCTACCCAGAAAAGCAGGTGGCAAACTGGACAGCTATCCGCTACAGCTCAGAGCATATATTTGACTATGTGCAGCTCAGTGACACTCACGCTATTTTTGAGATTGAAATGCCTCAGAACTGGGTGGGAAAGACCATCGGACAGGTAGACATACGAAAGAAGTTCAATATCAATATCATGGCTCTGAAGCGGGATGGAAAGCTGGATATGGCGATCCGGCCAGATACCATGCTTACCGATGATGCGACCATGCTGGTTCTGGGTGAGAGCCGTGATATCCAGAAATGTTTTAAGATATGAAACCATTTTCCCGTAGAACACACAGCATTATAAGAGATGGGGGACGGGCTGCGGGAATTCTGATCGCGGCTACGCTGGTGGGACTCCTTTTTTCAGGGCTTAAGATCCCGGAGGCGAATATTATCGCCGTGTACATCCTGGGTGTGCTGATTATATCTATTATTACAAGCAGCTGGATGTACAGTTTTCTGGCCTCTGTGATCAGCGTACTGGCCTTTAATTTTTTGTTTACAGTCCCGCGTTTTACCCTGCGGGCCTATGACCCCAGCTATCCGGTGACCTTTGGCATCATGTTTCTGGTAGCCCTTATTACCGGTTCTCTGGCCTCCCGGATGAAGGAATATGCCAGGGAGTCCGCCCAGGCGGCCATGCAGATTGAAAAGGAGCAGCTTCGGGCTGACCTTCTTCGGTCCATTTCCCATGATCTGCGCACTCCTCTTACCTCTATTTCCGGAAATGCCAGCAACCTGCTTTCCAATGAAAATGAATTCAGCCAAGAGACGCGGATGCAGATCTATGGGGACATTTATGATGATTCCATGTGGCTGATCAAGCTGGTGGAAAATCTGCTGTCTGTCACACGGATTGAGGACGGACGGATGGATCTTCGGATGTCTGCAGAGCTTATGGATGAGGTCATTGCCGAGGCGATGCGCCATACGGATCGGAACCGGGACGGACGGAAGATCGAGGTAAGCAGTGATGAGGAGTTTATTTTGGGAAAGATGGATGCCAGGCTGATTGTCCAGGTAGTGATCAATCTGGTGGACAATGCTGTAAAATATACGCCTGAGGGAGCCCAAATCCGGATCCATACAGGAAAAAAGGACGGTATGGTGGTGGTGTCGGTCAGCGATACAGGTCCTGGAATACCGGATGAACAGAAATCAAAAGTATTTGATATGTTTTATACAGGAACAAACCGGGCGGCGGACGGACGCAGGAGCCTGGGACTGGGGCTGGGACTGTGCAGATCCATTATCCGGGCGCACGGGGGAGAAATATGGGTATCAGACAATAAGCCCCAGGGGGCTGTATTTACATTTACACTGCCTGCAGAGGAGGTAACACTGCATGAATAAACCATTAATTTTAGTGGTCGAGGATGACGCTCCGGTGCGCAATTTGATCACTACCACATTAAAAGCAAACGATTACCGGTTCCAGACAGCAGCAAACGGAGAAGCGGGAGTTCTGGCAACCGCTTCCCAGAATCCCGATATTATCCTGCTGGATCTGGGACTGCCTGATATGGACGGCATGGAGGTTATCAAAAGGGTACGCAGCTGGTCGAATGTTCCCATTATTGTGATCAGTGCCAGAAGCGAGGATACGGATAAGATCGACGCTCTGGATGCGGGGGCAGATGATTATCTGACGAAGCCCTTTTCCGTTGAGGAGCTTCTTGCCAGACTGCGCGTCACCCAGAGGCGTCTGGCAGTTATGAACGGCGACGGGGCGGGAAGAGAATCCGTATTTACAAACGGAAGGCTGCGGATCGACTATGGAGCAGGCTGCGCTTATCTGGGAGAGAAGGAAATGCACTTAACGCCGATCGAGTACAAGCTGCTCTGCCTCATGGCCCAGAACGTGGGAAAGGTCCTGACCCATACTTATATCACGCAGAAGGTATGGGGAAGCAGCTGGGATAATGATATCGCCTCCCTGCGGGTATTTATGGCAACTCTGCGTAAAAAGCTGGAGAGCGAGCCCGATTCCCCCCAGTATATCCAGACCCATATCGGAGTGGGGTATCGGATGATGAAGGTGGAATAAAGCTGCGCACCGGACTTCAGGATACGCCGGAGGCGGTGCAAAATGCAGAGACGAGAAGGAGTTTTTTCTTGACATTCTCCTGAAATGCACTAATATTGTAAGTGTTTACATTTTATAGTATGAAAGAGAATGACAAGGGAGAACACAGTATGACAAAGGATATGACGACCGGAAAAATAATGCCCATGCTGGTGCAGTTCACAGTTCCGCTTGTGCTGGGGAATTTATTCCAGCTGACATACAATGCGGTGGACAGTATCATCGTGGGCCATTTTGTTGGAAAAGAGGCACTGGCGGCTGTGGGAATCTGCAATCCCATTACCACTCTGATGATCCTTTTTCTCAACGGACTGTGCATGGGAGCAGCCATCCTTATGGGAACGCAGTACGGAGCCAGGGATTATGATACGCTTCACCGGCAGATCAGTACAACCATGATATCGGGAATGGTATTTTCCATCATTCTGACCCTGATCTGTGTTATATTTGCAGAACCGATCCTCATGCTCATGCAGGTTGATCCGTCGATCATGCAGATGACAAAGGAGTATCTGCGGATCATTTTCTGGGGTCTGATGTTTACCTTTTTATATAACTTTTTTTCCAGTACTTTAAGGGCTCTGGGGGACAGCAATACGCCCCTTTATTTTTTGATTATCAGTGCAGTATTAAACATTTTCGGCGATCTGTTTTTTGTAGTCGTATTAAGGGCCGGAAGCAACGGCTGCGCCATTGCCACTGTAATCAGCGAGGCTCTTTGCTGCCTGTTTTGTATGATTTATATACAAAAGAAGGTACCAATGCTGCGGCTGGGGAAAAAATGGCTGGTGTTTGACCGGAAGCTGCTGAAGCGCACGATTTCCTATGGATGGGCTTCCGCCATGCAGCAGGCTACCGTTCAGCTGGGAAAGCTGGGAATACAGGCTATTGTAAATACCATGGGCGTATCGGTGGCAGCTGCTTTTGCAGTCGTAAACCGGATCGATGATTTCGCCTATACGCCGGAGCAGAATATCGCCCACGCTATGACCGCTCTTATGGCCCAGAATAAAGGCGCAAGAAAGAAGGAACGTATGAGGGAAGGCTTCCGCTGCGGAATGAAGCTGGAGCTGATTTACGGCGTGGCTGTGTTTGCCGTCTGCTTTCTCTTTGCACGGCCCTTGATGCTGCTCTTTGTAAAGGATGAGGAGGTCATCCGCCATGGAGTAAGCTATCTCCATCTGATCGCAGCCATGTATCTGCTTCCCGCAGCTACTAACGGTATCCAGGGCTATTTCAGAGGGATTGGCGATTTGAAGATTACCCTCATCAGCAGCTTTATCAATATGGGTGTGCGGGTACTGGCAGCACTGCCGCTGGTATTCCTGATGGGAATGGGAATTGAGGCCCTTCCTCTGGCCTATATGGCAGGCTGGATCGGAATGCTGATCGCAGAGGTTCCGCTGCTGGTGCGGACTTACCGGAAGGGAATGGATGGGAATTGATACTTGATTTTTGGATGGAAATCATGTATGATATAAAACAGGCTGTGAGAGAAAATGCAGCCTGTCTTGTCTTTTGGCTTTGAGGCTGAGAGATGAGTGGAGTTGTTTCCGTAGCTCAGTTGGATAGAGCGACCGCTTCCTAAGGGCTTGTTGGAGCAATCGCCCAACACTGAAAATTTTATATACGTCCATGTACCTCAGTAGGATAGAGGGTTCGCCTCCTAAGGTAGAACCATGGCGGAACCCTTTTGAAGAAAAAGGGTAGCGTTTGAGGGTCACTTAAGGAAGCGAAATCTGAAAAATCAGAAGAGATAGGAAAGAGATAATTCATCACGAAAGTGTTAGAGTTATAAATGATGGCAGCCGGAGCCAAAGGGTCGAAAAAGCCCGGAAATACGGCATTTGTCTCCTTAGTTAAATGGATATAACGGGGTCCTCCTAAGACTCTATTGTAGGTTCGATTCCTATAGGAGACGCTCATTTTAAGCAGTAATGATTGAAAAAGTCATTGCTGCTTTTTTTGTATCTTGGGTGGAAATTTCCACCCGGAATTGAAAAAACAGAAGGATTTCATCCACCCAAAATAAGATTTTGCCACCCATTTGAAAATTATGATTTTCCACCCGGATGTGTGGCATATGGTGTAGGGAAGAAAAAGGGTTGTCAATGGATGCAAATTTGGTTTTCTTGTCTGTACGATTCAGACCTGAGAAAGATAGATGCTCAGATTAGATGTAACAAGTCTAGTTTGGGCATTTTTTCGTCCAGAAGAAAAGGAGGATTACATGGAAGTACGAAAAGAAGATCAAAGAGATCCAGATGAGAAAGTCGTTGAGATAGAGATTGAACGGCTCAGGGACTTTAAAAATCATCCATTCAAGGTACAGGCAGACAGTCAGATGAAAGAGTTACAGGAATCCATCAAGAAATATGGGATTCTTAATCCTCTGATTGTGAGACCGAGGCCGGAAGGATTTTATGAAATCATTTCAGGTCACAGAAGGAAGTATGCAGCACAGCAACTGAAATATACGAAGGTTCCGGTCATTATTAGATACATGCTTGAAGAGGATGCCATTATTTCAATGGTAGATGCCAATTTACAGAGGGAGCGGATCTCACCGAGCGAAAAAGCATTTGCTTATAAGATGAAATATGATGTGCTCAAGAGAAAGGCCGGCAGAAGAAAATGTAGCCAGGTTGACTATCTGACCGGAAAAAAGAGTGTGGAGGTCATAAGCGAAGAATGTGGGGACAGTCCCAAGCAGGTACAGAGATATTTAAAACTTACCAAACTGATTCCAGAGCTGCTTGAAAAAGTGGATGACGAAATAATGGGATTTACGATAGCTGTGGAACTGGCATCATTAACTGAAAAAAATCAGAAGACTGTACTGGATGCAATGGAAAGTACATTGGGAACTCCTAATCTGTCCCAGGCAATCAGAATCAAAAAATTACAGGAAAACGGGGTCTTTAGTAAGGAAAAGATAGAGGAGCTTTTAAGTGAGATCAAGCAGAAAGACATTGACCGGGTGGTTTTTAAAAATGAGCAGTTATACAGGTATTTCCCATCCTATTACACTGCTGAACAGATGAAAAGAGAAATACTGACACTATTAAAAATCAATATGACATTTGAATAACGGGAGGAAAAACATATGTGTAGAGTAATTGCAGTATCTAATCAAAAAGGTGGAGTTGGTAAAACGGTATCATGTGTGAATCTTGGAATAGGGCTGGCACAGGAAGGGAAAAAGGTGTTGCTGATCGATGCTGATCCACAGGGCAGCCTTACTATCAGCTTAGGATATGAGGAACCGGATGAGATGGAGTATTCACTGGCTACATTGATGCTGAATGTTGTGAATGATGAAAAACTGAATATGGAAAAAACAATCCTGCATCACGGAGAGGGTGTGGATCTGATCCCAGCCAACATTGAATTATCAGCTATCGAGGTATCTTTGGTAAATGCTATGAGCAGGGAACTGATTCTCAGATCACTGGTTGATAAGCTGCGAGAGTTTTATGATTTCATCCTTATAGACTGTATGCCGTCGCTGGGAATGATGACAATCAACGCATTAGCATGTGCAGATTCAGTGCTGATTCCGGTACAGGCGGCTTATCTTCCAGTCAAAGGGTTACAACAGCTGATCAAGACTATTGGCAGGGTGAAAAAACAGCTGAATCCAAAGCTCAAGGTAGAGGGAATTTTGTTGACAATGGTAGATTACAGGACAAATTATGCAAGGGATATTTCACTGATGGTGTACGATACATATTCTGCATCCATCAAGGTATTTGGTTCTGAAATTCCGATGTCAGTCAGAGCTGCGGAAGTCAGTGTGGAAGGAAAAAGTATCTATTCCTATGATCCAAAAGGAAAAGTAGCATGTGCATACAAGAGCTTAACCGAAGAAGTTTTGAAGGAGGATAGATGATGACAAACAGAGTTGCTGGAAAAATTAAATTACAGTCCGTAGATGAATTATTGGGAGTACCGGAGATTTCAGGTACTCAGGAAATAGAAATTGCAAGAATCCATGAGTTTCCAAATCATCCATTTAAGGTTCTGGATGATGAAAGAATGGATTTGCTGGTAGACAGTATCCGGGAAAATGGCATTCTGAATCCAGTGATTGTAAGACCTGATCAGAATGGTGATTATGAAATGATTTCCGGCCATCGCAGATTACATGCGGCTGGAATTGCTGGACTTCAAAAGATACCTGCTATTGTAAAGGAAATGTCCGATGATGAAGCCATTATAAAAATGGTGGATGCCAATATTCAGAGGGAAGAAATTCTTCCAAGCGAGAGAGCATTTAGCTTGAAGATGAAGATGGATGCAATGAGGAGACAAGGCAGTAGATCAGATTTAACTTCTGGCAATGATTTCCAGAAGTGGTCCTCTGATGAAATTGGAGAAACTGTTGGATTGAAAGGAAGGCAGGTGAGAAATTATATTAGACTGACCTATTTGATACCAGAGATTCTTGATATGGTAGATCAGAAAAAAATACAATTTGTATCAGCAGTAGATTTATCTTATTTAGAAGAACAGATACAAAAGTGGGTTTTTGAATATATCAAAGATAATGGATTTATCAAAACAGTTCAGATAACTGCTTTAAAAAATTATCCCAATATATCTAATGCAAACCAGATGAGTGTAATTTCAATAATGAACGATGCACTTCCAAAGAAGAACACAGAAGCTAAGGTATCATTTTCAGAAAAGAAGCTGGATAAATATTTTCCATCTCACTATTCAGCAAAGGATAGGGAAACCGTGATTATACAATTATTGGAACAGTGGAGTGAAGCACAGAAAGCAATTCAATAAAGAGAACAGGATTCCAGAAGTGTAAAAATAGCACTTCTGGAACAGGAGGAAAGATAAATGGAAGATAGAATAAAGCTCTCTTATTTTTATGGAAGGGAAGCGGATCAATATTCGTTTTATAGAATACCAAAATTGCTATTTACTGAAGAATATTTCAAGAAGATATCCGTGGAGGCAAAAGTGTTATATGGTCTTATGCTGGATCGTATGTCATTATCCATGAAAAATCAGTGGTTTGACACAGAAGGACGTGCCTACATATATTATTCGCTGGAGGATATCATGGATGCTATGGGATGTAGTAATAAAAAAGCCATTTCCATAATGAAAGAACTGGATATAGAATCTGGAATTGGACTCATTGAAAAGAAGCGCCAGGGACAGGGAAAACCAACCATGATCTATCTGAAACAGTTTATGATCCAGGATGCTCAGAAGTGTAATAATTACATTTCTGGAGAAAAATCAGCAATTTCAGAAGTGAAGAATTTACATGTCTTGAAGTGTAAAAATGTCATGTCCAGAAGTGAAGAAATTACACATCCAGAAGTGAAAAAATTACACACTAATAAGAATAATATAAATAATACTGAGTTAAGTAATACTGAATCTAATCATATCATATCGGGAAATGATGGGATGGGATTCGATATGGAAGCATACACGGAAATAATCAAAGAGAATATTGAACTGGACATTCTCTTAGAGCGGTACCCTTATGACAGGGAACTGCTGATAGGTATCTTTGATCTGATTCTGGAAACTGTTCTTTGTAAGAATAAGTCTATCATTGTTGCATCTAGCGAATATCCGGCGGAACTGGTCAGAAGTAAATTTTTGAAACTGAATATGTTCCACGTAGAATATGCGATGGACTGTATGAGAAAGAATACCTCAAAAATACATAATATCAAAAAATATCTGCTGGCGGCACTGTTTAATGCACCGAGTACCATCAGCGGTTATTATCAGGCAGAAGTAAATCATGACCTACCGCAGTACGCCGCAAATGATAAATAATAATTGGCTGTTTGATCAGCATCTGGGAAATAAGTCAGAAAAGAGGAGGATGCATAAAATGTTAAAAATATTTACAAAATTGATTGTATTGCCAGTGATGGTGATTTTGATTGCTTTATCTTTTACAGTCAGTATCTTATCGAAAATACATTATCTGGTAGCGGTTCTGGTTAATGCAATTTTCATAATGTGCGCAGTGATTGCTTTGTCATTGCAACAGTGGCAAAATTTTGGAATAGCAGTGTTTGTTCTTGCTGTAAGCTGTATGATATTGAAATTGTGGGATATCATCGAATATGCCATTGGAGTAATATGTGGTCATTTATTTGAAATATTATCGGTGTAGATGATTACGCTGGTTTAAGTATAAATTTATGTATCATGAAAAAGAAAAGGCAGCCACAGGGTTAGAACCTGTGACTGCTAAACCGTTTTTGCCCAATCCGTATTTGGATTACTTCGACAAACTGGAATTTACTTTAATAAATATTTTTCAAACGCTTTATGATTATCAAAGTGGACTTCTCTAAAAAACAGAACTAACCAAATAATATAGGTTGGTATAGCTATATATGGGGTTAAAAAGCAGGATAATAATGCTCCTGCCAACATTATAATAGCCCACATAAAGCACTGATTTCTTATATCACGAGAGATATGAGCTTTATCATACAATGCCTGTTCTTCTTTAGAAAATGAATTAAATCCTGAAACAAATTTTGCTGCTTTTTCCTTAAAAATCGCAAATAACACACCTATAATCAGAAATGGTATTACCAAAATTATACACGACCAAAATCCTATATTCATAATACATACCTCCGCTTCAAATTCCGATTTTAATGTCTCTATTATACCATAATTGACCGCCCATTTGAAGCCCTGAAAATGCCGATAAATTCAAGGTTGTTCAATATATAAGGCTATACAAAACCTATATAAAATCGGTCAGTTAGTAACAAAATAGTAACAGATTTTCAGGCATCAAAGAAGCTGATTCACCCTTGCCTGTACAGCGTCATAATCATAGCCCGCCGCCGTTAGCCTGTTCTTTCTGTCCTGCCCGTTGCCCCAATCACCCCGGATCACTTCACGGGCAATTTCATCAACGGATTTCTTTGCCGGGGTGGAAGAAACAGCCTGCCCCTGTTCCGTGGTGATAAAGGCATCGAAGCCCGCCGCTTTGATTTTAGCAAGCATATTTTCAGCGTTGGCTTTCACGCTGTAAGCCCCAACCTGAATTTTGTAATAGCCGCCAGCCTGCACCATGTAAGTATCAAATCCGGCTGCCTTGATTTTTTCAAGCTGTCTATCAGCGTTTTCTTTGTTCTTGAAAGCCCCCGCCTGCACCCGGTACAGCGTCCCATCCGTGGAAGGGGTGGAAGCACCGCTGCCAAGCTGCGTCGTTACCTTTGCGGCAAGATCACCAAGGCGGGAATACAGCCAATCGCCGGGGCAAGCTTTGTTGGCAAACCACCTGTGAACGGTAACAACCATTTCACCGGCTTTCGGCTCATAGGCAAGGGTTTTATCCTTGTCACCAAACCAAAGCAGCTTATTTTTCCCGTTGCGGCGGCAAATATCCACACAAAGTTTGATAAGAGACTGGTAGACCGCATCCGTCATAGCGTAGGGGTGTTCCTTGTCGGAAGCACATTCAATCGTAACTGCCCGCTGATCGTTGGCATTGCTGGAAGAGCACCAAGAACGGTTTCCCTCGTCCACACAAAGGGCGATCTGCCCATCCTTTCCAATACCATAGTTGCAGCTTGCTTCACGGTCAGGACTTGTAAAACAGCCACAAATACTTGCAGCGGAAAGCTGCCCCACAACACAATGCGGGGTGATCCGATCAATAGAGTGCGTGCGCTTCCCCGAATGGTTCGGGGAAAGCAGCGTATAAGATACCAAACTTGAATTACTCATTTTATATCACCCTTTCTTTTTCGGTTCGGTATAAGTCATAGCCTGTTCACTGTCCCCCGTTCCTGCGGTTGTCGGATCAACCACAATACCAAGAATGGTAAGGACGGCGAACAGCGCATTTACGACATCAAGCAGCTTGTTCCCAAGATCGCCCAAATCCAGCGTGAAGCCGAAAACAGCCGCCACAACCTGAATCAGAAGCAGAATCGCCGGGATAAGTGCAACCCAAAACGCCTTGTTCTTAAATCTCACAATCCAGTTAATGTTGTTCATAAATTTCACCCTTTCTTTTTCAAATGTAATTCGTCAATTTCTTCCTTCATTTTGGTAATCATGCCATTCCCGCCTAATTCGTGATATGCTTCATACATTTCACAAAAATTTTCGTAGGCGTAAGAAGGAATCGAACCTAAAATTGTGTACTTATCGTGATATTCGATAAGCTGAACCCTAAGCAAAAGCATTGTGCCTTTGCTGTTTGCGTCCCTGTCTTTCTTCTGCTTTTTTAGAAGCCATACAATATACCCCATCAAAGCAGTTAAAACAATGGGAAGCGCAATGGAATAGGTTTCCAAAAGCAAATTTTCCATCGGGTATCACCGCCTTTCTGTGTAACTTAAAAACCCCTATACAGGGCTTATATAAGCCCCATATAAGGGTTTTAAGTTAGCATTTGGTATTTTACTTTACTGCGCCAATTCAGCCAAATCAAGGTCAATCAGAACTTCTTTCACCTGATCCTGAATTCTTTCAGGAACATCAGAAAAATCCTTCTTGCCTTTCACGATAAGGGTTGCATAAACAACTGCCATCTCTTTCACATCCTTTCTAAATAAGATTTGATATATGATGAACTGAAACATCAGTCATCACCACCAAGAATACCCTGAACATCTTCTTTGAGATTGTCCGGTACATCATCAATGGTTTTAAGACCCTTTCTGATAAGTTCAGCATAGATTTTTGCCATAATTTATCACCCCTTTCTTATGGTATCATTTCATAGACTTCACACAAAGCAAGCTGCATATCTGTTACTTGTTGTGACAGGGAAACATTTTCTGCCGCCTGCTGTAAAATGAATTCATCTTTGGTGTACTGAATCATGTTAAATTCAAACCCTTTGAATTCATTTTCTTCACCCACATTTTCAGAAACTTCCTGAATGTTGGTGTGCTGCCAAACGCTGAAATCATCAATCACAATGCTTTCGGGCTTGACAGTGCTTCTTACTTTTCCGTAATCAACCATTGTTACGCCGCCTTTCTTTTAGATTTTATGACTTCCAAATAATACCTATCGGCATCCGGCTGGATCGGTGCAAGGTACTTTTGCTGTAAGCGGTAACTATCGCAATGCTTTAACCACCCCTTATAAGAATTCACGGAACACCATTCAGAATAATTCATCATCTGCCCGGTTTCCGTCTTTTTCCTGATTGCAACCATCCTTGCCTTGAATTTCTTACAGCTTGATTTCCTCAAAAGCGTATAATTCAAAAATGTTCGATACCCCACAAAATCTACACCCCGCACATAAGAAGGAAACACTTGCCAATTTCCCTTGATAGTCAGCTTCAAATTCTGCCGGAAATAAGCGTCAATTTCTTTTAGTAATCGGTGAAGTTCTGCTTTATCAGCACCGAATATCACAATATCATCCATATACCGGAAGTAGTGTTTCACCCGCTTTTCTTCCTTGATCCAGTGATCGAATCCTGAAAGATAGAAGTTGCCGCAATATTGGGAAAGGTAATTCCCTATTGGTATGCCTGTTTCAGAATCAATATCTTCATCAAGCAACCAAATATCACGCATATCTTCAATTTTAGTGGTACAAATGCTATCTATGATTTCATCCAACAACCAAAGCAATTCAGCATCTTTGAACAATCTCCTGAATTTCTGTTTCAAAATATCGTGATTGATAGAAGGGTAAAACTTTCTTACATCAAGCTTCAAACAATACTGACAGCCGGGAACATCCTTTTGCATAGCGTCCCTTACATCTTGCAACGCCGCATGGATTCCCCGGTCAGGTATCGCCGAATAGGTGTTCTTTGTCATATACCGTAAAAGATACGGTTCAATGACTTGCAGAATCGCCCATTGACAAATACGATCCGGGAAGTAAGGCAATTTGAAAATTTCCCGTTCCTTTCCGTTTTCCCGCTTGATAAATTTTTCATATTTGGAAGTTTGGTAGGTGTGATTGATAAGCATTTCTTGAAGCCGTGTCAAATAACCGTCAACGTCTGCTTCAACCTCTTTTACTTCTTCATACCAGCCTTTCCCCTTCTTTGCGTTTTGGTGGGCTTTGCGTAGGTTATCCATCGAACAAATCTGTTCATATAGATTTCCATATCGCTTCATTTGTCGAATGTTCCTTTTGTATGCACATTAAGCCGAATCTTCAACCTTTGAAAATAAACTTTCAAAGTCTACCAATACAGCCCAATTTTATTTTTAACTTCCCCCTTTCGGGGGCTGTCTGTTCCGCCAAGCGGCGGGGCGATTCAGGAATACAGAGATTTATTTGAAACAGCCTATGGGGTAGTAAATCGCTACCCCATAGGCTGAATCGTGCATTTACTAACTGCCTGCTGATATTCCGATTGCGATTAGAAGAAGCATTATTCAGATTCCAATAGAAGCTGCTGCATTTAGAACCATTATTCCATTTACTGCCTAATTTAGCCACCCGCTATATGGTTTCTTTTTTCTGCTTTCTCCCCTATATCGGTGAGTAAACAACAAAACTCCCTGAATCCCCCATATTTTTAATTTTTCAATAATTATTGAACGGTTTTAGGCTGCCTGCGGTACATACACCAACCGCCCGCCGATATCCCGAACGCGATCAGAAGAAGCATCAGCCAGATACCAACAGAAGCCGCCGCATCCAGAACCACCATTCCATCTACCGCCCAATATAGCCACCCGCCAGCCTGAATAACGATTCCAAAAGTAATCGCCAACGGGAAGGGAAGAATTGCCGGAAACTTCACCTGTAATGAACATCCAATCAAATTCTTCCGAATAGCAGAAAGCGGAAATGTACCCTTCCCCATAGCAAGGATGAAGGTTGGTGTTTTCATAGGGACTTGCACCGGAATCATCCACAAAACCATGATCCGAAACAAACAAATCACCGTATTCACCGCTGAAATCTTCCGTATTTGTCCAATCGGAAGGGTTCTGTTCGTTCATACCGTCAACCCAAGTCCAAATATTACCCCAAAGATTTTCTTCACCACGATAGGAAACAATGTTAAAGCCCCCATCATTTGTAACAGAACCGGAAGCATTACCAAGGGTAACAGTTGCTCCGGTGTTCTCTGCCATATTATTGGTTGTATCGTCCGTTTTACCGCTTACACCACTTCCGATTTTGGACTGCATATCAAAGGACGCATATTCAATCAGCATCAGAATTTGAGTTGCGCCCACGGTTGCGGCATAAGACTGTTCCCAACCTGTACCACGATTCCGGGCAATAATACGGGCATTTCCCCTTGTAAGGCTCTGTGTCTTTCCAGACATAGGCTTTGCATTAGCAATGCTGGACAACTTATCACCTGTACCAACTGCACTTGTGAAAGAAGCTACCTGTGCATCATCCAAAATGTAAGCCCCTCCCGTTCCTGCGGAAGCGTCCCAAAGGCAACCTTCAAAGGCTGCAAGGTAAATCTTTTCAAGCTGTCTGCCGTTGGAAATGAACGCCGGGTGAAGCTTGAATCCAGCCTTTGCAACGGGGGAAACATAGTAGCGTACTTTTCGGGTGATCTGTCCTTTTGCTGTATTCTCCACAAGCAGCGGAACGACCTTGTAATAAAACTTAGGCTGTTCAACCATCGTTTGAACAATCGTACCGCTTGCAAACTGCAAGGAAGTATCAGGTTCTTCCACATCTTCCGGGTTGCGGTCAATCGCCTGTGTAAGCTTACCTGTGGTGGAAAATCCCGCTTCACCGTAGTAGGCGGCAACTCTGCCATCATCGGTTACGTTGCAGCGTTTACGCCCGCCAAAGCAAGGAATATCGTCAAAACCTTCCCCCGGTGTACGGTTTACGGCTGCCGCAAGGCGGGTGAATTTTTTATTTACAAAATCCACTTCCACACCGAAAATATCATCATCGGTATAGCCCACAAACGCCTGCAAATCGGAAATCTGCTTCTGCAATTCCTGAATATCTCCGATTGTGGCAACCGCCGCCTGATCCACTTCAAGGGAAACGCTGTCAGCGTTGCCAACCGTAGTTACAAGCTGCACATAAGCACCCGACACGGTAACGCCGTTATATGGCGGCATATAGCAGTTGCCGGAAGTTTCGATTGTAACAGCGTACAGGATTTCCCCTTCATCGGGATCAACGGCATATAAGCCCAAAGTACGCATATAATACCCGGCTGTTAAATCTGTATTAGTGAACGCCGCTTCAACCTTGATTGCAACATCGTTTGTCCGGGTGACTTTGGAAATAAGGGAAGTCTGCTTCACACCAGTTAAGGCGGTCAGTGCTTCAAGCTGCGTAAGCTGATACTGTGTGCTTGAAGTGCTGATTTTTGTAAAATCAATGTTTCCTTCCCCGGCAATCATCTTTGCAATCAGAGCCTGCCCTTTGTTGGTGATAACCAACTTTGAAAATTCTGCCATGTCATTTCATCCTTTCTATTCTTCATCATTTATTCCAATGATTTCAGTAACAACCGCACCTGAACCAAGTGAATTTGTCCCGTCTATGTTGAACTGTTCATTGAAATCATTTGTGATTGTCACGCTTACCGCATTTACAATACCGCCACCGTGACTTGCTGAACCGTTTGCCGTTATGGTTTCCTTGCTGTCATTGGTAATAAAATAAGCGGCTGCACCACTAAGCGCACCGCCCACATTCGCCTTACCTGTGATTGTGTGTTCTGTCCGTTCATCATTTGTGATAACAAAGAATTCAACGGCACAAATACCGCCACCCCAAAGGGCAACACCATCCGCATCACACGGGATTTTATTCACCGAATCTACAACCATATTACAGGGAAGCATGGTTTCAATAATGTGTTCCAGTTCTTCAACCTGTCCAAACAGTTCAAGGTTGGTTTCAATCCCGATTTTGTAATACAGGAAGTCTTTTGTGATTTCAAAATTTGAATCACCGTAAAGGGCAATCAGCTTTGAAATCAGGGCTTTCAAGGTGTACGGGATTTCCGTAAACCACCTTGATTGTACCCTTGCCCGCCTACTTTCAAGGGTATCTTCCTTTGACGGAAGAATATTCAATATTTTTTCAAACCTTGAAATACCGTATTCATCGGCGGTTGCTATGAACTCATTGTATAAAACCCGGTCAGAAGCTTCCCAAATTAGCCTGAATTCGGGGTTTTCCGCTTCCAGTGCTGCAACGGTTTCCTGATTGTATTCCTGTAAGTATGGGGGCAAATAAGATACAAGGTCAACTTCTCTAATCATGCGCTTGCCCCCTCATACACGGGAACTTCATACTTCCCTAAAGTGAAGTTATCGGCAACGCCGTTGATTGTCGTGCCATTTATATCCACAATGCCCTTGATACCAAGAAGCCTTGTTTCAATTTGGCTGATACGCACAATCAAATGATCTTCATCCGCCCAAGTCTTTCTAAGTTCAAGAAGATAATCTTCAATTACTCCATCAATGGAAGTCTGCAAATTCGACCAGCTATAACCCACATCAAAGGCGATTGTGGTTTTTACAGTGATACCAATATCATCTGCACTTTTCACATTCACCACATGACCGATAGGCGCAAGCCCGTAACCTTCCCCGGTATATTCATCGGGATCAAGCGTTTCCTTCACCAAATTAAGCAGCGTTTCATTTGCCACATCAAAATTTGAATTCAGGATCGTTATAAGTACCGTTCCCCCGGTTGTCAGCTTCAAATCCTTTGCCGCCGTATATACCGCCGTAATCCATGACTGGACGGCGGCGGGAAGGGAAGATAAGCCCGTTTTATACCAAGACCGCACCGCTTCATTTGGGATCATGGAAGCGGGGGAAATATCCCCGTTCCAAACTCTTGTTACCTTTGTGCTGCCAACACCGGGAATGGCGTTGGTTTTGTTGATATAATCCGCCCGGTTTCCCCCGAAAGCCTTTTCTTCAAAAGAAGCAAAGTAGCGATCCCGCAAGACCTCTGTATCTTCTTCATCCTCACCGGGAATAAGAATTTCAGTCAGCGTTGCAGTTTCCAGCCCGTCAATGTATTCAATCGGGATCATCTGCCCCAAATACTGATTTCCGATTATGCCGGGTGTTTCACATTGGACTTCATAGCCCCCTTCACCGTCCGTTGCTTCCCTCAAAACAACATAGTTCATAGTACCGATATTGAACCGCTTACCAATCACATCAATGTTTGAAGGGGTGAACACGCCACGCAAGATTGCGTTGGTTGCCGGATCGGGGGTGATACCTCTTTCCTTGCAGCGCAAGATCAGGAATTCCCTTGAAGCGGTGTCCCCGTATGCTTCCCGCAAAATGGTATCAAGTTCAATGTATAAAATCTGAAATTCAATGGCGGTTGGTGAATGGGTGTCGAAAATGACCGCACCTTCCCGCTTATCAAATTTTTCATTGACACGGGCAAGCATCCGTTCAAGAATGACTTCATAGGTTTGATCCTCGTACATTAAAAATTCACCGTCCTTTCTGCTTGCACATCCCCGAAAATGGTATGTGCTGTAAAGGACACATGAACCACGCCTTTCTGCGGAAGGTCAAATTCAAAGTTATCAACGCTTTCAATTCGTTCATCCCAAAGCAAGGCTTCTGTGATCCTGCGTTCCAGTTCGGGGCATACATAGGAAATGGGTTCGCCGTACAAGTCAAGCGTTTCAATCCCATAATTCCAGCTATACATGATATATTGATAGCGTTCTGTTTGAAGAATTTTGAAAATCGCTTGCTTCATAGCGTCAAGCCCATCCGTATAGCCACGAATAGAACCCGTGTCCAAATTCATTTTGTAAGTGTAGGTTGGTTGTTCTTCAAGTTCAAAATCCTGTTCAAGAAATCCTGTAATTGAAGGAATCATCCGATTCTATCCACCACAACATATTTTTGCCCGCCCTGCTGCCGGATAAGGATAACTTCATCACCAACAACCAACCCATTATGAACAGTGATTGATTTCCTTCCGGTAATTGCATGATTGTGGGAAGCAAAGGAACTTTCCCCACTTCCGCCTGATTTATTTTCGGTATTCCAACTTACCGTTACATTCGTTGTAAAATCCGTCACATTGCGGGTAAGGACAAGTTGCGCTGCCCCAAGGGTAAATTTCTGATCCACCAATATCTGCAACGGGGAAGCACTTGTCACCTTTCCAAAGCAGACTTCAACGGGCTTTTCTGCCTTTACCGCCTTGCTTGCCGCTTTTTTAATCGCTTTTGTTAATTCGGTTGCGTCAGGCAACGAACTCACCCCCTCTAAGTGTCAAATCCATAAAGTGTTCATCAAGATTGAACTTGTGTGTAACCTTTTCAACCAGCATGAAGTTTTTCAGTTTCATATCACCCAAATCAAGGTTGACAACCACCATGCTTCCGGCTCTCACACGGGTATCACCTAAAGCATTAGTAATTTTCAAGTTACGGGTTTTCTTATTGTAAAGCTGCAAAAGGGCATCGGCTTTCGCCTGCCCGTTTTCACCCTTTGACAGCGTATCAAAATACTGCAAAATGCCCCATTCGTTGATATGGCTGCCGTCCTGTGCAATATAGACTTCCCGCTTTCCGGTTTCATCATTGTCATAGGTCAGCTTCACTTTGTTGTAGGTGTCGCTGTCAATACTGGAAGTGTAGTCAAAATTTTCCCCGGTTTCTTCATCAATCATCAGATACCCGGAAGAATTATCCCCAACATACATATTCCCAAGGAATTTCAGGGTAAGCTTTCCAAAATCATCATACAGAATGAACATATTCCCGTTGTTCTGCAATTCCAAATCAAGGGCATTTTCTATCATATCGAAAAGGGAAGTGTTATCTTCAACCCTTGAAGCAATCACAAACGGGGTATCTTCAATAGTACCCACATTCAAGGAAAAATCTGCCGCAATCATCTTGATAAACTGCGCTGCGGTTTTATTTTCATAAACATAGGTATCCTTGTTGTTCAGGTAACGCAACTGATCGTAGGCGGTAACGCTGATAATCTGATCCTTATCCCGCTTTTTGCTGAATACGAACCCAAAGAAAATCCCTTTGCCGTCCACTTTCAGGCGTACCGCTGCACCCTCTTGAAAATTGATTATGCTGTCTTTTACAACCTTGAAGGTCAGCTTTCCGGGGGTGCTTCTTCTTTCCGTAGTCCATTCGATCCCTTCTTCCACAATCGGCAAATATGCCTTGCTGCCGGAAGGATCGGCAATCAAAAGTTCAACATTCATTGAAGCACCCCCTTTAAGCTGCCGGAATGGTAAGCACCTGACCGGGGTAAATAAGGTTTGGATTTCCACCGATAACACCCCGGTTAGCGTTATAGATCACCGTGTATTTTGCGCCGTTTCCGTAAAAACGCTTTGCAATGTTCCAAAGGCAATCACCGCTTACCACCGTATAAGTTTGAGAAGCAGCTGGGGCGGGGCTTGTTTCCGCCGCCCTTGTCGGCTGCACCGTTGCTTTGGGCTTTGAAGCCTGAATTTTAATATTTACCGTCTTTGTGCCGTATTCCCGATACTGCTTCAAGGAAATCTTCACTTTCAGATCAAAGCCATTCTTTGAATCCTCTGTGATTTTGTAATCTTCCATTGAAACTTTGATGTTCGTGGAAAAAAGCACCTTGCCATTCGGCATTGTCCTTGACACAAGGAATTGGAAGGGCTGTTTGGAAGTTTTCAGCCCTTCAAAGTAATCAAGGAAATAGGAAGCCCCCTGAAAGCCTGACTTATAGACTGCATAGGGCTGTTTCACCTGTGGGATTTCACATTCAAATTCAATATCCGTAAGTGCTGCGGTTTTCAGAATGTTAATTTCCCCTTCATTTATCAGCGTTACCGTATCATTGGCATTGTTGATTTTGATTTCAAGCTTCTGCGGGGTGACGGGAAGCAAGCACTTCTTCAAGTAAAAATCATATCCACTTTTCATCATGTATGCACCCCTTCCGCCATGCTATCAATCGCTTCATTTACACCTTCTGTCAGCCCGGAAATAACGCCGTCCAAATCCATTCCGTTAGAAATGTTGTTCTGCATACCGGACATATCAACGCTAATTTCAGCGGTTGTAAATCGGTTCACCGCTTCCTGCTCTGCAATATCACGAAGATACTTCAAATCTTCTTCTGTAATATCCATGCTGTCAGCGATTGCTCCGGTGTTCCCGGCAATATCATCCACACCGCTTCCGATACCACCAAGCCCGCCTAAATCGCTGCCGTATCCGCTAAGATCGGCATAGTCACCAGCACCCGGAACATTGGTATCAAACAGGGAAGAAGGATCGAAGTTTGCAATGCTTTCATCTATTCCTTCACCGAACGAATACCCCGCATCCCATGCGCTGGAATACTCAAATCTATCTAAATGCAAATCTTCCGCATTTAGCTTTGCCATGATTTCTTCCCCTTGTCCGAAGGTGGAATCAACCCACCCACCAAGGGAATCACGCCAACCTTGAACCGCCCCCGCAAGGTTTGAACCAAAGATTGTGTCAATGGCACTTGCCAAAGACTGCAACAGCGAAAGGACAGTATCAACCAAATCAAAGAACAATCTTGCGATTGCCCCAACCGGATCATTGAACACATTCCCAAAGAAGTTTGCAAATGCGGCAATGAAATTCCAAAGCACAACGAAAATATCAATGACAAAGTTAATCAGGGCAACGAACAGATTTCCAATGAACGCTGCCGCCACCATGAACACCCCGCAAATGATACCAGTTGCAGAAACGGAAGTTCCGGCAAATTTATTCACCGCCGCAACCGCCGCATAAAATAGGGCAATCAGGGCGATAATCAAAATGATAATCCAAACAATGGGACAAGCGTACATTGCAGCGTTTAAGCCATATTGCGCCGTTGTCTGCGCCCATGTTGCGCCAGTCACAAGCATTGTTGCCGCTGCCAATATTCCTTTTGCGACTGCAACAACCCCTTGAACCGCTGCAAGAGCAAGTTCAGCCCCTCTTACAAGCATCAGCCGCCCATAATACACTAACAATGCGGCTGCAACCCCATAAATGATAGGGGATAACCAAGACCAGTTGTCTGCAATCATTGTCCCAACAGAAGCAATTAGGTTGAAGATTTCAACCACGATACCCGCCACCATTGAAAGGGCTTCAATCGCACCATTTATAAAGGTTTGGAACGCTTCACTGTTCGCTACATCGTTCAACCTTTGAAGTACGGGCTGAAACGCCATCAAAGCGGTATTCTGAAAAGAAGTCCAAATCTGATTGAAAGTTTTCGGCATACTTTCAAATTTGGCGTTGGTTTCGTCTGCCGCTGCAAACATAGCGTTTTTGACGATTTCAGCGGTGATCTGACCTTCCGCCGCCATATCTTTAAGCTGCCCTTTCGGAACTTCCATGTAATCAGCAATCGCCTGAATGATATTCGGGGCTTGTTCAAGGATTGAATTATATTCTTCACCACGAAGAACACCCGAACCCATAGCCTGTGTAAGCTGCAACATGGCGGCATCAATGCCCGCCGCTTCCGTACCAGCAATGGTAAACTGTTTGTTCAACTGTTCAGTAAAAGCAATGATTTCTTCTGAACTGCTGAAAGCATCACCCGCCATAAGTCCCAATTTGGAAACAGCGTCAGCGGTTGCCTGATATGCGCCCCTTGACCGTTCAGCCGAAAGGTAAATCATATTCTGCAAATCCTGTGTGGTTTGCAGACCATCGTTCATTAAATTCAGGCGGGCGGTTGTAGAAGTAAGCTGATCGGATAAATCCATCACCTTTCCGATTGTCTGAACACTTGCATAAGCGGCAACTGCCCCCTTAATCATGTTCATCAAATCGCTTGCGCCCTGCGTACCTTCATCAATGGCACGATTAAAACGCCCCTGTTCGTCCGTATTGTCACGGATATAGCGTTCTGTATTGCTTACTGTACTGGATAACCGCAAGTAGGCTTCATTGGCTGCGGAAACGTCCATCCGCTCCATAGCCCGGTTCAAATCTTCCTGATCCTGCACCGCCTGATTCAACTGACTTCTAAGCTGTTCCAACTCTGCATTTGCGGTGTCAGTCCCCATATTCATAGGGTTGCTTTCGATCTGCTGAATCCGCTGCTGAATTGCCTGTAAACGGGATTGCATACTGTTCATATCCGCAACAGCACTTGCCGGGAACATATCAGTTCCAGCCGCCGTTGCCGCAATCCGTTCCTGCGTAGTGTTCAAAGTGTTCAACATACTGTTTGCACTTTGAATTTCCTGCTGAAATCTTTCAACGCCGGAAGTGGTAAACACATCCATTGAATCAGATTGCCACTGTACAGGAACGGGCTGCGGCGTGGAAGGCTGCGGGGTGGTAGGCGTGGAAGTTTGCGGCGCATCTACATTCTGCATAGCAGCTTCCCATTGCTGCGCCGCAACCGTGGCTTGATTGATTGCTTCCCTTGCCGCCTGAATGGAAGTGGTGTCCACGGGTTCATTCATAGCCCGGTTCAAATCTTCCATGACGGAAAGGCTCATATTTACAGCGTTTGTAATGCCGTACAGAATCCCAGAAAAGTTATCCTGTAATTCAATCGCTGTTCGGATTGTCGCCACGCTTATCACCTACCTTTCTTTTTGCCTTTGCTCTTACTCTCAATCCGTTTCTTTTCCTTCTTATCCTTTTCAAGCTTTACCCGGATAGCAGCAACGCAAAAGGCTTTTTCCTGTTCATCCATAGCAAGCCAAGCGGAAGGAAGGATATGAAGTTTCAGAAGGGCATAGTAAGCAAAATTCGCTTCCCAATCCCCTTCTTCAATTAGTTTTTTGCTTCATTCACCTTATCGTCAAAGGACACATTGAAGCCCTGAAATTTCTGCACAAATGCGGCAAGATCGTTGTATTCACCCGGATCATCCACCATAGCCATAAGCAGATCTTCCGGGGTTTTCACACCATAGGAATCCTGCAATTCAGCGTTGTACATATCCGGGGTGACAATAGAAGCTACAATCATTTTCTGAATGTACAGGCTGGATTTCAGCTTTGGACGATACATATTCGGCTTACCCGTGACAGGTACATCAAGCGTACAGGATTCACGAATATCTTCATTTTCCTTAGAAGTGATATGGCGAAACTCCCATTCAAGGGGGTTGCCGTTATCATCACAAAGGGACTTAGTAGCCGGATAAAAACCGTTCTCTTTCACGGTTTTGTTTGCTTTCATAAATTTAGCGAATTTAGACATTTTTTCATTCATCCTTTCTGTTTATCGAGTGATAAGAAAAACCCCTTATATGAGCCTATATAAAGCCCACACAAGGGGTTTAACCTTAGTTCGTAAGGAAGCCCGTAAGCTGTGCAAAAGATTCCGGCATGGAGAAATCCTCGAAAGTACCTTCAATTTCTTCATCCAGATATTCATCGTCTGCATCGAACTTAGCCAAAATGCCGCCGTCCGTGTTGCAGTCATAAAGAACAATCGTCTGTCTGCCAGCGTCCGAACCGGGATCATCGTTGGTGATCTGCATTTCAAAGTAGGCATCAACACCGCTGTTCTTGTAGTCAAGAAGAAGCTGCCGCATTACAGACTGATTGTAATGGGCTGTGCCGGAAAAAGTACCTTCCATACCGCAAGACTTATGACCTACCATGATTGCCCCAAGGCGGGGAACGGTGGTTTTGGTTTTTTCAACCTGAACTTCCATATCAATCATCTGCATAAAGTTATAGCGGCGATCCCCAATAGTGATAAAGCACTCCGCCATCTTAGCGGCGATTGTGTCTTTGCCTTTCATCACAATGTTGTTCACTGAATTTCACCCCTTTCTTATGCCACTGTAACGGTCATATAAAGCTTATCCATAGCATTTACAACCGTTACAGCGTCCGTTACCACAACCGATTTCTTAGTGTCGCCCTGTTCCACAACCACATCAGAATCGGCAAAATCTTCAATGGCACGAATATCATTAAGCTGCTGATGGTGCTTCACAATATCCGACCAAAGAGAAATGCGCCCCGCTGCATCGTTGGGAACAACGCCCAAATACTTATCTTTGAACAGGACGGCAATATCATTTGCAATCTGATCGATAACCCGGATCGTCTGATTGTCCTTGAAAATATCGCCCTGCGTGTCGGAAGTGGTAGTCATGCTGTTAATGTCAGACAGCACACGAATATCAGTACCGACCTTATGAAGAACGAATTCACCCGCATTGATAGCGGCAATCAGTTCATTCTGCGTGTAGTCCACACCAACATCAAATTCACCGTCATAAACCTTGTTCTGACAGCTTCTATTGACTTCACACCCGGCTTCCGCACCAGTCACCCAATAAACAAGGGCGGCTGCGCCAAAAGTAGAATCTGTTACGGAATTCTTCACATTGATAACGCCGTAATAATCGGCTGCCTTATTGTGAAGAACGAGCTGGAATTTGATACCCATTTCATCACGAAGCCGCTTCACAAAGGAAACAAACAGGTTCTTAGTGGTATCGTCAGTTACCACAACACCCATCGTGTTATAGGTATAAGCTTCAATCTTATCCAAATATGCCTGATAAGCCGCACCGTCCACCGTCTTATTTGTACCGCCAGTAAGCGGGGTAGAAGCGGTGACTGCAAGTTCAGCTTCCGTTTTGAACTTCACATACTTGTTCGGTACAAGATTAGAAGCTGCGGCAACCGTCTGAACATCAACTTCTGAAGTGCCAAGAATGGTTGTCACATCGAAAAGTTCATCGTTATCAGCGTTTTTCTGAATCACGATTTTCAGGTCATTACCACGGGTGCCGCCATACAGGGCTTCCGCATAGGTATTACTTGCCTTTGTGCCACCACCGTTCAGGCGGTAAGCGTACAGGGTTCTTGCCCCAAGAAACAGGTCACGAAGCCCCTTCAACTTATTGTTGGTGTACTCATATCCGAAGATTTCCATACTGTTCTTCTGAAAATCACCATTGGTAACTTCAAAGACTTCCCCTTCCTTGCCCCAATCCAGTTCAAGGGGCATAGTTGCGATACCTCTATCAGAAAGGGTTGCGCTTGCGGCTGCTGCCGATACAAAGTTGATATAAGCACCGGGAAGGGTTTTATTCTGTGTAACAAAAGTTCCACCGCCCAAAGCCATCTTAGTTCACCTTACCTTTCATATAATCTTCAATCATTTGTTCAACGGTTTTCACCGTGAATTTTTCATCATCGGGATATTTAGAAAGAACAGCGTTCAGGGCATCCCGCTTACCTCTGAAACGCTTTGCCGCAAGAAGCTGATTTTTTGAAAATTCACTTTCAATATTTTCAGCTTCCTTTGCAGCGGTTTTTGTGGTTTTCCTTACCGCCATTCCATCACCTTAACCTTTCACGGAAACAGCCTGTTCAATTTCTTCCATAGGCTGCGATTCACTTCTGCGATATACGAACATATCGTAATTCACAAAGAAGTTAAGCACCCCATCCACAATTTCATATTTCATTTTCGTGCCATGCACCAAATCCCCGGTAACAGTGATCCACTCAAGGCAAAATTCCAACCGTTCCGCTATGGCGTGACATTCAGCGTTCATATTCTGCTTGTCAGCTGGAAAGAACTGTATGCAAAACGGATTTTCCCTGAAATACCGCTTCCCAAGGAAAAGTTCATGGGTGGGGTTGATACAGAAAATAAAAAAGCAAGGTTCTTTCAAGCCTTGCTTCACATTCTCTGTGTAGTTTGTATAGCCATCACCAAATTCCCCGTTCAGGGCAATGCTGATAGCGTCAGTTATCAAATTTACGGAATCTGTCACTTCATCACGCCCCCTAAGAATTTTTTGATTTTGGCTTCAAGCACTTGCGGGGCAATATCCTGAATTTCCCCTTCTGAAATCGTCAGCATGAACCGACCTTGAACCCATCCTTCATGGTTGGCTGTCCTGTGTCCAAACTCCACATAGGAAGCATATTCAACAGGGTTTACAATCTCAACCACAAGGAAGTTCCCAAAGTGGTTCACTTTCAGGGAATCAGCGTAGGCTTTTCCCGCCGCAATCGAACCTTTACCCGTTCCGCCTGCGGCTTCCTCATGGGTTTTTGAAGTCCACCCACGCCTAAGTGTACCGCCCTTTTTGCCTGATCCTTTCGGATAATCCCCAACGGGTGTACGCTTTATGACTTTGGCAAGCAGACGGGCGGCAAGTTCCTTAGCACACGAATCAACAAAGGCTTCAACCTCTGATTGCTGCAATTTGTTCAACTGCTTTTGAAGCTTTTTCATTCCTGCCATTGAAAACCCGCCCATTTTGGAAGCCATTAAGCCCACCCCTTGAAAAGTTCAAGCATGATTTCCTGATGTTCGGGATATATGGCGGGTTCGCTGCTTGCGGAATATTCGGTTTTTATCCCGTTTTGTTCCACAATGATTTTTGAACCTGATTTCACTTTGATTTCAGGTGACAGGAAAAGCTTTGTGCCTTGCGAAACTGCCGCTGCCGTGTCTGTTTGAACAACGGCACTAATTTTTTCAAATGACAAATTACAGGGCTGATTTTCGATAACGGTTATTTCCTTTTGGGTGGTTCGTTTGGTTTCAGGATCAGTAACGCTGCCATATTCAACAATCGTACACAATCCGTTATAGTACAGGTTTTCGTGCGCTTTTTTTGCCGCTTTGCGGGCGGCTTCTAATGCGTTCACCATCTGATCCGCCTGTAACAAGAAAATTCGTCCCGCCCATAGGTAAGAAGGTAGTTCAGAAGATTGTTCAACCGCTGTTCAGCGGTCAAACTCCCTTCCCCGGTTGCAAACACCGTATTTTTATCCCCTTCCTGTAACTGCTTTACCGCATAATCTAAATCAAGCCCTGCAATGTCATTCGGTGAAAAAGTTTTCTTCACCGTTAAGAATTCGCCTACTGCCATATCAATAGCGATATTCATTAAGCCGTCAGGTATTTCAGACACATTGCAATCATTTTTAATGGTATTCGTGACTTTCTCAACGGAAAAAGCCAAAATGACTTCATCCCCATCTTTCAGCACATACCCAAAAGACTGCAAGCGGGTTTTTACCTTATCCAGCATAGGAACACCGCCTTTACTCTTTATTTTCCACTTCCTGAATAATTTTCAGAATGTCAGCTTTCTTTGCAGCGTCCCCCAACTCAATATTGTGTTCCGCTGCATAAGCTTTCAGTTCCTCAACCTTCATTTCATCAAGTGGCTTTGCATCCGCTTCACCCGTCACAGTATGCCCCATGCTTTTCAGCTTAAAGGCAATCTGTTCATCGTTGGTTTCAAATACCCCCTTTACAAACTTGCAAAGGGGGCGGTTGCCGGAAGAATCCCAAACGATATTAGGGGTTTTTGGTTTCTTTGTCACTTTGAACATTTCATCACCCTAACCCTTTCTGTTAAGCACCAACGCCTGCGGAAGTAGCAAGACCAGTGATAGCACCATGAAGGAACGCCGGACCATGAGCAAGCCCGATCTGACCGTAAATCTGCACACGCTCAGAAGCACCGTTCTTTGCCAAATCTTCCTGAAACAAAACACCCTTGCCGGGAACTGCCTGAAATACCGGGGCAATATGCGCCATGTCAGCAATCAGGATAGAATCGGCGGGAACAAAGCGATCCCACACAACGCCCATCTTGAAGAAGTCCGTTTCAATTTCCGTGATATTCATGCCGCCCACATTCTGTGTAGTCTGCATATTGGCTTTGAACTGTTCAGCATACAGATTAGTAATCATCTGCTTCTGATATGCGCCGCAAAACAGCACCATCTTACCAAAGTAAGCACCGTTATCAGCCATTTCACGGAAAAGCTGATCCAGAAGGGCTTTACTAAGTGCAGCGGAAGCCGCATCAATGGAAGTACCCGCTCCCGAATTGCAAAGTTCAAACATACCACGGGTTTTGTTCGCAACATTGGCTGCCGTAGCGATCTGATACTCACCATTCAAGAAAGAAAATTCCACATCACGGGCAATCTTGACGAGCTTCTGCTGAATCTGCCAAGCCTTTTCATCTGCCGGGTTGGGATTCTGTCCTGCGGTGTTCAGACCGGACATTCTGCCGGAATTGCTCATTTTTGCATAGGTCAGATCAATAGTTTCCTGATGAATCTGAACCACGTTCTTTTCCTGCTCCCTTGCAATATGGGAAGCTGCCGGGGCGGTAACGGAAGCCTGTTCAGAAATTTCAGGCTGCCCCGCTTCCGGGAAATCATAAAGAACTGCCGTGGGGAACTCGAAGTTGTCCGTCTGTCTACCACCCGTCAGACCGCCGATCATGGAAAGAAACGGGGTTTGAGTAGGATCAGCGGTGAACAGTTCACCCGCATAGTTCGGCAAGTTCCAAGTAGTACCAATGCCAGATACCTGTGCCATAATATTTCACCTTAACCTTTCTTTACATCAGGATAACGCCTTCATTAGCCGCTTCCTGCTTGATTTTGATAACCTCTAACTGATTGTTGTTCTTACGGGCATCCGCAAGGCGGGCTTCATATCCTGCCTGTGTGGAATTGGGAACCGTAGTTGAAGCCCCCGGCTGAAATCCGGTAAACTTCTGCTGCGGGTTCTGATCCACATCAAACATATAACCGTCAGACTTTTTCAGGGCTTCAATCTGTTCATCAAACCCGGTCAGCTTGCCATCCTCACCAAGCTTCATTTTGGTGTCGTCCAGCATGGCACGAACCGCCTTGATATTCTTAGCCTTTGCCCCGGTCAACGCCAGTTCAACCGCATTGTTGAACTTCAAAGCCGCCATTTCTTCATCATGGGCTTTCTGCTGATCCGCATTTGCTTTCTGTAAAGCTGCAATCTGCGCTGTCAGGGATTCATTGTCCCCGGCTGATTTCTTCAAATCCTCAAGCTGCTTATCTCTATCAGAAACGGATTTCTTAGCGGTTTTCAGTTCCTCGTTGACCTCGTTGAACCTTGCCTTTGTGACAAAATCCCCATCAAGGGAAGCCATAATCTTAGAAGCCTGTTCCTCTGTGATACCCATTGCAATCAAATCTTCTTTTTTCATAGTCGAACCATCCTTTCATTTCCGTTGTTTACCGTGGGTGACGAACCACGAATGAATCTTGTTCTTTACCGCCTGCAATGCGAAAAAGGCGAAGAAAAAGCACCCTTGCGGGTGCTGTACTATTTAACCCATAGTTGGGAGATAATCGGATCACCGTTCCTTTCTAAGTGCGAAAGCCAATAGTCACGGAAATAACCTCCTTTCTTCAAAAATTCGACCTTATATAATGCCTATATACAGGCTGAAATAAAGTCTTTGATACATTTATTACCTAAAAATAAGCATGAAAAAAGCACCCTTGAAAATAAACTTTCAAAAGTGCTTATTCCTTTTCGTAGTATTCACATCGAATTTGATTCATCATCACTTCATAAGGCTTGAACTGCGGATAAGGGTACATCCGGCAACAACCTTTCTGATAGTGGTTTGAATAGACTGTGCCGCCATCCCTGAATATACAATTTTTACATTGACGGTACTTTTCAATCTGCGTGTTGTCGCTCAATACTTCATCCGCATACCGTTCTTCCAAAGATTTCTTTTCAGCCATTCAATCACCTTCTTTCTATCGCTGCGGGTTTTGCCCTATGACCTCAAGATCAATGTATATCATGCCGGGTGTTTTCTCAACCTTTGTAACACGGAAGGTTGTTCCTTGCTGCAAGATGATTTCCGATTCCTGCCCGAAAGAAGATTGCTTTGCGATACCGTCCCAAGACTTACCCGAACCATTACCGAAAGCGGAAAACGGTTCAGCATACATCATTTGAGTACCGGACGGGGCATAGATATTCAGGATAATATCACCGCTGAACCCTTTGCCCTTTGCAACACCACATGAACAAAAGCCGTATTCTGTGGGGGTAGTACCCAAAAGCAAGGCTTCCAATTCATCCTGTGTTGCCCGCTGCAATTTATCCATCGGAACATTGAAGAACTTATCCATGCCCTTAAATCTACAACCACGCTGCAACCAAAAATCTTCCTGATAGGTTGATTTTTCGATTATGTCAGTCATGGCGTTGATTTCCTTCCGCATTGCGCCGGGTTTCCATCCGGCATACTTCACGCCGATCTGATCCAAGTCCACATTACCAACGCCTAAAAACTTTTCGCTGCCGTATTCAATGCCCCGCAATGGTTCATTGAATTTGTGGTAACTTTGTGATATTGTCAATATTGGTTTACACTTTTTTCTCAAGAATGTTCGACCTTATGCTGCCTCCTGTAGCGAAGCATAGTATTGTTGTCGCTTAACCATTGGAG
>NZ_DBMACH010000025.1:0-24115 GCF_057861365.1 Enterocloster sp.
CTATGACAAGGCGGTGGAGGTGGTGACCGATACTGTCCGGCAGGAGACACACAAAGAAGATATTCGTTTGATTGAGGAAACAAAAAAGTGGGTACTTTCGCCGGAGCGGAAGGCCCCGCAGAAGGAGCGTGACTACGCCGCCGCCCGGCTGGATGGAGTGATTACCAAAATCAAACGTGTCATGCAGAGTGCCCTGGCAAAAATCCAGAAAACGCTTATGCAGCCGGAGGTCAAGAAGGCCGGTAAGGAGCAGATCAAGGAGAAAGCCAGAGAATCCATCCGGGATAAGCTGGCGAAAGACAAGCTGGACGCTGACCGGGATAACCGGGAACGCTGGGAACGTGAGGGGCGGATCGCTCCGACTAAGAAACACGATATGGAGTTATGAGGCATCTGATTTTCTGCGGAAACCAGGTGTCTTTTTCTCTGTCTGGAGGTGAGAAAATCGAATGTATTTGAAGCGGTGAAGGAGTCTGTCACCACAAGGCAGGCTGCGGAATATTACGGGGTGCAGGTTGGCAGGAATGGGATGGCCTGCTGTCCCTTCCACGATGACAAACATCCCAGCATGAAGGTTGACCGCCGGTTCCACTGCTTCGGCTGTCAGGCGGACGGGGATGTGATTGATTTTACCGCCCGCCTGTTTGGTCTGAGCGGTAAGGAAGCGGCTCTGAAGCTGGCGGAGGATTTCTCTGTCCGCTATGACGCCAAAGGCCATGACCCGCCCCGCAGGAGGCCGGTCAAACGGAAAATCAGCGAGGAACTGCGCTACCGGCAGGCGGAGCAGAAATGTTTCCGGGTACTGTGCGATTACCTGCATCTGCTGGAACGCTGGGAGAAGAAATACGCTCCGCAAACGCCGGAGGAAGCATGGAATCCGCTGTTTGTGGAAGCACTGCAAAAGAAAGCACACACGGAGTATCTGCTGGATGTTCTCCTGTCCGGCAGCATGGAGGAACGGGCTTCCGTTGTCGCCCAGTACGGAAAAGAGGTGAGGAAGATTGAGCAGCGAATATCAGAGTTTGCCGCCAGCCACCCGGCAGGCCGCCATGAGCGCAGCCGAAGCCTTAGCGCCGGAGCAGAGCGCCTCTGAGGTGCGGGAAAGCCTCTCCGTCACCGAGAAGGGCCAGCCCGCCAACACCATCGGCAACTGCCGGACGGTGTTCTGCCATGACCCTCTCCTGCGCGGGGCGATCCGGCTGAACCTCCTGACTGACCGGGTGGACATTGTGCGGGATTTGGGCTGGCGCAGGAATACCAGCGCCCTGACGGATACAGACGTGAAGTATCTGCTTCTCTATTTTGAGCAGAACTATGGCCTGACCAGCGAGAAAAAGATGACAGCGGCGCTCTCTATCGTGGCGAATGAAAACTGCTACCATCCCATACAGGACGTGCTGAACGGCCTTGTCTGGGACGGGACGCCCCGCATCCGCTCCTGTCTCCATCACTTCTTGGGTGCGGACGAGAGCGACTATGTGGAGGAAATGCTGAAACACTTCCTGCTGGGGGCTATCCGGCGGGTATTCCGGCCCGGCTCCAAATATGAGGAAATGCTCTGTCTGGTAGGCGGTCAGGGCGCTGGCAAATCCAGCTTCTTCCGCCTGCTGGCGATCCGGGACGAGTGGTTTTCCGATGACCTGAAAAAGCTGGATGATGACCGGGTGTTTTTGAAACTGCAAGGACACTGGATTATTGAGATGTCGGAGATGCTGGCTACCAGCAGCGCCAAAAGCATTGAAGAAATCCGCTCATTCATCAGCCGCCAGAAGGAAACCTACCGGACGCCCTATGAAGCCCAGCCCAAAGACCGGCTGCGGCAGTGTGTGTTCGGCGGTTCATCCAACACGCTGGACTTCCTGCCCCTTGACCGGGCCGGGAACCGGCGCTTTTTGCCGATCATGATTTACCCGGAGAATGCGGAGGTTCACATTTTGGAGGACGAGGACGCCTCCAGAGCCTATCTTTTGCAGGTCTGGGCGGAGGCCATGACGATTTACCGCAGCGGCCACTACTCTATGAAGTTCAGCAAGTCCATCCAGCGCCAGCTGGTGGAGGTACAGAAGGATTTCATGCCGGAGGACACGGAGGCCGGGCAGATACAGGGCTTTCTGGAACACTACACCGGCAGCATGGTCTGCTCCAAACAGCTGTTCAAGGAGGCGCTGGGCCACACCTATGACGAGCCGAAACGGTGGCAGCTGCACAATATCAACGAGATCATGAACACGGTGGTGACGGGCTGGAAGCCGTTCTCCAATCCGAGGATGTTCGCCGGGTATGGCAGGCAGAGGGGCTGGGAACGGGACGTTTCCGGCAACGAACTGCCCGGCAACGAAGATGGATTTGTGGAGCTGACCGAGGAAGAATGCCGCCAGCTGGAACTTCCCAAAGAGTGGATCGCATAAAAATAGCGGTCTGTTGCCGGGATGGTTGTCACTTGGTTGCCGGGTTCGTTGCCGGGGATTTTCCGGTCTGGATACGGAAAAAGCCTGTAAATAAGGCATTTTCTAATATCTATCTCTATCTCCGGCAACGAAAGCAACGAGATTTTTCAAGAAAATTTAGAAAGTAAGATTTGCAGGCCAGACGGTAGTTTACAGGTTTTTGGAGGTTCGTTGCCGGACTTCGTTGCCGGTGTGCTATTGTCTGGCCTGCCACTCTATGGAGGTAGCCTATGGAAAAAAGCAAGCAGCAGAAAAATAAAGTCCGTTTTATGGTGGTGCGGGAGTTCTCCGGGGAGAAATCCATGCGGGAAGCCTTTGAGCAACTGATCGAGCGCCAGACCTGCGAACACTTCGAGGAATGGCTGGAACAGCGTGAGATGGCGGAGAACGCTGCGTAAAAACGGTTGATTCAGGGACAGGGGCATGGTATGATAATGGTATCGTGTCCCTGTTCATAGAAGGAGAACGCTATGAGCAGGAAAAAACAAGTCTATGAGAAAATCACCGCTCTCTACTGCCGTATCTCTCTGGATGACGGCGGCGACAATGAGAGCATGAGCATCAGCAACCAGAAAATCATGCTTCGGGACTTTGCTGAAAAGCATGGGATGTTCCAGTATGAGTATTATGTGGATGACGGCTATACGGGCCGCAATTTCAACCGCCCTGCCTTCCAGCGTATGATCGCTGACATTGAGGCAGGGAAGATCGGCTGCGTCATCACCAAAGACCTATCCAGACTTGGTAGGAATTATATTGAAGCTGGCAGCTATATCGAAATCTTTTTCCCCAAACACAATGTGCGCTATATCGCCATCACGGACGGCGTGGACAGCCTGACCCGTCAGGAGATGGACATTACGCCCTTCAAGAATATCCTGAACGATATGTATAGCCGGGATATTTCTAAAAAGGTGCTGGCGGGCATCACGACCCGCTCCCGGCAGGGAAAGTTCTGCGGAGGGACGCCGCCCTTCGGCCTGATGCGTGACCCGGAGGACAAAGGGCATCTTATCATTGACCCGGAGACAGCGCCGATCATCCGTAAAATCTATGACTATGCCCTTGACGGGCTGGGCTGCATGAGGATTTCCAAACGGCTGATGGAAGAAAAAATCCCCATCACCCATGTCAAGGCCAATACGGAGTTTGACGCCAACTATTACTCTTGGGGCGGCGCAAGGATCAGCCATATCCTGCGGAATCCCTTTTATAAGGGCGCACATCTGGTCTTTTGGACACACCAGAAGGGCATCCGCTCCAACACTTATGACATTATCCCCCGTGACCAGTGGGAAGTGATCGAGGGCTGCCATGAGGCGATTGTGACGCCGGAGGAATGGGAACAGGTACAAGCTATCATTGACCGCAAACCACCTATCATGAAAGGCAATGCCTGCCCCTTTTATAATCTGTTCCACGGGCTGGTCTACTGCGCTACCTGCGGGAAGTCCATGCAGGTGCGGTATGAAAAGGTCGGCAGAACCGGGAAGAACCGGTTCACCGGCGAGATGCGGGAACCGATTGACAAGGCGTACTATATCTGCCAGACTTATAACCGCATGGGATGCAAGGTCTGCTCCAGCCACAAGATCGAGGCCAGAGATTTATACAATCTGGTGCTGAAAGACATTCAGGAGCTGGCGGCGCAGGCCATGAAGGACGCCGATGCGTTCTATCAGCACCTCAGCAGCCGGATGGAGCGCCGGTATCTGGTAGACGCTTCTCAGACCGAGAAGGAACGGAAACGGCTGGAAGCCCGGAATCAGGAAATTGATGTGATGTTTTTAAGCCTGTACACGGATAAGGCAAAAGGCATCCTGACCGAACAGCGGTTTATGAAACTGACGGCGGCGCTGGAACAGGAGCAGGAATCCAACCAGAAGCGTCTGCATGACCTGGCGATGATGCAGAGCCGGGCGGACGCACAGGAAAGCGAAGTCCGTACCTTTATCAAGGAAATCCGGCGCTATTCCGCTATTGAGGAACTGGACGAGGCAATGCTGAACCGGCTTATCAGCCGGATTCTGATTGGCGAGGTCAAGAAGGTGGACGGACAGAAGGTGCAGAAAGTCAAAATCGTTTATAACTTTGTCGGGGAAATCCCGGAGATTGCAGCATAAAGACAGTACAGCCCTCCCCGTACCGGGGAGGACTTTTTGATATTTGGAAAAGATAAAAATGTATGTGTTATTTATAGCATCCTAAAAGGCCATTGTTTCCAAAATACCGGTTTTAAGATTTTGAGCAGCAGCGCTCAATGGACGTTTCCTGTCATATACCATACAAATCTGACGTTCAGGGATTGTTTCCCGCAGATGAATCTGGAAGATCTCACGTTGCTGAAGTGCTTCCTTCGCCATTGGTTCTGGAAGAAAAGCTAGCCCTAATTCCGCTTTTACCAAAGGTAAAATCTGATCTGTGGTAGCTGCTTCCGTGTCTGGTATCAACTCCAACCCGTGGGACAGGAACAATTTATGATAAAAATTCCAGGTCATAGTTTCTTTTCCGAGGCAAATCAACGGATAATTTTTTAGTTCGGCAAGTGTCAGCTCCTGGCTGCCCAGTGCCGTAAAAGTTTTGCCGCCCACAAGAATTTCACGGAAGGGCCGCAAATGCAATTCCTTCAAAGAGGTATCCACGTTGGTCGGCGTTGATACAACAGCAAAATCAACTTCACCGTTTTTAACAGAGCGGATGGCTTGCGGAGTGGAATGGTTATATATTTTCAAGCGAATACCGGGATGCTTCATGTGAAAGGGCTTCAATATATCCAGCAGGTAGATATTCAATGCGGTTTCGCTGGCTCCGATTGAAATACTTCCATGCTCCAAACCACTGTGCGCATTTAGTTCGGTTTCGGCTGTTTGTATCTGAGAAATGGCAGCTTCGACATGAGTGAACAACATTTCTCCTTCTGGGGTCAGTTGAACACCTCGATTGGTGCGTATAAATAACGTACAGTGCGTTTGCTGCTCCAGGCAGTTCATGGCGCGGGTAACGTTGGGCTGTCCGCTGCCCAGTGCATGAGCCGCTTTTGTGAAATTCTTGTATTTGGCTACATAATAAAAAACCTTGTAATATTCAAAGTTGACATCCATCCAGGCATCCTCTTTCTGATATGCTAATTGCTGATGATCACTATATCAATAATACTTTTTACATATTCCTGCCTGTCCAGTATAATAGATTTTGGTTCCAAAAACAAGTGAAGGAGTGCTTTAGTATGAGTGAAATCAAAAAAGTTGTGCTGGCATATTCCGGTGGTCTGGATACCTCCGTTATTATCCCGTGGCTGAAAGAACACTATGACAACTGTGAAGTGATCGCTGTCTGTGGAAATGTTGGACAAGACGATGAATTGGATGATTTGAAACAGCGAGCAGTGGCTTCTGGAGCCAGCAAACTTTATGTCGAGGATTTAACGGATGAGTTTGTTAATGAGTTTGTTATTCCTACTATGCAGGCGGGAGCTGATTATGAAGGGTATTTATTGGGAACCAGCCTTGCCCGCCCTATTCTGGCTAAGCGTGTCATGGAAATTGCAAAGGCAGAGGGGGCGGATGCTGTTTGCCACGGCAGCACCGGAAAGGGCAACGATCAGGTGCGATTTGAGCTGGCCATTATGCACTTTGCGCCGGAAATGAAAATCATTACACCGTGGCGGGAATGGGATATTCAAAGCCGCAATGAGGAGATTGATTACGCCGAAGCCCATCATATTCCTTTGAAAATAAATCGAGAAACCAATTACTCAAAGGATAAAAATCTTTGGCATCTTTCTCATGAGGGATTGGATTTGGAGGACCCAGGTAATGAGCCGCAGTATGAAAAAGAAGGTTTTCTGGAAATGAGCGTTTCTCCACTGAAAGCGCCGGATACTCCTACATATGTGGAGCTGGACTTTGAAAAAGGCGTACCTGTTAAGTTGAACGGCAAGGCAATGAAATCATCAGACATTATTTCTAAGCTAAACGAGATTGGCGGCTGTAATGGTATTGGCCTGTACGATGTGGTGGAAAACCGTCTGGTTGGTATGAAAAGCCGAGGAGTGTACGAGACACCGGGCGGAACCATTCTGTATAGAGCGCATGAGATATTAGAAACACTGACATTGGACAAAAAAAACTGCCCATAAGAAAAAGGAATTGTCTATTTGCTTCGGTGAGTTGGTTTACGACGGACAGTGGTTTTCTCCGCTGCGCAAAGCGTTGTCTGCATTTGTGACAGAGACGCAGCAGACCGTCACCGGAAAAGTACGTCTGAAGTTATATAAGGGCAACATTATCAATTCAGGTGTGTGGTCCCCATATTCTTTGTATAGCGAGGATATTGTCACATTTAATGAAGGAGAGGGCTATCAGCAGTCCGATGCTACTGGCTTCATCCGTCTTTTGGGGCTGCCTACCCGTATACAGGCGTCTGTAAATGCCCGAAATAGAAGGGAGGCAGAAAAATGCTGACTGCGGTGACAGGTATCAAGTGGGGGGATGAAGGGAAAGGACGGGTTATTGATCTGCTGGCAGAGCGGGCGGATATTGTCGTGCGTTACCAGGGGGGAAATAATGCCGGGCATACGGTCGTAACCAAACAGGGAAAATTTATTCTGAATCTGCTACCATCCGGGATTCTTCATCCCAATGTGGTGTGTGTTCTTGCGGATGGTATGGTAGTTGATTTAGAGCATCTCTCCAATGAAATTGCCGATATTCGCGGCAAAGGGGTGTCTGTAACACCTCAAAATTTCAAACTGTCCGCTCGTGCAACCATCTCCATGCCGTGGCATCGGATACAAGATGATTTGGAGGAAGAACGTCTTGCGCAGAGCGGAGTTGCTTTCGGCTCTACTCGCAGGGGAATTGCTTATGCCTACAGCGATAAGTATCGCAAAAAAACATTGCGTTTAGGTGATCTGCTTCATTTAGATGAGCCATATATACAGGTTCGTCTAAAAACCATGCTGGAAGCAAAAAATTTGGAACTGGCAGGCTGCTATCATCAGGAGCCAATGTCTTATCCGGCCCTGCTTGCCTGGTGCCAGAAGCAGGCAAAGGAGTTTTTACCCTATATCTGTGATACCGGAAATTATTTGGATACAGCGTTATCGTCAGGAAAACAGATGGTTTTGGAAGCGCAGCTTGGCGCTATGCGTGATATTGACTATGGCATTTTCCCCTACACTTCCAGTTCTACAACGATTGCGGCCTATGGGCCGATTGGAGCGGGAATTCCTGGCGTGCAGCCTGACCATGTGGTCGGTGTGTTAAAGGCTTATTCAACGTGCGTTGGTGCAGGCCCATTTGTGGCCGAGAACGCTATGCCTGAAGAATGGAAGGAATCCCTGCGCAAGGCCGGCGGTGAATATGGCGCTGCAACAGGCCGCCCACGCCGGGTTGGGCCATTTGATGCGGTTGCAAGCCGGTACGGCCTAAAATGCCAACGCGCTGACAAAATCGCATTGACTAAGTTAGACGTACTCAGTTATATGCAGGAAATTCCCATCATTACGGGATATTTGTACAAAGGCAAAGAAACAGACACCTTTGTTCCTACGGAAAATCTGGAAGAATATCAACCGGTTATCAGCTTCATTCCCGGCTGGAAACAGGACATTTCCGCTTGCCGTCGCTGGGAGGAACTGCCGGATGCTGCAAAAAATTATATCAAAACGCTGGAAAAATTACTTGATCACGAGATCCAGTTTATCTCTGTCGGCGCAAAGCGCGAAGAATATCTGATAAAGGGGGAATGGCTGTGAGACACCTGATTGAACCAACCGATTTCAATGACGATGAAACGATGGCAGTCCTGGATTTGGCTGATCGAATTGCCGCCGCTCCGGAGATGTATGCGCATGTGGCTGACGGCAAAAAGCTGGCGACCTTATTTTATGAACCCAGTACGAGAACCCGGCTTTCTTTTGAATCTGCCATGCTAAGTCTGGGCGGGCAGACGCTCGGCTTCTCCGGAGCAGAACAGTCCAGTGCAACCAAAGGAGAAACGGTTGCTGATACAGCTCGCGTAGTCAGCTGCTATTCCAATATTATAGCTATGCGCCACCCAAAAGAAGGTGCTCCGCTTCGCGCTTCCATGTTTTCCAAAGTTCCTGTCATAAATGCTGGTGACGGAGGCCATAATCATCCTACACAAACTTTAATTGATTTGCTGACGATTCGCCAGCGCATGGGACGGTTGGATCATCTGACCGTTGGTTTTTGCGGTGATCTGAAGTTCGGCCGGACAGTGCATTCTTTGGTCAACAATCTTGTTCGTTTTTTAGGAAATCAGTTTTATTTTATCTCGCCAGAGGAACTTCGCATTCCCGAATATTTGAAGGAGGATACATTGCACCCGGCAAATTCCTTATATTGGGAGGTCAGCAGTTTGGAGGACACACTCCCTAAGCTGGATGTGTTATATATGACCAGAGTGCAGAAAGAACGTTTTTTTAATGAGGAAGATTACATTCGGCTAAAGAGCATCTACACGCTTGACCCTGAAAAAATGAAATTGGCTAGGCCGGATATGCCTGTGTTGCATCCACTGCCTCGTGTCGATGAAATTACTCGGACGGTAGATGATGATCCCCGTGCCGCTTATTTTGATCAGGTGCAGAATGGCGTTTATGTTCGCATGGCACTAATTATGGCTCTGTTGGGAATTGCCGATCCTGTGACTGGAGAGAAGGTGTTAAAATGCTGAAGGTAGAACCCATTCAAAATGGTGTGGTTATTGACCATATCCCCGCTGGGCGCGGTATGGAAATTTACCGGCTGCTCCATCTGGAGAGCAAATATCAGGCGGTTGCGCTGCTGCAATCTGTGCGCAGTGAGAAATATGGAACAAAAGATCTGATTAAGATCGAAGGTTCAAACCTTCCGGAGCGGCTGGAGATTTTAGGCTATCTGGATCGGCGAATTACACTAATCTATATCAAAGACGGAGTAGTGGAGCGAAAATGTCAGCCTGATATGCCAGAGATATTGCGAAATGTGGTTAAATGCACAAACCCACGATGTATTACCAGTATTGAGGCAGGATGCGACCATATTTTCAAACTGTCTCCTTCTGGGAAGTACCGCTGCCTTTACTGTAATCAGGAACTGCCGGTACAGAGGTGATACCATATGGATTTTTCTGCATACGAAAAAGGCAATCCTTTTATGTCTTATAACCATATTCAAATATGCAAAGTTGACCCGGATTGCTGTGTGGTAAAGGTAAACTTGGTTGCCGAATCTATGAATCTTCATGGACACGTACATGGAGGATTGTTATATGCAATGGCAGATTGCGTGGCGGGAATTTTTGCCAGAATGGATGGTAGAGATTATGTAACGCAAAGCGCACATATCAATTTCCTGCATAACGTACAGTCAGGGACAATCTTTGCAAAAGCTGAAATCATAAAGCGCGGTAAGCACATGGCTTACTTTCATATCAGCATTACCGATCAAGATGATCATCTTCTTTGTGATGGTATGGTTGATATGTATTGTATTTCAGGATGCCAAACATAGTCAGGCTTCTGCTATTTTGAGAATACATACATAGAGGTATCTTTAGTTATACATCAAGGAGTGAACACATTTGCATGGAATTATAAAATGCCAGCATCAGGGACAAATGTCCGAATCTTTCCCAACTGCCGCATTTTTGTCAATATCAGGCGGCCTGCAAGATGCCTATACCTATGTGTTCCGGGGCAAGGTGTTCGCCAATGCTCAGACCGGGAATATCGTATTACTTAGTCAAAACATCTGTGAGCGTAATTGGTTGCAGAGCGCACACTACTTTGTTCCGTTGGCAGCATTTGCAATAGGCATCATTGTTGCAGAGCAGATACGGGGAAAATATCAGAATGTGCAGAATATCCACTGGAGGCAGATTGTCCTGCTACTGGAAATGATTCTGCTGTTTTTGGTAAGCTTTCTTCCGCAAAGTCTTGATATGCTGGCTAATGCACTGGTATCTTTTTCCTGCGCTATGCAGGTGCAGACATTCCGAAAGGTGAATGGTTACGCGTTTGCCAGCACCATGTGTATCGGAAATATGCGTAGCGGCATGGAAGCACTTTCTGCATACATCAGAACACATGATAGAAATGTTTTAGGGAAAGCTTTGCGCTATTGGGAAATCATTTTCCTATTTGCTGTTGGCGCTGGAATCGGCGGTCAATTTGTTGTTCTGTTCGGAGCGCATACGATCTGGTTTTCCTGCCTGCTTCTATTGGTCAGTTTTTGCCTGATGTTTATCAGAGAAGAAATGAAAGAACACCCGGAAATTAGCGTCGAGGAAGAAACGATACAGAAAGATCTGTGGGACATTGAAAAGCAGATAAAGAATATAGGTCACCAGGTCGGGGAAGATATATCGGTTATGAAATCACCGCATAATAAAGATTCTCAATAACAAATTAAATCGCGGCGTCGAATGAATAAAACTCCGACGTCGCGATTTTTACAGAAAAATTTAGCCCCAGACTTCCTCAGCAATCTCTTTAACCAGCGCCAGTTTCGCCCATTGCTCTTCTTCAGTCAGCTTATTGCCGATCTCGCAGGAAGCAAAACCGCACTGCGGGCTGAGATACAACCTGTCAAGAGGGATGTACTTTGCAGCTTCATGGATTCGGGCAATCACGGCCTCTTTATTCTCCAACTGCGGCTGCTTTGTGGTAATCAGTCCGAGAACCACTTTCTGTCCGCTTCCGATTTTTGCAAGAGGCGCAAAGCCACCGGAGCGTTCATCATCAAACTCCAGATAATAGGCACTTACATTTTCTTCGCCGAACAAAACGTCGGCCACGGAGTCATAGGGGCCACTGCTGGCATAAGTTGAATGGTAATTGCCCCTGCAGACATGGGTGGTGATGTTCATCCCCTCTGGCGCTCCGTTAATCACCTGGTTGTTAATATCTTTATAGGCATTCTGGACGGCCAAAAGCCCTTCTTTCGTTGCGGCGTGCATTTCCTGTCCATTTTTATCCGCCAGCATTCCCCATGTGCAATCGTCAAACTGCACATTCCTGCAGCCTGCATCGTACAGCTGATGCAGTACAGCAATGTAAGCCTGTGCAATGTCGTCCATCAGCGGCTTGGCAGAACTGTAAAAGGCCTCTGTGTGTTTTCTGGCAAAGGGCATCCAGAATTGTGCCAGCGTCTGAGCAGGGGCGGGGATTGTCTGTTTTGCTATAGTCTTTTCGTCCTCCAGCGCCTTCACATACCGAAAATGATCCACAAAGGGATGCTCACCGGACAATCCGATCCTGCCGGTCACAAAAGTATCATCGATCATCGCCGCCTCTCCGTGGAAGGGAAGGCCGGTGTTCGTTTTCTTATGGCCGACGCCGTCGAATCCCCACATAAAATCCAGATGCCAGGTAGCGCGGCGGAACTCGCCGTCAGTAATAACATGGTATCCGGCCGCTTTCTGCTTCGCCACCAGTTCGGTAATGCACTGATCCTCCACAGCTTTGAGCTGATCGGCGGTAATGGCTCCTGCTTCATAATCGGCGCGGGCCTTTTTCAGTTCTGCCGGACGAAGAAAGCTGCCCACGTAGTCGTAACGGAACGGTGCGTATAAATTACTCATATCAAATGTCTCCTTTGCATTCGTTTCTTATATTTTTCGCCGCCTGGACCATATTTTTCAAACTGGCAACGGTTTCGGTTTCCCCTCTGGTTTTTAATCCGCAGTCTGGGTTGACCCATAAATGATCTGCCGGGATCTTGTCCAGCATCAGCCGGAGGGCGGCTTCAATTTCTTCTACACTCGGAATGCGGGGGGAATGGATGTCGTAGACGCCGGGACCCACCTCCGTTTCAAAATGATGCGCCATCAGGCTGTCCAGAATCGTAAGTTTGGAACGGGACGCCTCAAAGGTAATCACATCGGCGTCCATTGCGTCGATTTCCGGGATAATGTCCTCAAACTCGCTGTAGCACATATGGGTGTGAATCTGCGTTTCCGGTTTTACCTTTGCGTGGCAGAGACGGAATGCCTTGATCGCAAAGTTCAGATAGTCGCTATGCCAGTCGGCGCGGCGGAGCGGCAGCTTTTCCCGGAGCGCGGCTTCGTCAATCTGAATAATACGGACGCCTGCAGCTTCCAGTTCCAGAACCTCTTCCCGGATTGCAAGGCCGATCTGATACATCATCTCCTGCGTGGAAATATCTTCTCTGGGGAACGACCAGTTCAAAATCGTGACTGGTCCTGTCAGCATTCCCTTCACATCCTTATCCGTCAGGGAATTGGCATAACGGATATAATCGGTAGTAATGGACTTCTTGCGTTTGACGTCCCCGAACACAATCGGCGGCTTTACGCCCCGTGTACCGTAAGACTGTACCCAACCGCCTATGGTAAACACATAACCAGACAGATTTTCGCCAAAAAATTCCACCATGTCGTTGCGTTCAAATTCGCCATGCACCAAGACATCCAGACCAATGTTTTCCTGTAAAGCGATGCAATCCCGGATGAATCCCTTTGCATTATTTCGGTATTCTTCTTCGCTGATTTCGCCTTTTCGGAATTTTGTTCGGTTCTGCTTGACTTCCTTTGTCTGCGGGAAAGAGCCAATCGTTGTCGTGGGCAGCAGCGGGAGATTCAGCAGTTCTTTCTGCGTTGCCTGCCGTTCCTTTCTGGGCACCCTGCGGGTAAAATCCGATTCAGTAAGTGCCGCAACCTGTTTCTGTACCTCTGTGTCGGTTCTCAGCTCACTGGTTTGGAACAGTTCCTGATTTTGCAGATAGCGCCGGTCACAGGAATAGTCTGCAAGTTCAGCCAGGCAGCAAAGCTCACGCAGTTCATCCAGCTTTTCATACGCAAAGGAAAAATGCCGGATAATTTCGGTGGAAAGCTGCGGCTCATTCTTTACAGTATACGGCACATGGAGCAGGGAGCAGGATGTACTGAGTACAATGTGGTCACAGCAGCTTTTCAAACCGGCGATTCGCTCCAGTACGTCTTTATAATTAGTACGCCAGATGTTTTTCCCATTTACAAGTCCCGCAAACAGGATTTTATCCTTCGGGAAACCGTTTGCTGCTACAAGTGCTGCGGTCTGCTTTCCTTCCACAAAGTCAAGGCCAATGCCGTCAAAGGGCAGTTCACATAGCTGCCGGTAACAATCCCGCACATCGCCAAAATAAGTTTGGAGCAGCACCTTCACTGTGCCTTTTTGTTCCAGCAGCGTTTGGTACAGCTTGCGGAAAAGGGCAACATCCCCCATTGTTAAATCCATGACCAGATACGGCTCGTCAACTTGCAGCCATTCCACGCCGTTTTCTCCACACCGCTTCAAAATATCTGCATAGGCAAACAGAATATCATCTACAAAATCAGTGGCGGATTTATTGCCGGTACAGCGGGCCAGCTTCAAAAAGGTAAACGGTCCGGCGACCACGGGCTTTGTCTGAATGCCCAGAGAACGCGCCTGATGAAAGCCATCCAGAAAAGCATCTGAGCGGAGCTTCAACTCCATATCATCATCCAGCTCTGGTACCATGTAGTGGTAGTTCGTATTGAACCACTTTTTCATGGTAAATGCTTTGACATCTCCCTGCGCCCCCTGATACCCACGGGCCATGGCAAAGTATGTGTCTATATCGGAAAGCCTCAGATCGGCATACCGCCTTGGAATGGCGTTCAGCATATAAGCGGTGTCCAGCATCCCGTCATAAAGGGAAAAATCATTGGACGGGATAAAGCCGGCACCTGCGTCCCTCTGGCGTGTCCACTGCTCCATTCTCTGCTGAGAGACAACCCGTTTCAACTCATCGGCATCTATTTCGCTGCGAAAATACGCTTCTGTTGCGAACTTTAATTCTCGGTGGATCCCGATACGCGGAAATCCAATAATTGAATAGTCCATAATGTGTCCTCCTTGGGTATGATCGTTCTTTTTCAGTATACCTGCGGGAAAGGGTTCTGTAAAATACGGAAAAGCAGCGGTTTGCCATAGATTGAATCTATAGCAGACCGCTACTTTATGTTCTGTCATTCCTGTGCGGAAGCATATCGTTTCAGAGCTTCGATATACAGAGTTCCAAATTTACCCGGTCCGACCTTGCTGTGAGTGATGTAGCCGATTTCCATGTAATCATCCACAGCAAGGGGGACAGCAACAATATTTTTCCCATTTAGTTCTTCGTTGATAACGCCGCTGCAAATGGTGTACCCGTTCAGACCAATCAGGAGATTGAACAGCGTGGCCCGGTCAGAAACCATAATGTCTTTCTTGCTTTCCAACGTACTTAAAATTTCCTCAGAGAAGTAGAAGGAATTGTGTTCTCCCTGCTCATAGGACAATCTCGGATAGGTTGCCAGCTCATCCAATTCAACAATTTTCTTCTTTGCCAGAGGACTGAACGTACTGACAAAAACGTGAGGCTTTGCGATAAATAAACGATGAAATTTCAAATCATTTTCCCGCATGGTCTTGCGCAGGACAGCTTCATTGAAACTATTAAGGTAAAGCACACCCACCTCGCTTCGCAGCTTTGCCACATCTTCAATCAACTCATAGGTCTGCGTTTCACGGATGCGGAAGTCGTATTCTTCACCGCCATACTGTTTCAAAAGCTCAACAAATGCTTCTACCGCAAAAGAATAATGCTGCGTGGACACACAGAACTGATGCTTGACAGGGGTCTTCCCTAAGTATCGTTCTTCAATCAGATTTGTCTGTTCAATCACTTGACGGGCATATCCTAAAAATTCTTCTCCCTCCGCCGAAAGCAGGATGCCTTTATTGGTACGTTTGAAAATAGTAATTCCCAGTTCATTTTCCAGTTCCTTGATTGCGGAAGTCAGGCTGGGCTGGGCGATATAAAGCTGTTTTGCCGCCTCGCTGATCGTTCCGGCCGCAGCAACCGTCACAATGTATTTCAGTTGTAAAAGGGTCATTCGTCATCCTCCTGATCTGGATATGGAATTGCCGCAAGGATTTCTCCATAGCGTTCCGTAATTACACCATAATTCTCCCGCAGATGGGGAAACAGACAGCGGCTGCAGTCCTTGTATCCGTTGGGAAGGTAGGCAAACTTTCCGCCGCAGCGATCTCCCAATACATACAGAGGGCAATAGCAGAATAGGCAATTAAAATTTTCCGGGTCGGCACCCTTATGGCAGGGGAAATATTCACATTCCCGGTTGCAGAAATAAGCATAGTGCTTATTTTCCCAATACTGATTACGCATGAAAAGACTCCTTGCAAAAAAGGGATTTATTTTATACATAGGAACCGTAAGAAAAAAGCGCATCCAAACAGACACGCTCAACAAAGCACAGCTTCCTGCGCCTAAAAAACGTGCTTCCGGTTCCGGCAGAAGCACCATACGCTCCCACGTATCTGACTTACCTTTCCCTCAGGAAAGTTTCACAGTGATCGACTCGCCGGGACTTGCACCCGATTCCATGTTCCGTCTTTGCGGATGGAGCGATATGATGATTCAATTTTCATCTATCATTATAATCCAAACACATAACGTTGTCACGTGCTGCTTTATGCGTAAGTGCCAAATTCTCAAAGTAATTTGAATTCATCACTTGACATTGTGGCAAAGAACTTTTGACCCCCGATGAAGTACGCCTTTTGGATAACCGGAAGGCAGTGCTTCTGGTGCGTGGAGAACGCCCCATTCTGGATGAGAAATATGATCTGCATAAACATGTGAATGTGAAATATACGGAGGATGGAGGGGCGCCGCCTTATGATTATGCGAAGGCTCCCCTGTCCCATGAAGATGTAACCATTGATACCAGGAGACTGGATGATTATGAACTGCTCTCGGCTGGGGAGATCCTCGGCAGGGAGCAGTCTTTTTGATTGGAGGAATGCCATTGAAGAAAAGAAATGAAATGCCAAAGAGACAGACAGCAAACCATGCTACTGCACCGATGCCTATGGGCAGAGGACCAAAGCGTACCCTTGCCGCGTATGCAGCGCTGGTGCTTACTATGACGGTAGGTGGTATCCCGGTGCTTGCAGCCGGAGATCCCCTGTCAGTCATCAATAACCTGTCCACCTTTATCTTCTCCCTGATCCGGGCCATCGGCTTGATCTTACTGGGATTTGGTGTGGTGCAGGTAGGTTTGAGCTTAAAGAGCCATGATCCCAGCCAGAGAGCCAACGGGTTTCTGACGCTGGCAGGCGGTGTCATCATCACCTTTGCAAAAGAGATCCTGGACCTGATCGTTGGGTAGTGGGTAGAGACAGAAGCGGGCAGGGAGGACATCTTCCTGCCCCGGCAAAGGAGGTGAGACTGTTTGAGTGATAACTGGATCGTGCAGAACCTAAACTCTGCACTGAACACCTGGAATGAGAAGCTAGCAGAAATCTGGACGCTCCTTACCCAAAGCCCGGAATCCTTTAAGGGCGGGACGATCTGGAGTGTCATCACCGGGATCAACGGGGCGCTGACTGCCATTGGATATGGACTTTTGGTACTGTTTTTTGCAGCCGGGATCGTAAAGACCTGTGGCAGCTTTACAGACATGAAAAAGCCGGAACATGCCCTCAAAGCCTTTATCCGGTTTGCACTGGCACAAGGCGCCATCATGTATGGCATGGAATTGATGACCGCCCTGTTTTCCATTGTACAGGGGATCGTATCGACCATCATGGCACAGTCGGGAATGGCAGACGGGGGTGTGACAGAGCTTCCGGCAGAGATCGTGGAAAAGATCGAAGCGGTAGGGATGCTGGAATCCATCCCCTTGTGGATCGTGACGCTGCTGGGAAGCCTTTTGATCACAGTGCTGTCTTTTATCATGATCCTTACGGTATATGGAAGGATGTTCAAGCTGTATATGTATACTGCCATTGCGCCCATCCCCATTTCCACCTTTGCGGGAGAACCCTCCCAGTCGGTGGGGAAGAACTTCATCAAGTCCTATGCAGGGGTGTGTCTGGAAGGGGCGATCATTGCACTGGCCTGTATCATTTTCTCCGTCTATTCTGCCAGTCCGCCAGCCATTGGGGATACGTCCTTAAGTGCAGTGACCATTGTGTGGAACTATGTAGGGGAATTGGTATTCAACCTGCTGGTGCTGGTGGGTGCGGTGAAAGCATCTGACCGGATCGTAAAAGAGATGATGGGATTGTAGGAGGAAAGAACCATGCGTAAAGAAATATATGAAAATCAGGAAAGCAGCGATACACTGCCTTTCCATTGGGAATTTGGTAAGGAAGAGATCACCCTGAAAGTGTCCAGCTATGCCTATGGAAATGGGCTTGCGGTTTTGATGTATAGTCAAAGTGAAGGGGAGCTGGAATTATTTAGTGACTTGACGGTCAATCTTCCGGGCGGGTATGGACTGAAAACGCAGGAGGCATTTGTAAGCGGTGATTTTACCAGGGATAAGCTGGCCTTCATTCAAGAGAACAGGCTGGGAAAGGTGCTGCCAGGACAAGCCCGTTCAGGATTTGCCACCTACACCCCGGTGGCATTTGATCTTTCAAGACTCTCCCGGTATGACCGGGAAGGGGTGGAAGAATTTTGCAGACAATGGGGGTTGGACATTCCAAAAGAACAGGAAAAAGTCCAAGGGAGATCGACAGGAAAAAAGAAAAGAGAAAGAGAGAGATAGAAGTATATGGAAGTAAAAATGAACAAAGAGATCCGCAACTATCAGGAGTCCATGTTTATGGGACTGAACCTGCGCCAGTGTATTTTCTCCCTGCTTGCCATCGCTGTGGCGGTAGGGATTTATTTTGGCCTGGGAAAGTATGTGGGACAGGAGATGACCGGGTGGCTGTGCATCTTAGGGGCTGCCCCATTCGCAGCCTGTGGTTTCTTCCAGTACCATGGCATGAATGCGGAGCAGTTTGCTTGGGCGTATATCAAGTCTGAATTTTTATACCCCAAGCGCCTGCTGTTTCAAAGTGAGGACCTGTACCATGCCTGCATGGAAGAAACGCTGGCCTTGGGAGAAAAGTCTCAAGGGGATGGCGCAGCCCTTATGAAAAAAAGAGAACAGCGGGCAAAGAAGAAACGGATGAAACAGAAAAAGAAAACGGGAAGGAGTGGTGCGTTTGATTAAAACCTTACAACAGGCATTGAAAATGGACCGGGAGAAGTTCAAAGTCCCAAGGTCTGTCCAACAGGCCATCCCGATCCAGCGGATCTGGCCGGATGGGGTATTCCAGTCCGGGACAAAATTTTCCAAGACCTTCCGGTTTTCCGATATCAACTATGCTATCGCAAGCAAAGAGGATAAGACGGAAATGTTCTTGGATTATAGTGAGCTGTTAAATGCCTTAGATTCCGGTGCGGCGGCAAAGATCACTTTAAATAACAGAAGAATCAATAAAGAAGAGTTTGAAGCATCCCTGCTTCTGCCGATGAAAGAGGACGGGTTGGATGAATACCGAAAGGAATACAACGAAATGCTGCTATCCAAGGTTAGCGGCACCAACAACAGCATCTATCAGGAACGGTATCTGACGGTCAGTGTCCATAAAAAGAACATCGATGAGGCAAGGACTTATTTTGCACGTGTGGGAACGGATATCATCACCCATCTGAGCAAGCTGTCTTCCATTGGGGAAGAACTGGATGCGGAACAGAGGTTACAGATCTTCCGGGATTTCTTCCGGGCAGATGAACCCCAGTGCTTTCCTTTCGATATGAAGGCATTTGCCAAAAAGGGGAGCAGCTTCAAGGATTGGATCTGTCCCCAGTCCATGGAGTTTTCCAAAGACTGCTTCAAGATCAATGAACGGTTCGGGCGAGTGCTGTATATGCAGGATTATGCCAGTTATGTCAAGGATGACATGATCTCGGAGCTGTGCGATCTAAGCCGGGACTTGATGCTGTCCATCGATATCCTCCCGGTACCCACAGACGAAGCGGTGCGTGAGATCCAGAACCGTCTGCTTGGCGTGGAGACCAATGTGACCAACTGGCAGAGACGCCAGAATGCCAACAATAACTTTTCTGCCATTGTGCCTTATGATATGGAACTGCAAAGAAAGGAAACCAAAGAGATGCTGGATGACCTGACCACCAGGGACCAGCGGATGATGTTCGGCATCCTCACCATGGTGCATATGGCAGACAGCAAGAAACAGTTGGATTCGGATACGGAGAGTATCCTGTCAGTGGCAAGAAAGCATTTATGTCAGATGGCAACCTTGAAATGGCAGCAAGTGGATGGACTCAATACGGTACTGCCTTATGGCATCCGCAAGATCAATGCCCTTCGTACCCTGACCACAGAGTCTACCGCAGTGCTGATCCCCTTCCATACTCAGGAGATCATGCAGCCGGGCGGTATTTATTATGGGCAGAATGCGGTGAGCAAAAATATGCTGGTGGCAGACCGGAGGAAGTTATTGAATGGAAACTCCTTCCGATTGGGTGTCAGCGGTTCAGGAAAGAGTTTCTCAGCAAAAGAAGAGATCGTGGACCTTGCCCTGTCTACGGAAGATGACATCCTCATTTTAGATCCGGAGTCGGAATTCGGTTCTTTGGTGGAAGCGCTGAACGGGGAAGTGATCTCCATTTCTGCAACGTCCCATACCCATCTGAACGCACTGGATATGGATTCTGCCTATGGAAACGATAAGAATCCACTGATCGAGAAGTCGGAATTTATCCTGTCCCTGTTTGAACAGTTGGTGGGTGCTGGAAATCTGTCCGCCAAGGAGAAATCCATCCTGGACCGCTGTACCGCAGATGTGTACCGGGAATATATCCGAAGCGGTTACCAAAGTGAAGTGCCGACCTTGAAGGATCTGTACCGACAGCTCATGCTCCAGCCGGAAGAGGAAGCCAGGGGGCTTGCCTTGTCTTCGGAGTTGTTCATTAACGGAAGCCTGAACACCTTCGCTCAGAAAACCAATGTAAATACGAAGAATCGCATTATTGCCTATGATATCCGGGAACTGGGAGAGCAGCTCATGCCCCTGGGGATGCTGGTCACCTTGGACAGCATCTTCAACCGGGTGATCCAAAACTGGAAGAAAGGAAAGACTACCTGGATCTTTGCCGATGAGTTTTATCTGTTGTTCCGCTATCAGTACAGTGCGGACTTTTTCTACCGGCTCTACAAGAGGATCCGTAAATACCATGGATTTGTCACAGGTTTAACGCAGAATGTGGAGGAACTTTTGAAATCGGATACGGCAAGACTGATGCTGGCAAACAGTGAGTTTTTAATCCTTTTAAACCAGGCGACCACAGACCGGGACGAACTGGCCGCCCTTTTGAACATTTCCGAGAACCAGTTATCCTATATCACCAATGTAGGCGCAGGGAAAGGGCTGATCCGCTGTTCCGGAAATCTTGTGCCATTTGAGAACAGTTTCCCGAAGAACACGAAGCTGTACCGCTTGATGACGACAAAACCAGGGGAATGCTAGTAAAAAAAATATTTTTGTGTGGTGCTGCTGAACGTTTTTCGGCAGCATCCTTTTGGGAAGGAGGGAATGTAGATGGAAGAAAAAAGCGTAGAGATTCCAAAAATAAAAGGACCGCTTCGGGAGCAGGACAGTATCAGGGCGTTACTGGAGCTTTTGGAACAACAGGGCATGGAACAGGAAAAAGGGGATGTGATCCGCATGGCAGATCATATCGATTCCATGGAAATGCAGCTCGGAACCGTCTTGAAGGAACTGGGGGAGATGAAGAAGCAACTGGGCGTGATGCAGGAAAGCAAGGTTAAACTCTTTGCGGTGAATACGATCCAGAAAGTAGAACATCAGGTGCAAACACTTCGCTTTCAGGTGGGAGAATAGAAACGAAAGTTTATGGAACGGGCAGAACAGGCAGTTTTTGATTTTAAAGAAAAGGGAAAAGATGCCCTTGCCTCTGCGGTAAAAGGAATGCACCTTACCCAAGGCTTACAAAAGCTGCAGTCTTCCCTACATACGGTCATGCTGTCGATGGATCAGAAGATTGACCGTCTGGGGAGCATGGCGGAGGAACTGCACGTTGCCAAAGGGCATCTGAAAAACGCATTTTTGAAAATGAACGGAAAAGATACCGCAAAGATCACAGAGCGAAATCCGGAACAGGGGATCATCTTTCAAACCCAGAAGGTGTTATTCCAATCCATGCGGAGCATCCATAAGCTGGAACAAAAAACAGAGCGATTGCAGCAGCAGATCGGGAAGCTGGAAGAGAGACAAGGAAAACAGGCATCTTTAAAAGATACCTTGCAGGAGCTTCGGCAGGAAACAGCACCCCGTCAGCTTGGGAAAAAAGAAAAACAGAAGGCAGCGATCCGATAAAGGGGAGTTTTCTGAAGGGAGGTGAGAGCCATGAAAGAAGAAACAACCATTACCTTTCTTGCTTCGCAGACTTCTTTCTGAATGAAAAAAAGATAAGCATGAGGAGAAAAGAAAAATGAACAATAATCGAGGCGGAGAAAGAACGATTTATGATGAATCCCTGTTCAGAATATTTCTTTGGTCAGGATTTCCAATATTTATGATTTTGCTGTTTGCCTGTGTGGCAATTAGCGGGATTGTCTTCATTTATAGGCATTCAGATCCAGAAGGAGTAAAAATTATTATTTTTTGTTTTGCGGTTTTAATTCCAGTTTCTTATGGAAGCCCATTTGTTAGTTTATTTAAGGCGTGGAAACAACAACATAAGATTGGGATTTTTTGGAAAGAGAGGACAGATCATCATCTTCCAGAATGGAAAAGAGATTGGTATTTGATTTGCGACAGAGGTGGATTTATTCTTGAACATAGAAGTTACATAAAACGGATTATTGGCTGCCGTGAGGAAACGGAAAGAGCAGATCATGCACGAGGAAAAGTTTATTATATAACATTTGAGGATATTGATGGGAAAAAACACACATTGAAATTTTCTTATGAGTCGTGGGCTTTGGAATTTCAGAAGTGGTTTGAAAAGCAGACATATGAAAAAGAAAATGTAGAACTCTAGGAATAAAAGGAGTGCTTTAAAATATAAAAATAAATAAGTATGATTAGGAAGTGAAACTGATGGATCGTAAAGATGTATTTGAATATGTAAAAAAACAATATGGAACAGTACCGGAATATCTTTGGAAAGAATCCCCAGAAAGTGCGGTACTTCGTCATAAAAACGGGAAATGGTATGCAGTGTTGATGCAGGTTAAAAAATCTAAGTTAGAACTAGAAGGAGAGGGCACGGTAGATATTATTAATGTGAAGTGTGAACCGGATATGGTTGGAGTTTTGATAGAGACCTATGGTTTTCTTCCAGGATATCATATGAATAAGGAACATTGGATTACGATGCTGATGGACGGAACTGTAAGTGAAGCGAAGATTTTAGATTTTTTGGATATGAGTTACGATTTAATTGATAGAAGCTGATAAAAAAGAAACTATTATTGTGGGATATGCCTTTTTGGAGGATGAATCTGAAGAAGAACGTGCAGCATTACAGAGACGCCTGGAAAAAACATTTGGTACAGATCATTTGCTTTATTTAGCAGGCGATAAAGAGGATGTTGAAAATGCGAAAAAAGCAGGCAAGAGTTTGGGAATTTATTTGGCGGAGCAGATATTAGCTGGAGAGAATTTCCATAAAGTGGTAAATGAAGCCACGGAAGAAGAAGTATTGGAATTGCTGGAAAAGAATCCTTGCTCTATGACAGATCAAGCATTAAAAGAAATGATTCAGCAAAAGTTATCTGATTACGAAGATGCGGATGATCTTGAAAAAGAAGAGAATGCGGATCGTGATGACGAGCAGAATGAGGATATTTTAGAACCGCAAAAAGAAAGGAATGAGGAACAAGAAGAATCTGCTTCGGGAGAGAAATTAGAAGAAGTTGGTGAGTCAAAGGAATCAGATGAGCTGGATACAATAAATGAACCAGAATCTCAAGTTGAGGAACATGAGTCAGATACACAAGATATTTCAGACGAACCAGCAGAGCCTACCGAGGAAATAGATTCATATGAAATGGAATCAGAAGATGATTCGACGGAGAGCGAAGGAGAAGAATCAGAGATTTCAGGTGAAGCAGATGAATAAGTGAATACGTGATTTTGTAAGGAAACCAAGAGCTGCAAGCTAAGAAATTAGTGAACAGCTCTTTTTTGATGCTTTGTTAGTACTCCAACAATCTCTTGGACCACTTCGGGAGCAGCATTTTCTATTTCTTATGGAATTTTAATATAAAAGGAAATATGCTTTCCCCTATTTAATATATTCTGAGGTATTCTTGATATGCAAAAGGAAATGAGGTGAATGATGTGAGTATTATAAAAGCGATTAAAAAGTGTGAATATGATTTTGAAGTTCGTGCAGAAAAATTTTTGTGGCATCATCCTGTACTTGGATTTTTTTCCATCTTTGTAGGAATGCCTTTGATCGTGTTATGTGCTGTTTGTGCGATTACAATTGTTTTTGCTTTTCCAATGTCATTGCTTTTTGGATGGATCTAATCTTTATTGTATCTTAAACTGTGGTTCGAATGATTTATGCCATATTAAGAGAAAAAGGACTATGATAATGCATGGAAAAGTTGTAAAGGATTATAGATAGAAATTACAAACAAGAAGGATGTTTATGAATTCGAAGAATTTTTTATAACATAAAATAATAGATCAAGGAGCTTCCTGTATAATTCAAATATAAGGAATTCCAAGAAAGAAGGTTGAGAAAAAAATACCTCAGTGTAGAATAAGATTACTGACTTTGCACGGTTAG
>NZ_DBMACH010000026.1:0-23621 GCF_057861365.1 Enterocloster sp.
ATCTCCGGGTCTAGCTTCCTCTCTTGACACAATCGCACACTGGTCATAAATCCCCTGAGCTGTTGTTCGGGAAAGGTGATACACCCCGGATCTCGTGTAGACCCAACAGATATATCCACTGCAGTCGAAACTGGTGTCTGGAGAACTACCGCCCCATACATAGGGATAACCAATATAACGGGTTGCCTCTGCCATCAGCGCGGAAAAACTCCCATCTCCCATAGCCTGTCCGGGAGGAAGACCGTTTCCACCTGGTACACTCACACCGTATTTTGCCAGCATATAGATGCGCTGTACATTCGTTTTATCTTCCAGAGAAACCTCCTGGTTTAATTCTGCAGCAAGATTTCCGTAGACCATATTCAGGCTTTGGATTGGAATTGCAACTGTATAGGTTTCTCCCTCTTCATCCTCCCTCTCCTCATACTCTACAAAACAATCTGCGAATGCCCGATAGTCCCCCTCATCCATCCGAGGGTGCTCCTTACCAAAAAACAGGGCATAAAAAATCGCTTTTACCTGGTAGGGATCTACTTCTTCGGCTTCTGCCATACCATTAATTTCATTTAACACCCCATCCAGTTTTTCAAAACTGTCCTGCATATTTTCGATGTACATCCGATACTCTGCTGGCACCTTTGAGGACAAATACCCTCCATGAAAGGACAGCTGGACAGCAGAAATGTTATGGTCTACAGTCCCAGAAAGCGTGCACATAATCATGGTGGCAATTAAAATAACAGGGGTTACTAATGCTGCAATAACAGAAAAAACCACAGTCCGCCCATTCCGGTCAGATAGGGTAAGCGCTACCAGTTTTGCTGTCACAGCGGCAGCTGAGACGGCCATAAAATCACTCCTTCCACACTTTTTATCGAGATATTCATCTGACGCATCAGGATTTATTTCATTCCATCATAGCCCCCCATATGAAACAGGCTCTGCTGATAGAAGTCTCCCTCTCTTTCCTGTTTCTGTACAAGCTGATAAGCATGTTCGATTGCGTCCTCCAGAAACTGGGTTTCAAACCCTGCCGTTTCGTACCCTTGCCAGATTACATTGGAATAATAGTCAGAGGGAATTCCAAATGAATGCCCTGGTGTCATCACATAAACCATGGCCGGAACAATTTTTCCATCCAGTTCAATCTCCAGCATCTGCTTATCATAGAAATTCGGATACCCTTCATAAAGATCCAGCGATGCCTCGTCTTTCTTCTGAATCTCCCAGACCAGTATCGGCACAGTACTCCCTGCTTTAGGTTCTACGGTTGCCACAGCCCCCCTGCGGCCTCCCCGAAATAACAGTTCGTAATCCTTTAATTCACTCTTTCCTACTACCTTCGCAGTCGGACAACGAAATGCCATCTGCTCCAGATTCAGATTGCTCCCATAGGCAATATAAAGTCTTTGTTTTCCTTTCAATTTGCTTCCTCCTGTCACATTCGCATACAAAAAGCCGGGGATTCCTGTGCTTCCCCAGCTGATTCTAATTCCTCAATTGGATGAATGGTTTCCTGTCTCTGGATCCGTTCTGCCAATTCCTTCTCCCGCTTCTGTCGCATTCTTTCCTTTTGTGCTTCCGCCTGAGCCGGATCCTTCCAGGCAATACAGCCCGGCAGATTTGCCAGCAGATGTTGACGAGCTGTGGCGAATTCTTCCCCATTTAATCCTAGCCGTAAAAGCCAAGTGCGGAATGTATACTTCTCATTGCTGGTCTGAGTTTTTCTTCTGCTGGCGCAGGACTGATTCAGCGCTTGGGCGCCAATCGCCAGACAAAACTGGATATAGGCCTTAATCTTGCCTGCATGAAGCGTCCCATTGAACAGACGAAATTCCACTGTTCCTTTCTGAAAAACAGAATGAAGGTTCAGACAATGATAGCGGCTATCATCATAATGCTGGTCTCTGCGGCTCTCCCCGTTATACCAGATCCGTTCCACTGCCTCCATACTCTTTGGTTTTCTTCTGTTTAATTCTTCCAAAAATCGTGTGTCTACTGGCTGACACCACCGATGCTGTCGATCCACGGACACCCCCAGAGCTTTATAGATCAGATCTTCCTTGGCTGCCATGATATTAGTGATATTACGAAGGGTTCTGGCATCAAACGGTTCCGCATTGATATGCACATGGATACCGCAGCTTCCATTCGTCAGTGCCCCATGCTCTTTCAGCTTCCGGATGATCTCCTGAATCGTCACAATATCCTCATAGCGACAGATGGGACTTACCATCTCCGTCTGATATTCTCTCCCTGCATTGATCTTTCTCCCATTCGATTTTTTCTGCGCTGTTATACTCCCATCACTCATAAACTTCCACTGCCGCCCCTCCGTGTCAATGGCTGCATAGGTATCGTAATAGGTTCCCAGATATTTGACTCTAGTTCCAAAATACTCTGCCGTTACCTCAGCCGCTTTCGCACGGGTAATGCCGGTCATCTCAATCTCAATGCCAAATTTCTGCTCCTTTAACTCCATTCATAGTCTCCCCTTTTAGCGTCCTCCTGCCTTTCCGAACAGTCTGGCTTTGTGTTCCGGGGCATTTACCATTAAGTTATATCGCTCATTTCCACATTTATACAGGCAGACTCCCCGTTGTGGATACCGGATCAGGTTATACTCACTATCCTCCAGCTGCAGGGTATCCGTATAAAACTTGGCATCAATGCTCCCCGCATTGAACAGAAACTGATGCGTCGGGATGGAAAACAGCGGCTTGGTATACTCCCTCACGCCATCCAGATTAAAATCCTCTAGGTTCTGGCTGGCTATGATAACTGCAGAATCTTTTTTTCGCACACGCTTCATAAAATTTCTAACATACTCTACTGCAGTCAGGTTGGAAAGGAACAGATAAAACTCATCCAGACTGGCTGCCGTATTGCCTTGTGTCAAAAGAACATCGCTCATAAACGAAAGCACATTAAAAAGCAATGCATTTTTAAGGCTCCTGCTGGCCTGTAACAGTCCTTTTACCCCAAAGGTAATGAAGCCATCATCGGTGATATTGGTATGTCCATTAAAGAACTTGCTCTCAGCTCCCACACACATAGAATTCAGCCCAAGAAGAATACTCTGAATCATTTCTGCTGTATAAAGCTGTCTTCTGTTTTCGTCAAATCCCTGATATTCTTCCTCAATGAACGCATAAAGATCGGAGAGAACTGGGTAATCCTCCGCAGCCAGGCATTCAAAATCACTTTCGTCTGTAATCCCCCATCTGGTATATAACTTCTGCAGCATGATCTCAATCACATCGATTTCCCTGTCGGAAAAATCCTTGTAGCTTCGGAAAAAGTCCTTTAAGAAACTGATATGCTGGGATAATCTGGACCGGATGCGAAAGGTCTGAGGTGCATCCAGATCCTCCGGGCTTCCCGCTTCGTCCCAGGTTTTCGGTTCCAGAGGATTGATCATGAACTCCCCACTCATTAAGTCGATAAAACACCCTCCCAGATTATTGGTCAGATCTTCATACTCCATTTCCGGATCCAGAGCGCAGATATGCATTCCGGACTCCCTTAAATTCGTCAGCAGCAATTTAAGCAGATAGCTTTTTCCCTGTCCGCTGTTTCCCAGAATCAGGATATTGGCATTCGTCTTATCATCTGCTCTCCGGTTAAAATCCACCAGTACATTACTCCCAAATTTATCTCTCCCAATATAGAACCCGTGAGGATCCGTCTTTCCTGAATAGTTAAAGGGATACAGATTCGCCACACTGCTGGCCGGAAGCACTCTCTCAAACTGATCCTTAAACAGGTTATAACCGCTTGGCATTACACACCGGAACCCCTGTTGTTGACGGAGGATCAGTCGGTCTACATTCAATTTTGATCGGATCAGTTCCGTTAGTACTTCTGTCTGAAGAAGCTTCAAATGCTCCAGATCATGGGCACACAACTCCAGATATACTGCCGTATGGAGGAGGGGTTCTCGGTTGCGATGCATCTGGGCTACGATGGTAGTTACATCCTGTAAATTACTTTCAGCCAGAACAGTCTGCTGTAAATCACTGGTATTGCTCCGATCCATCCGGTTTTTGTTGGCTGCATTACTGATGATCTTCCGCTCCTCAACGGGTGTCACATGACGGGTATAGATCCGCAAGGTTACACCATCTTTCTCCCCTAAATGTGAGAGAATTGCCTGCTCTTCCGTAGCAGTCGGGTACTCCCGCAGTGCCCAGACACAACGATATGTGTTACCACAAATAAAATGATCTGTTTCAAATTTAATGACAGACGGGGCAATCATATCCAGAAATTCCTGGATACGCACATTATCTTCCCTGTCATCAACTGCTGTTCTTCCTTTTTTCAAGTCATCTCCTCCTCACTCTAAATCTCTGGTATGATCCACCGCTCCCCGTCAAAGTCTTCAAACTTCTCTGTGGTCACGTTCTGCTCATAGTAAACAGCCAGGATACGTTTGATATCCTCTTTATCTGCCCGTTTAACAGAAAAACTCTGTTCCTTCAGGGATTTTTCAATCCTGGAAAGGTACGGAAAAATATCCGATTCCTTTTCATCTTTTAACCGCAGCATAATCAGAAATTCACGGGCTGTCGCCATCTGCACCTGAATCCGGTCCAGATGGGTCTGATCCTGTTCCAAAAGACGGCGTATGACTGGATTCTCTTCCTGCTCCATCTGACTTTTCAGAAACCGCTTGTTGTCTTCAAAACTTTCCCTGCTGTTTAGACACAGCATCTCAATCTCTGCTACTCCTTTTAGTACAGTCATAAGAGCATAGATTCTTGCCCCGACACTAGATTCGGACAAAACAGAAATATTCGTTGGTTTTACAATAAAATACACCAGCTCCCCCTGTCCGTAGGTCACCAGACTGTAGTCTGTAATCTCCTTTGCACCAATGAACTGCCGTGTGGAGAGGCGCTTCTCTGCCTCTTTTTTCGCTTTTCTTTTCTCCCTGCTCATTCATACCTCCACTCAAAAAATTGCTGACGCAAAAAAAAATACGCACAGGCATACCGGATAAAATCCAGAATGCTGGTATCTTCAAAACGGATCGTCAGAAATCCATATACCCCTGTCAGAACACAAGGGAACATAAATCCCGCCTGCGTAGCTGCTAAAATGGAGACCAATCCGCAAATACCAAGAATCCCAATGTCCCGAAGCTGCCATAACCAAAGTGTTGCTTTTGATTTCAAATGGTCCGGATAAATATACAACCGATCACCTCCAAATAATAACCGCCGGCATGATGAAGCTCTGCCGGCGGTATGTTCGATCCTTCCTCTTATTCAGTTTCCTCAAGTTCTGCCTTTCCCCCTGTATCCTGCATCTCTCCAGATACTACATGTTCTTCCTGCGAAAGTACATCTTCAATCAGTCCGATCACAAATTCTTTCTGGCTCTGTCCTGTCTTTTTGAGGTATTTTTTTAACCTCTGAAAAAACTCCTCTGATACCTGAAATGCCAGTGTCCTGGTTCCGTTTGCCATCTCTCTTTCTCCCTTCTCAAAGTGGTCTTTTAGAATCCGTTCCATATACTCGTTCAGCTTGATTCCCCATTCTTCCTGTTCTTCCCGCACTTTCTTATGCAGGGATTCTGGAATCATGGCGCATAAATTTTTCTTACGCTCTTCCATTTGACTCTCCTTTCCTCGTTTTTACAAACCAAGTATATCCATAAAGAGATGAGATAGCTATGACGATACCCAACAAAGATTACCTGAAAACGGAAGCAGAACTACCAATCTTATGGTTCTTTCTCCTCCTTCATCTTCCGAAAAAAATAAGCGATACCACGGAGAACAAAATCCACACACGGTATCGCTACGCTATTCCCAAGAGCTTTGTAACGGGCACTGTCCGAGGCACCAGGGATATCTGTCCAGTGATCCGGAAAACCCTGTAACCGTTCACACTCCAAAGGCGTCAGCCTCCGGATCAGTCTCCGGTTCTCAACAATACATTTATCTTCGCTGACATATTGATTATTAATCCCCTTATGATCTGTATATCCAATGGTTCCTACCGTATTCTGATACGGCTCACACACCAGATCCGTAGCATCCTTATGCTGTCTGGCGCTCTGAGTCGCTGTTACCCGATTTTGCAGAAATTCATCACTTCTCTGGCGGCTGAACACTGCATGACGGTCTGCGCTCGTAAGAGTATAGGAAATATCCGGCTGGCATCCCAGACCATTTCCTCCATTTTGTACTTCCCGATCAATGATATTTCCGGCAATACAATAACTCTCCGGCATATCTGAGACCAGTGGGACATTGTTTCCTCCTGTTCCATACCGGGCTGACATGGTAGGGGCCACCTCATGCGGACCTGTATATCTGGCATCAATCCCGTGATTCTCAAACAGAATCTGCTGATTGTTCCCGCCAGTTTCTGCCTCCTCTGTAAGAGCTGGATCCGGAGTTTCCTCTGTCCCAGCACTCCCCTGCTGGATGCCCATCACCAGAGGCGGATGACCACTCATCCCTGCCCGCAGGGTTGCTGTTACATCGACCGAAACATCCATACGCTCTCCTCCTTGGTCATTGAGGCACAGACACTCTTCTTCTTTTTCTGCACTTTCAAACTTCCTCATCCCCTCTGCCACAAAGGTCTGCATCTGCATATTGGTCGTTGCCATCAAAGCTCCGGATATTCCGTTGAGGTTGATCGTTTCTTCCCTCTGATTAATATGAAACGCAAAAATATCCACCTGTTTTTCCTCTGCTACTCTACTCCCGCCTGAATCCGCAGAGCTGTTTCCAGCTGTGGTGGTAACTCCTTTCCCCTGACCTTAGCCCTCCGCAGGATCCCCAAGCAGGCGTTCCTGCTCAAATAATATCTTTGGTGCGGTGAGTCCTCCAAAATCTGCGACAAGGAAGATTCTACGGCGGCGCTGGGCGACTCCCCAGTATTGAGCATCCAAGACTCTCCAAGCCAGGCTGAATTGATCTCCCAAAATGGCAGCCCCAGCAGATTCCCAGCGCCCGGTGTCAGGTCGAGGCACATGACAGGTACTGTCCTTGATATGGACAATCTCCTCGATGACCGCCCGGAAATCTTCTCCATTTGCGGAACTGAATGCTCCAGGGACATTTTCCCAAACGAGGTATCGAGGTCGAATAAAGTCATCTGATACCCCTCGTCTTTCATCCTCTGCTCTCATCTCCTTTACTATGCGTACCTGGTCCATAAACAGACCGGAGCGCTCCCCTGCCAATCCTTTCCGTAATCCGGCTACTGACAAATCCTGACAGGGGCTGCCTCCGCAGATTACATCCACAGGCGGCAATTTTGCTCCATCCAGTTTTGTAATGTCCCCTACATGGATCATATCTGGAAACCGGAGTTTGGTTACCCTCATGGGAAACGGTTCTATCTCACTGGCCCATACCGGCACACCTCCACAGTGAACTGCCGCCAGAGGGAATCCTCCAATCCCGTCAAACAGGCTCCCCAGTGTCATCATCCGCCCATCTCCATTCCCTTTTGTATCGGTGCTTCACATAGTTCCCATCCAATCTCCTGTTCGCTGACCCGTCTAAGCGGAATCTGAAGCTGCCTTGCTACACGGATTTCCTGTTCCATTCCTGAAGACAGTTCACTTCCACACACCCAGACTTCCTCACACACCTTCAAAATCCGAAGCCCCATATCTGTTCCCAGCTTCCTCTCTTCTGGGACTCCATCATCCAGCATCTGCGGATATAGCAGATGGGAGGCAATTGGCGTAACCCCCTGGTTCATGGCATAACGACAGGCTGCCTTTGCAAATGCTACATTCCGCTCAACATCTCCAGAATACGGAGATGCAATATACACCAGTTTGTTGCGTTCCATCCTTCACCGTCCTCTCTACTTAGAAACCACTTGCACAACCGTCCTTGTTAGGTTCATAGCTCCCTGCGCTGCATAGACTGCTCCCATCACATTTGCTTTGGTTCCCGTTTCCAACCCAAACTGCCCCGCAATCCGCGGAATCTCACCTGCCGATAACATAAGTCCCAGACCAAGCAGTGCCTGATCCTTAACGACCATCAGACCTGCGATCAGGACCGTCGCCTGTAAAAATGCGGTCAGGCACAGACCGATTACCTGCTTGCACCAGCCAACAAATCCATCAATATATCCCCTTGGCACACTGAATAAATAAAGGCTCCCTACTGCAATCTGGATCAGAAGGATCCCGCCCCGTTTTAAGTTCGCAAAGAATACTTTGATTACCGCATAACCCATGAGGATCAAGAGAAAGATCATAAAAATCGGGCTGCTGATACTTCCGATTCCACCAAAAACTCCAGATACAGCAGCTTCTTGCCAGGTAGCAGCATCCTGAAGAGACTGCACAATCCCTGCCGCAACTGTCCCAATATCTTCTCCCAATCCTGTAATACCAGCTGTAAAACTCCCCTGAAGTGAAATACTGAGCTTATAAAGCTCCACTGGAACAGTCGTAAACAGGCTGGCTGCCAGGAATCCCTTGATTACATTCAGGGCAGTATCGCGTATGCTTCCCCTGCCATTCTGATATTCAATTCCGCATTCAAAGGCTGCCACTACGATTCCCGTCACATAAAGTGCCCATGCCAGATAATAAAAAAGAAGCACAACAGACTGTACCCAGCTCATTTCGAACAGTTCAGCCCCCATGCTTCCCATCTGCATGAAAAAATCCCCCAGAAATCCAACAATCTGACCATACAGCCAGTCAATGATCTGTCCCAGAACCGTGTCTGCAACAAAATCCCAGATAAACAAGTTTTAACCACCTCCCCTTAACACATCTTCTGTCCCATTTGCATAGCTTCCTCCGGTTCCTGAAATACTTGCAGATAGGTCTTTACCGCTTCACTGAGTACTTTATAATCCTCTTTTCCGGGCTGATATACATACCAGCCGATCTCCTTTCCATAGGACCAGATATGGGGATTTACCCCGTCGCGGAAGTTGGGATTAGTCGTTTTTTTCAGACCCCACACATCTCCAAATTTCACAACCATGCTGTCGATCGTTCCTTCATTCCGATTCAAAAGGGTCACTTTCAATCGGTCATAATGATCCGCAACCATGCCTGTCTGAAAGTTGATTTTGACACGAATCTGATCCGTCAGCCTTCCATAACAACAATTCCCGACAAACCTTGGTTCTGAAAAGCTCGCTCCCGTTCCAAACATTTTTTTTAGTTCCCTTTCAAAAAATGTCATGCTTTCCTCCTCCGACCTATGTGGGTTCTCACGTTCTTCCCCTTCTTTCTTTCCTGCCATTTTTCCCGGTTCCACCTTCTGGCAAATGCTTCCTGTCCATAATGCAACTGTTTCTCCCTCTCTTGTAAGCAGTTCATCCATCCTTCCAATCAGTTTTTCCATATGCGCCTGCCAGTGCTTCCAATCCCGTTCCTGAAACCAGCCGCCCCACAAAACTCCCGACTTCTCCTGCTCTTTTGCACATTTACGGCTGTAAAAAAGAGTTTCCGACAGATATTCCCTTACCCACTGAAGGGATTCTTTCGATGCTGTAAAAGAAGACAGGGAGGAAAACTTCTTATCCCCCCTGATTCCATCCAGTGCAGAAAAATCCTTCTCCTGGAATTTTACAATTAGTTCTGCCACTGCCATTGGGCTTGTATGAGACACCCCTTCTGACACTTCCGGAGGGGCATTCCAAGAATCTGCCTTCAGACAGGCAAGCATCTGCCGGAGTTCTACATCCCCTTGTTCCGGAAGATGTTTCCGTATGAGACTGATGGCATCTAGTCCAGCATCGGACTCAAACGCAGTAATTCCCCAACATCCCATGATATACCTCCTAAATTCCAAGAATCTGCCAGATATAAAGCGGTGCAGTCAGTGTAAATACCAGACAGGCAAACAGAATTGCCGGTGCTGCCCATTCAAACTGCCCATGTTTCCGATAATCAAAGTATGCCGTTCCCAGTTTTCCAAAAAAGAACACGGCAAGGATCAGATCTATGGCTGGAAATACAACATGATCGACAACTGTTTTGATCTGTTGGGATGCCGTCTGCCAGGTTCCCTCAATCGCCCCGGCCACGTCCCCGGAAGCCGCATATGCCGGCATACAGATTAGGCTTGCGAAAACTGCGGCTGTACAAACAGATGTTATGATTTTCTTTGTTTTCATTAAAATGTTCCTCCTATTCCTGTGTAATTTCCTGCAAAAACTCCCCCTACTCTGGGTTCTGCGGTGCGATGTGCCAGTCACTCCATAGGTTTCCGTCAATGGTAATGGAATCGGTCAGATTCATGGAAAGCATCCCAGCCGGTGTCCAGCAATCCAACAACCATGTATATGGCGTATAGCTTCCATCCGGATACCAAATTGGTGTAAAATGCGTTCTCCTCTCATAGGTACTGTAACCATTTTTCTTAAACTCATGGGTCATATCATAGCCGCCATTCATCCGTTCCAAAAGCCTCCAAAACCTCTCATACTGAAATTCCGGAAAATAAGTCACCGCATTCTGCGCAGATGTCACTGCAGAACTCTGATTGGTGCTGACATGAGTTGTTACCTTTTCCTGGAAGCCATAACCGGATTTCATCGTCCTTCCCGTAGCGGTAGGGGACTTTTCATCGGTTGTAATTCTCATATCTGCAGTCAGGCTTGCGGAGTATCGGTCCAGGTCAAACTCCCACCAGCCATGGTCACACCAGTACCCGTCATCATCCTCATCCCCGCTGTGCCATACCCAGTATTCCCTCCACCATGGCCTCCACACACCCCAGGATGCAGAGGTTACTTCTGCATTGGAAGGAACCGAAGGTCTTGTAAACCCGTCATTCCGGTCATCCGCATTGGGATCTGGCGGTGGATTTTCATCCAGATCCACAACCTTGATGTGAAGAGTTCCTTTACTTGTTCCTCCTCCGCCCCGCACACGGACGGTCATCGTCATAGTCTGAGGCTGCTCCGGTGTTGTCCAGCGGATCCAAGCCAGCTGACTGTCGCCGGACGGATAATATACCTCTCCCACCTCGTAGCTTCTTCCTCCTACGGAAAATGTTACGGATACCGGATGATCCGGATCACTCTGTCCTCCGCTTACCTCTACTGCCGTAATCACTTCCGTGTTAGTCCTATACTCATAATCATAGGTCGTGATCTCCGGTTCCTCTGGTGGCACATCCCGAAACCGTACAATGCCAAGTCCCAGGGAACTTTTTATTTCACTGTTGGAACGGATTCCCGATGTAGGACCTCCCCAAGCCGGATATCCCAGATCCGGTATTTCCAAAAACATAGAAAGTGGTAGATTCTGAAATGCCACTGTTGGAAGGACAGCACGAAGCCCACCACTTAACATCTCATCATAGAGCGCTGCCTCTGTTGCTGTAACTGCAATCAGGGTTCCTTGAAATTTAAGAAAACTGATCGGCTCCAATAAGAGCCTATACTCCCCTCCCACCAGTGTGTCAAAATCCATTCCAGTCAGTCCTGCAATGCTGCGCACCACCTGTTCATCTGTAAAATAACTTTTAATCTGCTCAATATTTGCCTGCCCCAGACTTTTCGAGCTGATGATTCTGGGTAGAGACTGTGCCGGATTTACATACTCATATGGATTGGTATCAATCATCAAAGCACTTCCTCTGGTATAAGACATTTTACTGACTTTCCCAAAGGAGTAGGCAATATTCGGATGCTTGTTTGTTAAGTCAATCGGTCTTGTTACCGGATCATGGCTCTCTGCCCGAATGACAGTAACCCGCACCCCTTCATTTCCCGGTGACCAGGAATTCTGACTGGTCCCCTGTCCCATACTTCCGCCGCCCCCATCAAGATTTCCGTCCCCTACTGCATAAACCTGGATGGAGAGTATCAAAGACAGTAAGATTGAGACTATGAAAAACACACATTTCTTCTGTTTCAAGTATCCTCCTTTCCAACCACAGGAAGCCTTGTTTCCTTCCCTGGTATCTGGGAAAAGAAAAAACACCACATTGATGTGGTGCTTCTTCTTTCTGTCTTAATCCATAATGCCAATCTTATTCCCGTTTTCATACATATCTTCTGCTGCAGTTCCAGAGCCTCCTCCTCCATGGTTTTCTACCCAGCCGAATCCTGGAACATAGATCTGGTTCCCGGAAGTATCTCCTGCCTGCGGCTGTTCCGGATCTGCTACCGGTTCGGACGGTTTTTCTACCGCTTCATGATCCACGGGAACCGGAGGGGTATCCTGCTTTGTACCATCTGGTTTTTGTGTTGGATCTGTCAAGATCTCCTTGCTTGGCGGTTCTGGTTTAGTTGGTTTTGGTTGGATACTCTGCGTTGTCTGATCAGTCTGTGGCGACCGGCTGTCCACCGCCTGAGTGTCTGTTTCCTGATTTTCTCCGATTCCTGGATGAATCACAAGGCTCTCTTCTTCTCTGGATACTACTTTACTTTCCTCTTCCTTCTTTTCAAAATCTCCAGGATCTACAATCAATTCTGTTTCCGTCTCCCCTGTTCCTGGCAGAACATCTTCACCGGACGGTTTCGGACCAAACTGCATTCCAATGGCAGCGATTAGGCCGATTCCTATGAGCACGCCGCCCAAAATTGCCAGATTCTTTTTCATCTTCTCTGTCAGTTTCATGATTCTGCTCCTCCTTTATCCTGTTTTCTGTTTTGTTATGCACAACATACTATACAATCCTCTCAAAGTCCAGGTCATTCCCTAGAACACCTCTGTATATCCAGCCTGTACCTTCAATGTGATCCACATGGATGGAAGAATCCGGCCGCCAAACCGAACTGGAACCTCCAGTCTAACAATGGCATCTGCCTCAAACCGCTGCGCATGGGCTGGATCCGATGGGGCCAGAGGTGCATTCCGAAGCGTCACTTGCAGGCTATCTATGGCAAACTCCATTGCAGTTCCAGTATCCGCATACTTTACATGCCTGCCACCAGACAATTGGGTCCCTATGGTTTCATCCAGATAATCATAAATGTCCCCTTCATTCAGATCTTCTTCCCAGCTTCCCTCTCCAAATGGAACATAGCTGCCAGAATATCCCTCCCTGACTCCATGATACACACCTGCATAATTATCATTGACTGTGGAAATGACAGCATCCTCCACGGCTTCCCGCACACCTGCCGCAATGACTTGAAGCCGGAAATACTCACTAATCCCACACATCAGAATAATCAGCGAAAGAACAATCCCGATGGTCATGGGAAATGAGAAGGCTCGACTGTCTCTCAGTATCTCTTTCATCCGTTTCCGCAATCCCTCCACCTCATTTCCAGTAAACTTCTGATTTTCCAGCTGCCTGTGCGCGAAGCGTAACCGGAAAAGAAGCAAACTCGCCAAACAGACCGATATTTGTATCCATCGTCAGGGTAACGGTAACCTCTTCATTTAACTGGATTCTTCCATGATTGGACCACAAAATGTCCGGATGAAGCCCTGTTTTTTCCGACAGCACAGCGGCACGGCGGCTTGTCTCTGCACCTACGCGCCCGCTTACCTCTGCTTCACGCACCAGTTCTGTAGCAAAGGTATCCAGCTGCTGTTTCTGAATAAAAACCGGAAGCACACGCATGGCAAGGGCAAGCACCATGACCGCACACAAAACCAGCACGATCACATCCACATATCCTTCGCCCCGTCTTTCTGACAGCGCTCTCCATAAACGATGACTCCTCATCCTCTCCTCCTTCCTGTCTAAAACATTCCTCCAAGGCTCTCCAATGCCACATAGCAGATAATCGCCAAATAAGTCAGCAGAAAACATACCAGCATGACAAAGGAAAAAACACGGATCTTAGGAGGGATTTTCTGTGCCTGTGCTTTTAATCTCTGCAGTTCGATCTGCTTAAAATCATGAGCCAGCATCTGAAAATACACTGTGCTGTCATCCCCTCGAAGGACACCAATCAATCCACGTACCACATCGGACAGCATGGGCGAGTTCAGTCTTGCCTCAAATCGTGTCAGCGCCGCTTCATAATTGGAGGAACGCATATCCGCCAGAAGAATATCTAACTCTCCAGTCAGCGCTGGCCCCGCATTCCCCTTGAACCGCTCCAACATACCGATCACATTACGGCTTGCTTTCAGTTCCTGTTCCATAGTCGCCACCATTCTCGGAAGCTCCCCCTCTATCTCTTCCCGCTTTGCCTTTAAGGTTTCATCCGCTTTCTGATTTTCCTTAAAGTAAAGAAGTAAGGCCAGCACAACCACGACAGGAACCAGCAACGGAAAAAGGAACATGCAGGGAATCGCCCCCAAAATTACTGCGCCTGATTTTACCAGAGCATACGCCTGATACACTTCCGGGGTCATATTCATTCCACTGGCTTTTAACACATTCTGCATCCTGCTTCTCTTATATGCATCCATCCGGATGAAACCAGACAGTCGCACTGCTAGGATCATAAAATAAGTTTCCAATGTCTTTGCCGCTTTCCGCTCCTGTTTTACCGTACCCAGCATGGCCTTCGCCGCACCTATGGTAGGTAACTTTAGAACAGACGCAGTTAAAAAGAAAAGTCCCAGAGCTAAAAACAGCCCGAATAAAAATAACAAGCCTTCCATAGCTACCTCCTGTATTCAATGGGACGGGTCAGTTTCACTACAAAGCCAGCGGATATAAAAATAGCCGCCGCAGTGGCAGCCAGAATACACTGTCCCAGTACCGTATGCATCAGTACATCATACCAGTCCTGATTCAGCAGATACATAAGAGGAATATTGCCTACTACAAACACAACCATGATCATAAACTCTTTTCTTGGTTCTGCAATCATGTATTCCAGTTCTGCGTTCACATTCCGCATATCTGACAGCTTTGATACGATGGGCGGCAGTGTAGTCTTTAAACTCCGGTCATGCTGGCAGTCACTGACCGCATCGCACCACTCCCGAAACACCTCATTATCAATCCTTCCCCGCAAAATCCGAAGGGCGGCCTGAACATCCGGATTTACCATTTTAATCTGGATGAGAAAATCCTGAAATACTCTGGACACTGGAGGATTTAAATATGCTATATTCTCCTCCACCGCCGTCACAATATCTTCTGTCCTCAGATATGCTGTGGTAATGACCGAAAGCGCCGTTTCCAGTTCTGCAGACACATCCCTTTTATAATGATTGGCAGTCAGTTTCACATACCAGAATGGTAGAAATAAAAAACCCACTGCCATCACCGGAGCCAGGAAAAAATTCCCCAACAAAATAGCAATGGATCCCCCAGCGCAAAACAGTGCCAGAGCAACTGCGCAGATGATGGAAAACCGGTTCCCCCTGCCCGTCATTTGAAGGATGTTCTGTGCTTCCTCCAGTTCCCTGCGCAAAATCCCTGATTTTTTTCTTCCTGATGATTCCCTGATGTCTTCCCGCAGACTTCGTTTTGGATTCAATAGAAATCCAAACAGGCTGTCCGTAAACTCCACTGGCTTCATTCCCAGCAGTAAAAATACACCCACGATCATTCCCGCACACGCCAATAGCTGAATCGCCGTCATTCATTCTCCTCCTCTCTATCCTTTTTTACATTCAAAAGTCCTGCCAGCGTTTCCTGCGGCATTCCATTCTCCATCAGCCGTCTTGCCAGACTGTCCGAGATTGGGTTGATTTGTCTATGGTGCCCCACAATTACAAACTTTCCATCCTCCACCCTGTTTTCCGTAATCTGATATTGAAACAGTGGACGGTATCGTCTGGTTCCATCTGCCAGAATCTCACACTCCATGATTTCCATTAAACGGCGTTCCTTGTTTTCCAGCTGTTTGCAGAAAGCGATGATCGGATAGGCTTCCGTTACAAATCCCATCAAAGTTTCATCACTCATATCCACAGCACGTTTACACAGGGAAACCATGCGGCGGTAAGTTGCCTCACAACTCATGGAATGGATGGTTGTCACAACCGCAACACCGGTTCTGGCAGCCTCCTGTGCCGCATTCGCTTCTGGTCCACGCATTTCTCCTACCACAATAATGTCCGGATTAAAGCGTAGCGCCATATCAAGGAGTGCAATCTGATCTACTCTCTGCCTCTCATTCTCGCTGTCACGGGTCAAGGTATGAATCACGGAATTGACTACCCTCCCATCCTTTCTGCGTACCAGCGCCAGCTCCCTTGAACCATTCTCAATACTGTAAATACGCTTACCGTCCGGAATTGTGGTCAGAAGCCAGCCTAACAGTGTGGTTTTTCCGGAGCTTGTGGCTCCCGCCACACACACAGAGATTCCATACCGGATGCACTCCGATAAAAAATCCAGCATCTGACTGGTTGCCGTTCCTCCCTTTATAAAGTCCTGTTTCTTCATGCTCTGGGGATTCACAATTCGGATCGAGGCTGCCACCCCGACATCCTCATCAACAAGAGGTGTCTTCAGTACAGCAATACGGATATTTTTACTTAAATGTCCCAGAACGCTTGGACTCGCATCATCCAGCACCATTCCAGACACATGCAACATACGCCGAATGACATTGATGGCATGTTCGGGGCTTTCAAAATGCTCTTTCAATTTTTCTGTCACTCCACCAGAATACTGGACCTCCACATCATCCCAGGCATTTACATCGATCTCCTCGATTCCTTCCCCGTAGATGTACTTTGTGAGAAAACCGAACTCTGCCATTTCTGAATAAATCGCATCAATCAGCTCATCCGTGGTTTTTCCCGGTACTTGTATACGGTTATCCTGAATATACTTCCCGGCAAATCGGCGGATCTGTGCTTTTATTTCTTCGTTTCCATCTCCGGTTACCAGATTACTGTATTCTTTGGAAAGATACGCCTGTATCTCCTGCAGCACGGACTGAAAGTCACGCCCTTCATCCTCTGATGCAAAAAACAGGTCATGGGTACGGAGAGAACGACCTCCCGTTTTTTGAGTACACAAAGGAGCCTCTATGTCCTCCTCTTCTGACCAGATATCCTCCTTTCCATGCATCTGTCCTTCACAAGCCTGTTCCGACAGGCTATCATTTTGGAAGTTTTCTTCTGTCCCCTCCCCTCCATCCAAGCCATCCAAAGAAGCCTCCGTTTCCATGATCTCCTCCGGAAGATGTCCAGAATCCTGTCGTGTTTCTTCCCGAACAGCTTCGGGAAAACCCGCAGAAAACGCGGCTTTGCTACGTCTTTCCCCTAACATCCGAACACCTCCTTTGTGATTGCTTCCATGGTTTTTCTAAACCCCTTACTGTCCTTTAGCACCAGTTCTTTCAGAAGGTTCCCTTCCAGAACCTGTGCCTTTACTTCCTCGGAATGAGGGATCTGGAATGCCACATTGCCGAGCACCCGTTCAATGTGTTCGCTGGCCTCATTGGGATATACATTGCTGGCCACTTTATACTGCTTTTCTGCATCCCACTGACTGTCCTTAAGAAGCGGAAGCTGACTGGAAAGATAACTGATGGATTTCAGATCACAGTTTACCAGCCGCAGCACTGCATCCGCCTCCATCAAGGCAATGGCCGAAAGAATGTCATTGGCAATACAGCTTCCACAATCAATGATGATATAGGGAGCGATCTTTCTCAAACACTGCAGTAATTCCTCTGCCTGTGTCCGCTCGTAAGGTGGATATGTGTATTCATTTTCCCCCTTCCTCATTCCAAGGATCGTTAGATGGCGTATTTTTTTATGAGTAATACAGTTATGGCGTACCAACGATTCCGACACATGGGTTGCTGCCAGAACACTCCCCAGAGAATGCTCCTCGTCCAGGTCTCCCGGAGGACAGATACAGGGAAGCATCGGTGTATTCATATCACACAGAAGGAGAGCCACATCCTTCTTCTGCATGGCAAGACGCGCCGCCAGCTTCACTGCTGTCGTGGTTTTACCAGATCCAGGACTTCCCCAGACTGCCAGCATTTGATTCTCATTTTCCGGTTCCCAGTCAGGAGAGCTGTCCCCAGCTCCCCTGCTGAAAATACTGTTTTTCAGAAAATTCAAGGCTTACTCCACCTCGCTTTCCTCTGTTTCGCCCTGTTCGGACTCCTCCTGCTCCTCTGCTTTGGTTTCCTCTGGCTCCTTATCAGAATGATCCGGCGCCTCGTTTTCTTCCGCTTCTCCTTCCATATCTTCTGGAGGATACAGTTCCGTTAATATCTGGTTTTGCGCTTCCAAAAACTGCCCTGCACTCTTTTCATCCCCACGATACACCAGAGACAAATGCAGTTTTCCATCTGCCTCCAGCTCTGCCAGAACCATTGACTGCTCTGGCGTTACCAGCAAGGTAACGGTTCCAGGCAGCTCACGATCCGCTCCATCTTCCAGTTCTTCTCCCGTATTTGCGTCATATCCGCTGTTTGCAGTCACAGCAATGACCTCCACATACTGAAGCTCCGCAGGAATTACCGTTTTTCCCTGCTTTCTATAATCTGGAGCTATAACTGACACAATATCGCCGCTCTTTAGCTTTCCAGACAATCCATTGGCAAATGCCTTAACCGTAACAGAGATTGCCTGCTTTTCTCCTGTCAGATGATAGAGATAGGCATTTTCTGCCGCCGGCTCTTCTGCAATCTTGGATGTCAGGATGTAATCTCCTGGCGCCAAATCTGCAGATGCAAATGCCCCAACCACAGTATCCGAATGTTTTACTACATCATCTGGCAGGTTATAACTGCCAACCTCTATGGTCTTTACCATGTCAGAAGTAATTTCTTCTCCCACTGAAATTGGTTTTACTACACGGACAATTTCCGTCTTTTCACTCATAGCCTTATTAAACAATGGTGTAACTGCAAAACAGATGATCAAAGACAGCACGATGCAAAGCACACCAAGTACAGTCCTGTTTTTCAAAAATCGCATTTCATCTCCTCCAACTCTTTTCCTTATTTTGGTTCCTTTTTAACCAGTGTTCCACTGACTGCTGTCTACCTATTTTCTGTTGTGGTATATGATGGCCGCAATCATTGTAAGCGGCACTGCAACACAAACCATGATCCATAATTTCTTCTTCATATCATCCATCCTCCTAATCTCATACAATAAACGGCTGCCGCTCCTCCTGCCAGAAACGGTCCCACAGGAAATGCTTCTTTATCTCGTTTTCCCTTGAACCGATTCCACAGGCAGACCATACAACCATACATCACAAATCCTGTCAGTCCTAAACAGGAAGCAGTCAGGCTTGCAGGAAGTCCCAGTACCAAGCCGGTTGCTCCTGCCAGCTTGATATCACCGCCGCCAATTCCACCTTCCCTCTTGCAAAATAATGCAACTATGAGGTATGGCACTGCCCCTAAAGCTCCAAACAGCTGTCTGGGTGCAAAGTTCAGAAAGGAAAGCAGGGCAATCCCTGCCTGGAATCGGTCCGGAATAATCCGGTACCGAAGATCCCAGGCAGAAACCGCAATAAGCAGCGAGAAAAAAAGCACTGCCTGTACTGCCTGAAGCAGCGATATCCTGATCTCCATATCAACCGCTATAGTCAAACATTTCCTGCACCCTGCGTACCAGTGTAGGAAGTACGGTATCATTAAACAGTGCATAAAGACCTGCCAGAAGCAGTGCTCCCAGCACAACTGCGATCAGGATCTTAATGGCTGTGTCCACATATCCCTCACCAGATGTATCCTGAAGCTTGTTTTTTACGTTCCACATATGCATAACCATTGCATTTCGATAATTTACCAGCTGTCTTTTAATATTCTTCATTTGATCTCCTCCATTGATTTTCTGTTTTTGTTCTCTGTACCCCTTAAATCAGACCATGTTCTGCCCTGGATTTTGAGGGGGTGCTGTCTGTAAGGTAGATGCCTGTGCCATGGACAGTGCCTCTCCATACGCTCCCAATATCGCTTGTTTCAGCTCGTTGCGGAATTCCTCCGTCACAGGAAAACAGATATCCTTGTATCCATCCTGTGTTTTCCGGCTGGGCATAGACATAAAAAGCCCATCCTTACCTCCCTCGACGATTTTGATTCCCCGGACGGCAAAGCATCCGGCGATCGTGGCGGATGCATAGGCTCTGATCCCGCCCTGTACTCCTGGTGGATACATAGATGTAATCCGAACGTCTAAATCTGGCATACTGATTCTTCCTCCTTTGTTTTTTTCTGCTCATAAACCGTTCCTTTCTGGATCTATTTCAGTCAAGCAGACAGACAAAACTGCCTGCTAAAACTGCATGGTGTGTATGAATTCCTCCGCCGGTTGCGACTCTGTAAAATCAATTCTCTTAAAGTCATAGCGATCCACATAAAAAAAGGAACTCCCTGTTTCATCATAGAGTTCCAGCACATCACTAATGGATAGCCCATGACCTGTATAACCGGACGGCGGATGATACCGGAATTTATCATAGAGTTCTTCCAGGTCATTGGTGTCAGATGCCCCTTCATAGACTTTGATATAAAAATCCGGCTTGGGGGAGCCATATTGCTGCTCCATCTGGGAAAGTGCAAGGAACTTCATATGCACATCCACATCTCCTCTCAGTTGCCAGATGCGTACATCTTTTAACCCCTTTGCCGATTCCATATCTTCCTGGCTATTTGCCAACCGGTCGTAGATCTCGTCCTGCCACTGAATTTTTTGGATATTCCTCTGCTTACGCAGGAAGCTTTCTAATGCTTCATTCTGAAACATGGGATCCACTACTGCACATCCTTCCGTCACACGACCTACCCGGTTCCCATAATACCGGATCACTCCATTTTCAATCTGAATCTGCTTCATTTCCCTTCCCTCATTTCTAAATCATCTCCATCCCCCCGTCCTTCTGTGCCTGTTGAAACTGTTCCAGACTCTGCACATCGGGAAAGATCATCCTTCCCTCTAACATTTCCAGTACGGCAAAATCATCCCTGTCGCAGATCAAAATCCGATACTGGTAGTCCTTCTGCATCATTACATAGCTCCATACTTCCTCTGGATTTGCCAGCCATACCCCTGACGCATAGCGTCCATCCGGCAGAAAACTGTATCCAGAATATTCTGGGGAATGTCCATGTAAATCCAGCGCCCCAAATGGACGGATCTGGGAGAGCTGGAGCCGTTCCTTTTCCCCCAACAGTTCTGGCCGCAGCACACCAACCACATCCCTGTTCCAGCAGTGCCATGCCTCCCCAGTAGATAAGGAAACCAGATGGGCAATGGAATGTCTGGGATTTTCTGTTTTCTGGATATTCGTACAGAAAAAAAGCTGCCCCGTGTAATGCTCTGGTAATACCTTTGAGGGAAGAACCACCACCCGGTTCTGGATAGATGCCTCCTTTTCTGTCTGCATACAATCCTTTTCTGTGAATTCCTGCATGATCTTACCCCTCCTTTTTCTGCAGCAGTCTGCTCAGTTCTCCGATCAGATCCAGTCGGAGGCTGTCCGGCATAAACTGAAATGCAGTACGGACATATGCCTCCACTGCCTCCGGAGACTGATCTCCCACCTCGATAACCTCTACCTTCCGGACTGTAATTTTTCCACCCGCCATTCCCAGACAAACAATATCCCCATACTCCAGCTTTGCCGCTTCCCTCATAGATTTTGGAATCAGGACACGTCCCTTTCCATCAACTAAACGATACATCGGTTTACTCATCTGGTCCTTTTCTCCTTTCCCATCAATGCCTCCACTTCATTGGGTTCAATCCCCAGCTCATCGAACACCTTCAGATAGGGTTTGCAAACCGTCTGTACCGGAGCCTCAATACCAATCAGAATCACTCCGGGGACTGTTTCTATCATCAAATCACAATCAAGCGGAATCCCAGCCGTCAATAACAGTTCACTAGGCACAGAAAGGACATCGTTTTCCTTTTTTTGCACCATTGTTTTTCTCTTGTTTTCTGTTCTCATAGCACCTCTCTTTCCGGACAGATTTCTTCCCGGATCTCATAATGATCCGTTTCTCCATCTCCCCACATTCCAAATAAATCCAACTGTCTTGGTTTTGACCGCTCCCTCTCACCAGGATCATAATTGGTAATAATGACCTCTGGAAACTCACAACCGCCCTCATACCTCTGGGCCAGGTTATTGATGCGGGTAACGGCTGTAATAAAATATCCTGCATACAGTTCCCGGATGAAATCGCAGTCATTGTAGCTGACCATCCACTTCCCCCTGCTCCCTGTCAGAGTGTCTCGGAGCCGTTTGTGATCCTCTTTTCGGAATACCACTGCATAATGACCTTCCGTCTCATAATAGGGCGGATCGCAATAAAAAAAGGCACTATCCCGGTCATACTGCCGAATCAGTGCCTCAAAGTCTTTATTTTCTATTACGGTATCTGCCAGCCTGCGGGATGCCTGCCAAATGGTGTCAAAGCAGTTCCTCACATCAAACGGACGGCAGCCAAAGGACGTGCAGCCACTTCCATAGCTGTACCGGATCAGTTTAAAAAATGCAGCCGCCCGTTTTACATCGGTTACCTCTGCATTTTCCAGCAGGATTTTTTTCACTTCCTCATAATCCGGCGGTATCAGATGCTTCTCTGCCAGCTCCAGCTCCTCAATTAAAAATCGGGTATCCGGTTCCTGCTTTTCAATAAAATTACGGATTACTGTAAATTCATCCCTGCTGTTTAACGGAAGAAATCCGAGTTCCTTAAGGAATGCCCCCGTGCGGTTCTTGACGCAATAAAACAGGTTTGCCAAGTTAGAGTTATAATCATTATAAATCTCCATACACCGGTCATCTGGTGGTTTTCCAAACAGTACCCAACCACCTCCGCCGAACACCTCAATGTACCGGTCATAACTTGCAGGAAACATCGTGTAAATCAGGCTGCGGAGTGCTTTCTTTCCGCCAACCCATGAAATAAAACTGTTGATTCTGCATCCCTCCTAACATCCGCAATACTCGTGAAACATATAACTGAGTCCTACGCAAATACCGGTGACATCCCAGGTTCAAAATCCAGCTCCTCTGCCTGTTCTACTGCTTTTTCCAGTCTTTGGGCCTCCCTATCAAATCGGTAAACAAAATTCCCCAGCCTTTCCTGTGGATTCACGGCTTCCGCATTTACTGCCTCTACCATCGCATTCAATTCTCTTACGCTCATATTCTCTGTTTCTTTTAGAATAATCGTTTCATGAATCGATGACGGAATCACGATTAAATCTGATCCCAGCTTTTCTGCAATAAGAGACATTACTTCTTCATCACACATATAAACCGCCCCATTGACCTGATTTGAATTCGTCAGAACATACATCATTGCATTGGGATCCACATCCTCTAAATGTTCCAAACTACCGGCCTTGACATCTCCCGGTTCGTCAAAATACATTTTTGCCAGCATATCCTGTAAATCCAAAAAACAAGGAGGATTGCTCTGCTTCATGTTTTCCCAGGCATCCTGCTTTAATTGCTCCTCGCTGACTCCCAGCCACTTCAGCCTGTCATAATTGATAATGGCACTTCCGTCCTTTTCTCCGTCCACCAACACATGAAATCCATAAACCAGTGCCAGATCCTCACGTATTTCATGAGGACAATCTGCAAGAAAATCAACATTTTCCTGTGCATTTCGGACATAGACGGTCAACCCCTTCTTTATGGTTTCATAATCCCATTCTTTACTGGAAATGCCATCTATGGTTATTGCCGTTTCCTGACACTTCTGATAATCCCGAGCGATGTTCTGCCACACATCTTCAAGCTTCTTTCCGTTCTCAAGCTCCTGATAATAGGATTCCAGATATAAAAG
>NZ_DBMACH010000027.1:0-19849 GCF_057861365.1 Enterocloster sp.
CAAGATGTAATATGTAGAGGGTGGTTTCTACCGCCTAATACTATTACATGACTGGCGGCTCATTTGTGGTGAATTGGTCTGGCAGTTGTGGGAAAGGAAAAAAATCCGCATAACTGCTGACATTTTAGCACGAAGGGAGCATGAAAATGAAGTCTATTTTTGAAGAAATGGGCGGCACATATACGAAGGTTGGCGATTACTATATCCCCGACCTTGCGCTGCCGGAGACCGAGGAATATCAGATCGGTAAGTATGGCCGTATGCGCCGCCGCTACTTGAAAGAGCATCGTCCCGTCCTTTATGCACACTACCTAACAAGCTGCACCCTGCATGAACATCTTGCAGAGATAGACAAATCCTGCAATCAGCGTATGGAGATCATGTGCGAAGCTATGGCACGACTGGAAGGTGTGACCGAGGCACTTAAAGCTACCGATCAAATGGAATGGGTACGGCGCATGAACAACATTCATAACCGTGCAGAGGAAATTGTTCTGACGGAGCTTGTATATTGCTAAACACATGTTAGCCCCGCATCAGCATGAATGAACGCTGGTGTGGGGCTAATTCTGTATCACTTAGCTCTTTATATTCCAGTAGCCTTTTCGGTCAGACCCGATGCGCTCGATGATTCCTTTTTCCTTCAGCTCCTTCAGACGCTGAGAAACTGTTTTTCTGCTGATAGATAGCTTATCTGCTATGGTGGTAGATGTGTATGCAGGATCTTCGGAAATCAGGGCCAGAATTTGCATGGATTTTTCATCCAAGGTTTCTGTTACCTTTTCTGTTACCTTTTCTGTTACCTTTTCTGTCACCTTGTAGGTGGCAGATCGAATAACCCGATCCTCTGACGCTGTAAACTGAATCATAATATCGCCGGGATGCACGGTGTACGCAGGAAGCGGGCTTCCATCTTCCTTGCAAGCCTGACAGATTTTCTCAATACCACGTCCCCAGCTCTCGATGAAGCCGGCCAAATAATACACATTCGCAATCGCCGTGTTGTAAGGGCGGGATGCGTGTTTGGACATCAGGCTGTCTGCCGTCCAGTTGTCTGGAAGCCTACCACAGTTAGCGATATACAGCTTATCCTCATACACGCTGATCTGAATCGGAACGCCGCTTTCATATTGCTTGTGGCATAGAGCGTTAAGAAGGGCTTCACGCAGGGCAGCGTCGGGAACAAAATAACGCTCAATGCGCTGCATCCCTTCGTAAGTGATTTTCGCTTTCATATATTTCAGATGGATGACTTCAATGATCTTGTCAATCTGTTCCAACAAGGAGCCGTGAATTTCATCCTGATAACGGAGATCGGCATCATTCTCGAAAAAGCCGATTTTTGTGTATGCGCCCAGCTGCCAGCGGTCAGGGTCTTTGCAGAACAGCAGCATCGCTGCGTTGGTATAATACCCGGCATTGGTCAGACGCAGCTTTTCCATTAAATCCGCTTTGTCCTCGTCTAAAACGCTTTGGTCGATCCGGCCCTTCTTGGCGGCAAGGGTCTTGAATCTCTTGACCAACTCATCATCAATATCATCCAACGTAAATCCCGGCAAGGGCATATTATCCCACGAAGCACCACGTTTGCGTAGAATGAAGCTCTCCAGTTCTGGGCCAGAAAGGGTCTGCATGGTGCTGCCGCTTCTATAATAATAGACACCTTTGCAGTTTATGGCAACGGGATATGGTGGAACAACGATTTCCAGATATTCTTTCCCGTCACGCTCCAGCTGATTGACATCCACCACGATGCTCATGGCATTTCGGATTTTGTTTGGAACATCCTCCAGCAGCTTGCGGATATTGGGCAGGCCGATAACTTTTCCATCATCGTCACAGCCAATATAAATCTTGCCGCCCTGTGCATTGGCGAAGCCGCAAATCCATTCCAGATAGTCATCCTTCCACTTAGCTTTCCATTCTATGTTCTGATTTTCAGGCATTATTATCACCATCCTCTGATTTATTCTTTCCCCGGCTCTTATAAACATTATACTGATTTTTACACCTTGCACTGCAAAAAGCGGAGTTAGCCCGGTTACTCAGGAACACTTTCTGACACTGCTTGCACATCCGCAACGGCTTTGTGCTGTCCACCAGCATGAAGCTGAACATCATCTGAATCCCCAACAGCAGGGAATGGAAATCCCAATAGATCGTTGGCCTATCCAACAGCTCTATATGATAGGTGGGTGCAATGCCGCCAAATGCAGCCATAGACTTACGCAGCATATTCCGGCTTTCTTCCTCCATGGAATCATAGTCATTATAATAGAAGAAAGAGGTCAGCATATTAAATGCCCAATCCTTGAGTTGCTGTGCCACCCAATCGTAAGGCTCTGCATACGCCCGCTGGAAGCTCATGGTCTTTGCCATCGGCTCGTCCATAAAGGTCATGGTCAGTGCAATCATTGCCCGGTCGCTGGACACATTCCAACTGGATTCCACACCGTTCTTGACCACATCCAGCTTATCAAAGGGGTAAAACAGGGACAGATACTTCTCCGTCTCCATCGTTTCTTCCTTGATAAAATGGTTCTTTGGCAGATATACCGCCTCATAATCCATAAAGGACGGCGTGGTGGGCAGGGCCGTCATCAGGCCCAGCAGCCCATAGTGGGTAATAAATTCCAAGATTGCCTTTTCTACCTCTGGCTCAGAGCTTTTCTTGCCGTTCATCATCAGCATCCCCACATTCAGAGCATCCAGCACAATGTCCGGGGCTTCCTTGAGTGGGTTATAGACATCCGGCCTGGCATCCTTTGCCGGGGTGATGTATTTCTTCCCGTCCTTGCCTGTTTTGATTTCATAGCGTTCATACCGCACCCAATGGGAACGGGATTGCTCAAAAAATGTATTCATAACGCAAATCCTTCCTTTCGGTCATCTGCTTATCAAATTCAATCAGATCATTCGCTGTCCTTGCTGCTGCCAAGGGCAGCTTTCTTTTTCCTCGGCTTTGATTTGTTCTCCCGGAGGATAACGGCGTCCTTGCCATAGGCTTTCAGCAAAAGCCCATATTCCTCTAAGAACTGCCGTTCCCGCAGCGTTAGGCTTCCACAGTCGTTCTGTTTTTCCAAAAGGTAATCATAAACCGCTCTTTGCAGCTTCTTGTGGATATTCTTTCGGAGCTTTCTAATGTTTCGGTCTGTCTGTCCCCGTATCATACCCACCTGTATGGTGCTGTACTGCCGGATGGACAGGTAATACAGCACTTCCTTCTGATCAATGGTAAGGCTGCGTATCAGCTCAGAAATAAATGAGCTTGCAACCAACTCATGCAGTTCATAGGGGCAAGAAAAAATGATATCCAGAAAATTGCCGCTGGCAAGCTGGCGGTATCGTGGCAGATTCAAATACAGCGGAATCATCTTCGGATTGGGAACTGCCATGTATTCTAACGGAACATCTCCCCGGAGATTTTCATGGTCACGCTCCCGTCGTTCCCGATTCCGATCCAACCTGTCCCATTCGCTGACAACGTATCGAAAGTCGTCCTCTGTTCTTGCAGCATCCTCCAGCCGTGCCAACGCCTCTGCCCGTATCTGGCGCTTTAAGCGTTTTTCGCTGACAGGAGCAGCTTCTTCCTCTTCGTCCTCCAGTTCTACGGTGTAGTCCCTTGGGTTTTCGTCCTGCTCCAGCTCTCTTTCCAGCTCTAAGGCTCGTTCTTCGGAGAGGATTTCCTCTAACTGCTCGTTTTGTATCGTCAGATCGGAGGCTTCATCCCATTCGGTTAGGTCATCACCGTCATCCGGGAACAGGAGAAATGTTCTATTTTCATCTGTCATGACCTCACCTCCGAAAATTTTTTGAATTTCTTTCAAAAACAGTTCCGATTTACACCCCGGATTTCTCCTATTAGTGAGAGGGTAATCTGATAAGCGGTTATTTAGGTTACTTTTTCAACCCGTATCAAGAGAAAGGAGGACGCAAGTTGCGGTAGCTTTATGAAACATGACACAAGATGCCACCGACTTACATCAGTCGGAACCACCATTAGTATATCAAACGAACATGAATTTTTCAAGGAGGAACGCTATGGATAAAAACAAACAGGCACAGTATATGATAAGACGTATTGGCGGCACCACCTACAAGGTGAGAGTCGCTTTCAGTGAAAGTGGGAAAGAGACAATGGAGGATAAAATTTTACGAATGATACGCAACGAAGTAGTTACAAACGACGGAACTTGTGATATAATTGGTGTACCACAAATGAGCCGTCAGTCTGAAAGGAGCGCATCATGAGCATCATTCAGACTGAGGACAAGATCACCGCCTTATACGAACGACTTTCCCGTGACGATGACCAGATTGGGGATAGCAACTCCATTGTGAATCAAAAGAAATACTTGGAGGGCTATTGCGCACAGCAGGGGTACACAAACTTTGCCCATTACACGGACGACGGATTCTCAGGCGGCACATTTGAAAGACCGGCATGGAAAAAGCTGGTGGCAGACATTGAAGCTGGCAAGGTGGCTCGTGTGATCGTAAAGGATATGTCCCGAATCGGACGTGACTACTTGCAGACCGGCTTTTACACGGAGGTTATGTTCCGTCAGCATGGCATTCATTTTATTGCCATCGCCAACAGCGTGGACAGCAACGACCAGAACAGCAATGAATTTGCTCCGTTCCTCAACATCATGAACGAGTGGTACTTGCGTGATCTGAGCCGCAAGCAGAAAACCGCTATCCGTGTGAAGGGGGAATCAGGCAAGCCTACCACCAACAGTGCCATCTACGGCTATAAGAAAGACCCGAACGACAAGCACCATTGGTTGATTGACGAGGAGGCCGCCGCCGTTGTGCGGCGCATCTTCCGTCTGACCATCGAGGGAAAAGGCCCCTATGACATTGCCAGAATCCTTTTTGAAGATAAGGTAGAAGCTCCGGCGGTCTATTTTGCAAGGAAAGGCATTGGCGTTTGGAAAAGTAAGACCGAGTTCGCATATCCTTATAACTGGAGCGGCTATATTGTGGGGCAGATATTGTCTAAGCCTGAGTATATGGGGCATACGGTCAATTTCCGTTCCCACAAGCTGTCATATAAGGACAAGACCTCTATTCCTAATCCCAAGGAGGACTGGCTGATCTTCGAGAACACCCATGAGGCCATTATCGAGCCGGAAACATGGGAGCTTGCTCAGCAACTGCGGAAAACGCCACGGCGTATTGATACCATAGGCGAAGCCAATCCCCTGACCGGGCTTTTATACTGTGCGGACTGCGGCGCAAAGATGTATAATCATCGTTCCAGAGGCGGTACAGAAGGCACTCCGTATCCGTCGGATTTCTTTGACTGCTCCTCTTATACACTGGCACATCAGAAGCATGGAAAGGACTGCTGCGGGCACTATATTACCACTAAGTCGCTGCGTATCCTTATTTTAGAGACAATCCGCACTGTCAGCCAGCTTGCCATAGCAGATCGGGAAAAATTCACCGAGAAGATACGAGCCGCTTCACAGGTCAGGCAGGTGGAGGCGGCCAAAGATGCCAAACGAAAGCTGAACAAAGACCGTAAGCGCCACAGTGAGCTGGATACGATCATTAAAAAGCTCTATGAATCCTTTGCCGTAGGCCGAATTTCTGAGGAACGCTTTGACAGCCTGCTTGCTGAGTACGAAGTCGAACAGAAAAACCTTTCCGCACAGATTGCAGAAACGGAGGAAAGCCTGACGAGCTATGAGGAAGATACTGCCCGTGTAGAGCAGTTCCTTGCTTTGGCAGAAAAGTACACCGATTTCTCCGAGCTGACTACACCGATGATCAATGAATTTATTGATAAAATCATCGTTCATGCCCCGGAGCGCATCGACGGGGACAGAACGCAGGAGGTAGAAATCTTCCTGAAATTCATCGGAAAGTTTGAACTTCCTGCCCCGGAGCTGACAGCAGAGGAAATCAAGCGGCAGGAGCAGCTACGCCAGCATCGCATCAAAAGCCGGGAGCGCTATCAGTTGATTAAGGCCGGGAAGCACACCGTTGGGCAGCCTTTTCAGCTAACCTGTAAGTGCTGCGGTCAGGGATTTGAATCCAAAAGCTCGGCTGCTATGTTCTGCGGACCGAATTGCCGGGCGAAGTTCTACCGGCAGGAAGCGGCAGAAAACAGGCGGCGTGACTGCACTTGTGAAAACTGCGGTAAGACCTTTTCCACCACAAGAAGCAATGTCAAGTATTGCAGTGATGAGTGCCGATATGAGGGGCATATCAAAGGCCAGCGGGTTCGCAATGCAGCGAACAGGAAGGAAAAACTGGCAGCGGAGACAGTTACCTCTCCGGCTTAATATTTCCAATAAAACAATAAATTTTGAGGAAGCGGTTTGCCTTATATCAGGGCAAGCCGCTTTTTCTACGCAAAGGAGGACACATGAATTTATTCGAAACCGTAAAAAACAACGTCAGCCTGCGGGAAGCGGCACAGGCGTATGGCCTTGAGGTCAACCGGCACGGCAAGGCGCTCTGCCCCTTTCACAATGACAGACACCCCAGCTTGTATGTGGCAAACGACCATTATTATTGCTTTACCTGCGGAGAGCATGGAGATGTCATTGACTTCACTGCAAGGTTGTTTGATCTCAAGCCCTACGACGCAGCCATGAAGCTGGTGATAGACTTTCATCTTGACCCGGACAAGCCGCCCAGCGCAGCGGCACTCAATGCAAAGCGTATCCGAACAGAAGCACAGAAGCTCAAAGAAAACGAGCGTCTGTGCTTTTCTGTTTTATCGGACTATTACCGTTGCTTGGAGGAATGGAAAGCATACTATGCGCCGCAAACGCCGGATGAGCCAGTCCATGATTTATTCGTGGAAGCCTGCCACAAGCTCAGTCAGATTGAATATGAACTGAACATTCTCACCTTTGGTGACAGCTATGAGCGTCGGGAAATTGTACAGGACTGGATGACGGATGGTGAAATCATAGCACTAAAGGAGCGTCTGGAACAACTGCGAAAGGAGGAAACCTATGGACGAATTGAATACCCCAATGGTTATGCCGCCTGAAGAAAGCATTCCCGATTGGTATGATGGAAAACGCATCAACGAAGTGCTGTTTTGTCAGCAGTTCTTAAAAAAGCATCCCATGAAATGTGTCAGAGGAAGGCTGTTCACAGTGGATGGACTGATTGAGGACGAGGCGCAAATCGGCAATCTCATTCTGGAGGAGATCTCCGGCTGTCTGACCTCCGGGCTTTCCAAGGTGGTGGCAAATCTGCTGGCCAGTATCAAGCTGCAAGCCTATTCGCCGCCCCTGCCCATCGAGACTGACCGTATCCATGTGGCAAACGGGACACTCTTTCTGGATGGGCGTTTCACCGAGGACAAAAGCTATTGCAACAACCGTCTGAGTGTGGCCTATCTCCCCGATGCACCGCCGCCTGTGCGCTGGCTGCAATTTTTATCCGAGCTGCTTGTCCCGGAGGACATTCCCACCTTGCAGGAGTATATGGGCTACTGCCTATTGCCTACCACAAAGGGGCAGAAAATGCTCCTGATGATTGGTAAGGGCGGCGAAGGAAAGAGTCGAATCGGACTTGTAATGCGCTCCATGCTGGGAGATAACATGAATACCACCAGCATCCAGAAGGTAGAGAACAACCGTTTCAGCCGTGCAGACCTGGAAAACAAGCTGCTGATGGTGGATGACGATATGGATATGAGTGCCCTGCCCAAGACCAACTATATCAAATCCATCGTGACCTCAGAGTGCAAGATGGATATGGAACGCAAGGGTGTTCAAAGCTATCAGAGCCAGCTTTATGTCCGCTTTCTTTGCTTCGGCAACGGCGCTTTAACCGCTTTGCACGACAAGTCAGACGGCTTCTTCCGCAGGCAGATCGTGTTGACCACCAAGGACAGGCCAGCAGGACGAGCCGATGATCCATTTCTGGTGGATAAGCTGACACAGGAGCGTGAGGGCATCTTTTTGTGGTGTCTGGAGGGTCTGCGGCGGTTGATTGGGAACGAGTATCAGTTCACCATCAGCGATAGAGCCAAAGAAAATATGGAGACAGTAAAGCGCAGCAGCAACAATGTGATCGAGTTTTTGCAATCCGAGGGCTATATCCGCTTTAAGGCCGACAGCGAAGCCAGCTCCAAGGCTATCTATGAAGCCTATCTCCGCTGGTGCGAGGACAACGCACAAAAGCCTATGTCAGCAAATCGTATCAGCTCAGAGCTGGCCCAGAATGAACGGCTTTATAATGTGGAGGCTACCAACAATGTGTACGCAGCCGGAAAGCGGGTGCGTGGATTTATCGGAGTGGAGGCGATGAACTTGCTTCCTTATTAAATATGAGAACTGGACTTCAAAACTGCCGTACATGCCGTACACGATGTACGGCAGTTCTCAACTCCGTTTTCAAAAAGCTATTTTACCGCAAAATCAGCGTTCTTTATGTGCAATGTGCTGCGATTACCGCATTTTCTTGCGGTATAAACAGCGATTTGACAAAGCAAACGCAAAATCCAAAGACCAATCGGTGTACAGCGGCGTACAGCACTGGCGTTTACCGTACAGAGCCGTACACAAACAATCTATTTTCAAGGCCGCACAGCGGCAGAAAGGACAAACTATGAACTATATGAACAATAACCCTATAATCATCGGCATCGACCACGGCTATGGGAATATCAAGACTGCACATTGCTGCTTTCCTACGGGCGTGATCATCTCTGACAAGGAGCCGACCTTCAAAAGCAATCTGCTTGTCTACAACGGCAGCTATTACACCGTGGGCGAAGGTCACAAGGAGTTTATCTCTGACAAAATGACAGACGGTGACTACTATATTCTGACCCTTGCTGCCATTGCAAGAGAGCTGAATATCCGCAAGCAGACCTCTGCCCGTGTGCATTTGGCGGCGGGGCTCCCTCTTACTTGGGTCAGCGAACAGAAGGATAGCTTCAAGGCGTACCTGTTGCAGAATGAAATGGCGGATTTCATTTTCCGTGGTGTCAGCTATCATGTGGAGTTTGCCGGAGCGGACATCTTCCCGCAGGGCTTCTCCGCTGTGGCGGACAGACTGCGGGGATTCAAGGGCATCAATATGCTTTGCGACATTGGCAACGGAACGATGAATGTCATGTATATCAACGAGCGCCGTCCGCTATCTCAGAAGTGCTTCACGGAGAAGTACGGGACAAACCAGTGCATGATTGCTGTCCGGGAAAATCTCATGCGGCAGTTTGGCGCATCGGTAGATGATACGATTCTGGAGCGTGTGATTCGCTTTGGGACGGCAGACATCAGCGAACGCTACCTAACTGCTATCCAGAACACAGCGAGGGATTACACCGCAGGCATCTTCCGCAGACTGCGTGAGCATGAGTATGACCCGGAACTGATGAGGCTCTATGTTGTCGGCGGTGGAAGCTGCATGGTGAAGAATTTCGGAGAATATGATGCCAGCCGGGTGATGATCAATGATGACATCTGCGCCACAGCCAAGGGCTATGAGCTGCTGTCTGCACAGAAAATGCAAAAGAAAGGCGATCTTGTATGAAGCAAATCTACACAACAACACTTCGGCTGAATCTGGAGAACGAAGCAGACCGCAGGGCGTGGGAGCATTTGCAGAGCCTTGACAGGCGAGAATATCGTTCAGTCAGCAAGGCAGTCGTTTCGGCGGTCAACGCTTACTTTGACCGTAGCAAGCAGCTTGCCGATGATCCCTATCTGGAAACACGGGAGAAGGAGGACGCTTTCCTCAGCCGGATCGAGGATACCATCTCACGCAGCTTGCAGAGCTGTACGCCGGTAAGCCTTGGCGGTATCCTACAGCTTATGCAGAGCGCACAGCCTGCCGCTGCTCTTGTTTCGGAGGAAACCGAGGAGGACATTTCAGCTGCGCTGGATTTTGCAGACGGCTTTTGAAATTACTTTTCTTGATTTTACTACTATGTTGGTGGCAATACAATCCGTCTTTGCTACCAAATTGGCAATTCTCAGAATGAGGAAAACAATTTACCATCAGTTCTGCAGGGAGTTGGTATCTGTGTGATACCAGTTCCCTGCTTTTTACTATCACGAAGCCGCCCAGCGGCAGAAAGGAGCCAGATATGGCAAATAAAAAGATCATGACCAAGGAAGAATTGCAGGCCAAGCACCGATTGGAGGAGGCACAAATGCGGGATCGGGCGAAAGAGCGAAAGGCCCGTACCAGACGCTTGATTCAGGAGGGCGCTGTTTTGGAGAAAGTATTTCCAGAGGCTCAGCAAATGGAGCTTGAAAAATTAGAGGACTTGTTATATGAGAAGCTACACTAATCTGCGAGGGGCGTTCCGGGCAACCGGGGCGTCCCTTCCTTTTTTATCCCGAAGGGCGCACTTACTCACCACCTGCGAAGCAGGCGGTGGTATCCCTTCCGTTGGTCGGGCTCGTGCGCTCTTCACGAACTGTCCATCGGACACTTCTCCAGAGAGGGCAGGAAATGCCGCAAGTCAGCATTCCCTGTGCAGTCGGCGCTTCTGCTGATGCAGAGATTGCTGCTTGTCGCACCAATCCGGCAGATACTCTGCCCGCCTCCTGCCTGCGAAAACCTGCCACCGGCAGCTTTATCGCAGATATGGGCAGCAATGCAGCCCATTTTCTCTTTGCAAAGAGAAACAGAAACCAAGGGGTGGCGTTTTACCACCCCCTCACAAAATACGAATCGAGGTGAACGCAAATGGCAATTTACCACTTGGAGGCAAAGGTGGTCAGCCGGGGAGCCGGACGCTCCGCCTGTGCAGCCTCCGCTTATCTCAGCTGCTCCCACATCCTCAATGACTATGACGGAGTACAGCACGATTACACCCGAAAGCAGGGGCTTGTGTGGCAGGAGGTATTCCTGCCGGACATGGCCCCACCCGCATGGCAAGACCGAGAGGTTCTCTGGAACGCCGTGGAGGAAAACGAGAAAACCAAGGACAGCCGCTTAGCCCGTGAGTTTGTGGTAGCCCTGCCCATAGAGTTGTCCCTAGAGCAATGGCAGACGCTGTTGACGGACTTCGTACAAAACCAATTTGTCGCAGACGGGATGTGCGCCGATCTGGCAATCCACGATCCTGATCCACCGGGTCATAATCCACATGCCCACATTCTCTTGACGGTGCGCCCGCTTGATGAAAGCGGCAAATGGCAATACAAAACGGAGAAGGAATATCTCTGCAGCCGTGACGGTGAGGAACGGGGCTTTACCGCTGCCGAGTTTAAGGCTGCACAGGCTGACGGATGGGAGAAACAGTACCAGTACAAGGTAGGCAGGAAGAAAGTGTATATGACACCATCCGCAGCTGAGGAACATGGATATGAGCGTGCCAGCAAGTATCCCAAAAGCACCAAATACGGGAGACAGAATCCCATTTCTGAACGCTGGAACAGCGAGGAACAGCTCCTTATCTGGCGCAAAGCATGGGCAGATGTGACAAACAAATATTTGGAGCGATACGGTCATGAGGAGCGCATCGACCACCGCAGCTTTGTCGAGCGAGGCATTGACGAGCAGCCCACCATCCACGAGGGCGTGATTGCCCGTGCTTTGGAACAGAAAGGTATCGTGTCCGACAGGTGCGAACTCAACCGTCAGATCAAGGCGGACAACAGGCTCCTGCGGGAACTGAAGGCGCAGTTCAAGAAAATTACGGAGGCGGTGAAGAACACGCTGCCCGCTATTGCAGAAGCGTTGGAAAAGCTGCGGGAAAATATGCTGATCTTCTGCTATCAGTTAGGGCATATCCGCAGCAGCAAGAAACAGATGACCGGTGCCTTGAATATTCTGAAGCCAAATCTGGCACAGTACCGCTCCCTTGTGCAGCAGATAAAGGAAACAACCAAAGAACGGAAGTCCCTACTGGCTGAAAAGAAATCCCTTCCTGCGATCCACTTTGTCAGGCACCGTGAGCTTGCCTCCAAAATAGCCGAGTTGACGGAAAAGTTAGAGGAGCTAAAAAGCGAAAAGGCTATGCTGCTTCATTCTCTGGAATACCCAGAGGACGCCACAAGCGATATCTTCCAGCGCCAGATTGACCGCTATGAAGATAATCTCAAACGGCTTGAGGCGCAGGAGAATAAGTATGCCGGAGAGCTGGAGGCTGCATTGTCTGAGTATGCCGAGCTGAAAGAGCAAGCTTCCGGCTTTGATTCCTTGCAGCTTTATCTGGAGCGGAAGGCACTTCGACCTGACAGAGAGAAAGCAGCAGCCCAACGCATTGAAGCGGCTTATGGCGACAAGTTCAGTTGGTGGTTGATGGAGAGTGGCCTACGGGATGTGTCTGGCTATCTTGACGAATATGCACAGGAAAAGACAATGGATCGAGAACTGCGGCAAAGGCGGCGATCGGAGCGGCTTGAGCGTAAGATGAAAAACAGAGATATGGAACGTTAAAAGTGCTGGAGGTTGAAACTTCAGGTGAAGTCTGTGACATAGGGGGATGGAGATAATCCCTATACGTCAAGCGTAAAATAAGCACCGGTATGGGTTTTCCATACCGGTGCTTGCAATATTTAATCGAATTCTATCACTTAAAATCAAAAGAGTTTTCCAACAACTTATCAAGTGCTGCCATCAGTTCCGCTCGAACAGCCTCTCTTTCACTTTCTCCGCCTGCATTTTCGATATAGATGGAATAGTTATCAAATGTGATATAGGCGTAATAGATCACAGTCTTAATTCCTTCGCTGTTTGCATTTGTAACGAAGTAGCCAGCTTTAACTGGCGTATCTCCAACCATAGATACATTTCCCTTGCCAATTACGGTAGTATCCATAAGATTGTTCCCAGACAGCGAAACAACAAATTTCATATCGCTGTAATGACCATCAAAGCCAACAAATGCTACATCGTCCAAGGTAAAGAGGGCATCTCCGGAAATCGGAAGATCACCGAAAATAGTCTGAACCTCATCTTTGGTCAATGCTCGTGCTTGCAAGTTCAAACTCAGAGCAGAGGCTACCGTATCTGCTTTAGTGAAAGATATGGTAGTTCCATCACCTAATGTAGCTGTTTCTGTACTTTTGCCGAATAATCCCATACTAAACACTCCCACCACGATTAGACAGAGACACGCAGCAATTGCCCCAAATTTCAGCCAAATGCTTTTTTGTTTCTTTGCCTGATAACTCGCCGTTTCTTCGATATGACGGCTACCAATGCCACCAACGGCGTCAGAGATGTTCTTTCGTGTCATAAATCATACCCCGCTTTCTGTAAATGATTTTTAAGTTTGCTTCTGATTCGGGAAAGGCGAACAGACACATTGTTATTTGTTGTACGAAGCCTCTTTGCAATTTCTGTAATGCTATCTGAGTACCAATACCTTGCTACAAACATAACCCTGCTTTCCTGATCCAAGCTGTCAAGGAAACGATCAATTTCCTGTGACAGCTCCTTTGCATCCACTTCCTGTTCAATAGTAGATGCAGAAGTTAGGCACTCTTCCAACTCATCAAGTGCAACATCATAGTAACTGTTTCGCTTTAGTGCAGTATTTGCGTGGTATTTTGCGGTAGCGATATTGCGGGTAATACGAAAAATATAGGTTCTGAGTGGGTCAGGTCTTTCTGGAGGAATTGCATTCCACGCAGCAAGGTATGTATCATTTACACATTCTTCTGCGTCGGGTTCGCATTTCAAAATGTTGTTTGCAATTCTTTTGCAAGTTGAACCGTATTTTGCAGCAAGTTCAGCTATTGCCTGCTCAGTACGAGCAAAGAACAGTTCAATGATCTTCACATCCTCTAACAAGGTATCCACCTCCTCACCTATGTACTATGGATCTGGCGGACAATCTTACAGAAGCGAGGGAAAATTTCACACCTTTATTATAGTACATTGCAATTCTATTTTCTATCGCCTCAGCAAAATCGTTTGGCACCAGTCGAGGTCGCTCGGCAGTCTGAAAATATGGTCCTTCGGTTTTGGTAGAGTTGCTCGCAGCAGAGGAGGCGTAACAAAAAATTAAAGGTAGCTGCCCGGACAGAATGGGTTGGGTGGAAAAATAAATAATATCCGAAACAGGATGACGGAAATTGTTAGCGCCGAGTTAATTCGTACACAGTTAGTGTTTAAGTGTTTACAAACAGCCCATTGATATTGTTCGTTTGTGCGTATATAATATATATAACTATTTGATGCGGAGGTAAACTATGTTTGAATACATGACAGTACAGGATGCGGCTAAACTTTGGGGAATATCGGTGCGTCGTGTTCAAAAGCTGTGTGAGGAGAATCGCATTGATGGAATTGTTCGGCTACCTCGTGCATGGCTAATTCCCCAAGATGCCCAAAAGCCGGCTGATGGAAGATATAAACAAAATAAAAATGAATTTATAGCTGACAACAAGGAGAACACACGATGAGTAAATTGTTATTAGTGGAGGATGACCAAAGTATCGTATCCTCATTATCAGACTATTTAGGAAATGAAGGGTTCAAAATCGAAAATGCTCCCGGTCAAAAAGAAGCAATAGAAAAATTGGATAGCGACCAATACGATATAGCCTTGGTGGACATTCAATTATCAAACGGAAATGGTTTTTCTGTTTGTTCTGCAATTAAAGAAAGAGGAACTATGCCAGTTATTTTCTTAACGGCTTCTGATGATGAATATAGTGTTGTGGCTGGGTTAGATATGGGGGCTGACGATTATATCAGCAAACCGTTCAGACCAAGAGAACTGCTTTCAAGGATCAACAGCGTATTAAGGAGAACTAAGAACACACAAAACATTATCAGTTACCTCGACTTAGTTGTGGACACAAATCAAGCAACCGTATCAAAGAATGGGAAAGAGATTTTGTTGTCTGCTATGGAATATAAGTTGCTGTTAGTCTTTTTGCGTAACAAAGGTATTGTCCTTTCTCGCAGAAGATTGTTGGAGCTTTTATGGGACACTACTGGGGAGTTTATCAATGATAATACATTGACTGTCTATATGAAAAGGCTACGTGACAAAATTGAAACCAATCCGCAGGAGCCGGAAATCATAATTACCGTTCGTGGGCTTGGCTATAAGGTGGGTTGATATGGACTTTATCAGAAATAAAGAAGTTAAAAGGCAAATTGTTGTCAGCAGTATTCTTATTCTATTTTGGGGCGGCATTGGCATTATCGTTGATAGCAAAGCTGTGTGGATTGTTCTGTCGGCTATCATTTCATCCAGTGCAGTTTCCCTCTTTTTCACATATCAGAGATACAAGAAAATTGCTGATTTTAGTTTGCATATTGATAGGCTGTTACATGGAGATGAAAAAATTTCTTTTGGGCAGTTTCAAGAAGGTGAGTTATCTGTTTTACATGATGAAATATCCAAGATGACAAGACGGCTTATTGAACAGGCAGAAGCTCTGAAAATGGAGAAAGGTAATTTGGCAAATGCTTTAGCCGATATTTCACATCAATTAAAAACACCTTTGACATCGCTGAATATCTTAAATGCTTCTCTGTGTAATGAGGAACTGACTGACGAAGAAAGGTATGAGCTGATCCGCGAACAGACTATGCTCTTATCAAGAATGGAGTGGCTGATAGCCACACTTCTGAAAATATCCAAGCTGGATGCAGGAACGATTACTCTAAAGCCACAGGCGGTATACTTAAAAGATGTGGTAGAAAAAGCAATTCGTCCTCTGGAGATTGCGGCAGAATTAAAAATGCAGACAATCACGCAAGTGATTCCGGCAGAATTAAAACTATCTCTTGATACTGATTGGACTGCTGAAGCCTTGGGGAATGTAATCAAAAACTGTATCGAACATTCACCAGAGGGCAGCACTATCGAAATCAAGGCAATAGAAAGACCTCTTTTGACACAGATCATTATAGAGGATAGCGGAACAGGTTTTCAGGAAAAAGACATCCCCCATTTATTTGACCGATTTTATCAAGGAAGTGGCTCTACAATCGGTAATGCCGGTTTGGGGTTGGCTCTGGCAAAGACGATCATTGTCAATCAGGGTGGTGTCATCCAAGCGAAAAATCGGGAGTCAGGCGGTGCAAAATTTGAAATCTGCTTTTATCGGGGGACTGCTTAATGCAGCCCCTTTTTAAGTGACATTTTTGTAATGAAAAAGTAATGAAGCAGTCACTTGGCTTTGCTATACTGAATTGCAAAAATATATGGAGGAACTTTTTATGGAGATATTAAGAGTAGAGAATATCTGCAAAACCTATGAAATGGACAATGCTCCTGTCCATGCTTTGTCAGATGTTTCTTTTTCCGTCGATAAAGGAGAGTTTGTTGCAATCATTGGAGCATCTGGGTCTGGCAAGTCTACCCTGTTGCACATTTTAGGTGGTGTTGACAGACCGACTTCGGGAAAAGTATTTGTGGATGGACAGGATGTTTATGAGCAAAATGAAGATGAATTGGCTGTATTCAGAAGAAGGCAGGTTGGGCTTGTCTATCAGTTTTATAATCTGATCCCGGTTTTGACTGTCGAGGAAAATATCACGCTGCCGATTCGATTGGATGGGCGTAAAATCAATCAGGAGCGTTTGAAAGAACTGCTATCCACACTCAAACTGGTAAAGCGTAGAAAGCACCTGCCAAGTCAGTTATCCGGCGGTCAACAACAAAGAGTGGCAATCGGACGAGCGTTGATTAACGCACCTGCGATTATCCTTGCGGATGAGCCAACGGGAAATCTGGACACGGAGAACACAAGGGATATTATGAAACTTCTGCGTGAATCCAATGAAGTCTATCGCCAGACAATGATCCTGATTACCCATGACCGTGAAATCGCAATGCAGGCAGACCGTATTCTGGAAATTCAGGATGGCAGACTTGTGAGGGATGAGGTGATACGCTGATGAATATGATTTTCATGCTTACACTCAGGAATCTGTTGTCGAATAAAAAGCGTACCCTACTCACACTTTTAACCATTCTTTTGTCAATCAGTATGATAACCGCTATTCTCTGTGGGGGATGGTCGTTGGTTGATTTTTTGAAAGAGAAAGAAAAAGTGTATGGTGGCGATTATGACTACTACATGGAGGATTTGACTTGGGAGCAGGTTCAAGAGCTATATAGTCAAAACAATGTAGGCGAAGTTTCGCTTCTCCGCTTTGCCGGAAACAGTTTTTACGGGGAGAAATCCAACAGTACAATGCTCTCCGTTGGCGAGATTGACGAGAACTTTACCCAAAGATTTTCGTTAAATCAGTATTTGCTTGCAGGGCGTTTCCCGCAAGATGAAAATGAGATTGTTATTTCAGAATCTTTTTTGAAGAAAAACAACATGAATACAGAGATTGGAGATACGATTTCTTTAACTCTTGGTTCAAGAATTTGGGATGAATATAATGCCCAGCTTTCCGGGCTGACAAATTATAGGGGCGAAGAAGAAAGCTTCGTTCCAACAAAAGAGAAAGCGTATGTAGTTGTTGGTATTCTGTCAGATGTGAATGACTCAAAAATCGCAGCAAACTATAATGCCTTTGCAGGTGTTGACAAAACGGCATCCGATTTTGCTGCGTATGTCAAGGCAAAGAATTTATCCAATTCGATCTATACAGAAGCCGAAGAAGTGGCTGCGGCAGTAGACAGTCATGTAGCAAAGTTTCATTCGGAATTGTTAGTCTATCATGGAATTACCGGGGGTAAAGGAGCTGCAAAACTGATTGCTTTGGTGGTCATGGTCGTTTGTCTTTTGATGGCTGCATCTGCTTCAATGATCAGCAACGCCCTCTCCATTTCCTTACAGGAACGAATTAAGCAGATGGGAATGCTATCCAGTATTGGAGCCACAAAAGGGCAAAAACGCCTTAGCGTATATTTAGAAGCCTTCCTTTTGGGAGTGGTGAGCATACCCTTTGGATTGGTTGTTGGTATCCTGCTATCTGCTCTGTTATTAAGTGTGGTCAGGGCAGCTTTTGGAGAAACATTCACTTTTGGCATCGTAGAACTGTCCTTGAAGGTAAACGGATTGATCCTGCTCGTCAGCGGATTATCCGGCATTGCTTCTTTGTACTTCGGAAGTAGAAAGCCTGTGAAGCAAGCAGCTAAAATTACAGTTATTGAAGCGATCCGCCAGTCTAACAATGCGGTATCAAGAAAGAAATTCCGTGACGGAAAAATCGTTTCTTTGGTTTTTGGCATTTATGGTTCGTTAGCAGCAAAAAATATTAAGCGTAATCCAAAACGCTTCCGAGCGATTACCGGCTCTATTTTCTTGTCGGTGGTAATTGCCCTTTCCTTATATAGTTTCTCTGATTTTATGCTTTATCAGACATCCTTGGATATGAAGGAGGACGGTTCCTGTTATACTGATGTGATTTCGATGATTCAATACAAAGATATTCCTGTCGCAATCGGGGCATTATCGGATGAAAATATCACTGCGGATGTTTCCTATTCTTTTCAGCGATATATGACCGCTGAATTTTCGCAGGAACAAATCAATCCTGATATGCAAGGATATTTTATCAATGGTACGAAAGCAGAGGTATATGTCGTAGGATTGGACGAAGAACATTTTGTCTCTTTTTGCGATGAAAATGGATTCAGTCTGGATGTGACAAATTTCAATCATGGAATTTTGCTCAATCAGACTATGGGATACTATAATTCGGCACAAAATCGGGTAATTGCAGGCTCACCGTTTCTTATTGAACCGGGAACAGAAATCATTCCGCTGGGGGCATCCGAGGATGCCTTGCCGATTATCGTGGAAGAAATCGTTTCAGAAGAAAATGCAAATATCCAATCCATGTTTGTGAGAGATCGAGCTGTCCTCATCGTGCCTTTAAGTTATTTTAACTTGCTGATAGATGATAACGCCTATGTGGAAATGAGAATACAGACAGCACAGCATAAAGAAGCAATGGAATGTCTGGCTGACAGAGGATTTCCGCAAACTGTGGACATTGCAGCCGCAACGAATAATTCCAGACAGGTATATACGATTGCAAAACTGGTAATCTGCCTGTTCTCGATCCTGATGACGGTTATTATCAGCTTGAATGTTTGTAACACTATCTCGAATACGATTCATTTGAGAAGAAGCGAATTTGCTGTTCTGCGTTCTGTTGGTATGACTGCCAAAGGATTAAAATGTACGCTATTGCTCGAAGCTGTTTTGTACGGCGTAAAAGCATTGGTTCTTGCGTTGCCTGTGAGCTTTTTGATTCATTGTGCTATCTACTACTTCATATCGTCGGGTATGACACCATTTGCTTTTTATATGAACGGCGGTATTTATGCTCTTGCAGTTATGGCTGTCGGCGCTATGGTATGTATCGCTATGCTGTTTGCTGTTAGAAGCGTATCAAAGGTGGAAATTGTAGAGGAACTGAAATTGAGCAATATGTAATCATTCAATCTAACAAAGCAACTGAAACAGAGGTAATAGAAATTGCGTAAAAAGAAACTGGTAAAGAGAGTTGCAGGCATTGCTTTGACTGTTGGTGCAGTTATACTTGCCATTGTATGTGTTGGTAAAGTAAATCGCATTCAGAACGAAAAAGATATTATTGGCACATGGAAGGATGCAAATGCTGAGGAGATATTTACCTTTCAAGAAAACGGGGAACTTGCTGTGAGTAAAGATATGCCCGATTCGGGTCTATCCTGCGGTGACGCATATTATAGTTTTTCTTACTCGGATATAATCTGTGTTACACAGGGAAATAGTAGTGTAGAATTTGAGATAGAAGTAGATCAAAACGAATTGAAAATCTTCTTCATGGGACAAGAATATCTGGAATTGGAAAAGTAATGATTACAAATAAAAGAAAACCATTGAGCCGATAATTCGCATCCTTTGCGGACTAACGGCTCTGCATATATTTTGAACGCTATTTTCAGAAACATTGTGTTTTGCAGAAAAGCCCCTTGACAAATTCCATCTCA
>NZ_DBMACH010000028.1:0-19788 GCF_057861365.1 Enterocloster sp.
GAACGGGCCATTGCTATTGCGAATTACATTATCGACCACAACGCTACCGTGCGCCAGACAGCCAGACGGTTTGGAATTTCCAAGTCTACGGTACATAAGGATGTCACCGATCGTTTGGAACACATCAACCCATCCCTCGCCGCCCAAGCCAGAGTAGTGCTGGACATCAACAAATCCGAACGGCATATCCGGGGCGGACTGGCTACAAGAGAAAAATACCAGCATCGGCTGGCAATCTGCAGTAAAGAGAACAGCTAAACAAATACTTATGTGTACTATATACATCACAAAAACCGGCAGACCCTCACAATCTGCCGGTTTTTATATCAATTATTCTAATTTCAAAGCTTAGTTGGTTCCAATCGACATTGTCTCAGGCAATGTGCTTCCGCCATCAATAACAATCTGAGAACCTGTCAGATAGCTGGATTCGTCGCTTCCCAGGAATGCAAAGAGCTCTCCTACCTCGATTGGTTTTGCGAGGCGCTTCATGGGAACGCCGACTGCGATATCTGCGATTGCTGCCTCCGGATTTTCAGGATTAGATTCCAGAGCCATCTTTTCAACCATAGGTGTACGCGCATAGCCCAACTGTGAGCAGTTTACACGGATGTTGCGGTTTGCATACTCAACAGCCAGACATTTTGTCAGGCCAACCAGAGCAGCCTTTGTCATAGCATACGCTGCCTCACCTGCGTCTGCTACAATATCTCCGGTTACAGAGGAAGCGATCACAATATTGCCTCCGCCCTGCTTTAACATATATGGGATTACTGCCTTACAGGTGTTCCATACACCTTTGATATTTACATCGATATGGAAATCTCTGGTAGCATCATCCATCTCCTCAAAAGGAGCCAGACGGCATACACCTGCGTTGCAGCAGGCTACATTGATCTCTCCAAAAGCCTCAATGCCCTTTGCCGCAGCTGCATCCATCTGTGCGCGGTCCGCTACATTGGCAACTACGGTGATAATCTCTGAATTGTATTCCTTGCGCAGTTTTTCAGCTGTTTCTTCTACAGCAGGAGAGAGATCTACCATGATCAGCTTTGCTCCGTATTTTGCATACGCAGTAGAAATTCCTTCTCCAAGTCCGGCAGCAGCTCCGGTAATCAGTGCAACTTTTCCATCCAGTTTAGCCATTTTATCTTCTCCTTTACTTCATTCATTTATTTTCAGACGTTTCGTTTCGTCCGGATTAACTGTTTTACAAACTTAAAATTGCTGTACTCCATCCGGTGTTTCAATCTCAACCGGATGTTTCTTCCAGTTTACCAGAAGCATCCACAGCCAGATCACTACACCGATGCCCAAATATACTCCAAAGCAGATCCAGGAATCAATTCCCTGGCCCAATGTACAGAAAAATGCAATCGCAACTGCAATGAGCATCGCAAACACACGAAATGCATCACCGCCCTTAACGGTATTCGCACTCTTCCACTCAGGATGCTTGTGATGAATGCACACAGCTGAAATCATTGTTAAAGCATACGCACAGGCGCAGCCAAAACTCATCAGATTGAAAAATGCACTCATAAAATCGGAAGAGTTCTGAAGTACAATAAAGATCAAAGATAATACCAGCAGAAAAATGTTAGGAAGCATCGGCTGCTGATTTTTATTTACCTTGGCAAATACTTTTGGAAGGAAATTCTTATTTGCCATGGAATACAGCATACGTACGGTAGACATCCAGAATCCCAGCAAAGATGCTCCCATACCCAGAAGGCAGGAAAGAATACCTACAATAATCGGCCAGAAGGTCCATCCCAATACATTCTGCATGGTCGCAATGGTCAGGAAACCGTCCTGTGCGAAATTGGCATGAATGTCCTTCAGACCATCCAGACCTGCTACACAGAAATAATAAAATACATAAATACAGCCGCAGGTGAGAATGGAACCGCAGATTGCTTTTTTAGAATTTTTAATAGGGAAATCTCCTTCTTCTACCATCTGAGGAACGGTTTCAAATCCAAAATACGGAGTGATCAAAAGAGCCATTCCAATGATCCAGCCCGGTATACCGTTCACAGACTCCAACGTTGTAGTGAAAATATTTCCAAAGTTTTCCAGATGCCAATGACCGGAAAACAGAAGAATAAATCCAGTCAGAATGGTTACTGTGATATTACAAAACAGCATACCTGCCTGAGCCTTTACCAGAAACTGCACATTCTGGATACTCATTAAAAAATACAGAACCAAGAGTACAGCTGCACATCCCACCATGGGCCAAGTACCAAGGTTTAAACCCAGCGTTTTGTTTACCCAGGTCATAATTGCCATAACCACTGCCGGAGGAACGGAAATCCACGCTGCCATAATAAGCCAGGAAGCCAGGAAACCAACGTGCTTATTGATCCCTACGGTATTGTAGATCAGCTCGCCTCCTGAGGTATGGAACAAGGATGCCAGCTCACTGTATACCAGAGCTACCGGAAGGATCGCCACTGTCATCAGGGCGAATGCCAGAAACGTACCGCTGCCGCAATAACCATAAAATACAGAATCCCAATAGTTTACAAATGTGAAAATAGATCCTGTCGCAACCGTATAAACAAAAATCAATTTCAGACTCTTATTCAAACCATTGCTTTTATTTTGTTTGTCCTCCATGTAAAACACAACCCCTTTACTTTTACTTTGCAATTTTTCAGCATACAAAAAAGCCCAAAATCCCCCCTATACTTAAAAGAGAAAATCTGGACTTCGATGTCGCTGTTCGCTGATATGCGCCGTTGTATATCAGTTATGTTTTTTAAAGAGATATCGCTTTAATTGTTTTCAATCATACCACTTTGCTCAAAGTTTGTCAAGTAATTAACAATTTTTATCCTACATGTTATACGCCATTAACAAAATCCGGGCAATTTCTGCCATGGTCTGCTCCTTATCCATAGCCTGACGGCGAATATAGGAATATGCCTCATTTTCAGAAAGCTTCCTGTGCTCCATTAAAAGCCCCTTCGCCTTTTCAATGTATTTTCTGTCCTCCAGCGCTTTTTTTGTTTTCTCACATTCCCTTTCTGCCTTCATAATATGATCTTCCTGACAAAGAGCTACCTCCACCGCTCCCAAAAGCGCTGATTCCTCTACCGGCTTCACAAGATATCCCATAATATCCTCCTGGGCTGCCTGATGCAGCAGCGCTTTATTGCGGCAGGAAGTAAGCACAATGATAAAACCTGCCAGCTTCTCCCTGTGGATCACCCGAATTGCCTCAAGCCCGGTCATAACAGGCATACTCAAATCCATAATCACAAAATCCGGACGTTCCCTTCGGCATACCATAACTGCTTCCAGCCCGTCTGCTGCTTCTCCCACAACCTGATACCCATTATTCTGAAGAAATTCCACTGCCTTTTTACAGGCTTTACCATCATCATCTGCAACCACAACCCGATACATAATTCCCCCTTCATCCAATACTCCAAACTTAAAACTGGAAATTTTTGTCTATTTATTAACAATTTTCACTATGTGAAATCATTGTATCATGGGGGGAATAAAATTGCAACTTAAGGCAGCCGGTATCACTGCATAAAGCCTGCAACAGCCTGGTTCAGATGAATCAAACGCCTCTGGATCCGTTCATCTTTAATAGTTAATCCCCAACACCGCCAGTTTCCCGTCTCTCATCCCAAATACAATATTGGGCCCGCCGTTTTCTCCAGTAAGGACAAAACCAGCCATACTTGGGGAGCGTGCCGTCTCATCTGCCGCGTGAGAAGCCTGTACTTCAGATTCCTTTTTCTCAGCTTCAGGAGCTTTTTCCGTTTCTTCTGTATGTGCTGTCGTTCCTTCCGTCCTGGCTGTTTCTGATACAGCGCTTGTCTCCTGTACGCTTTTTGTTTCTTCCTTTGCTCCGCATCCAACAGCCAGTGCCATTACAGCTCCTGCGATCAATAATACATTCCATCTCTTCCTCATATTTCAATTCTCCTTCCCAGTTTATTTTACAATTTTCTTTTGTTTTGCAAATTTCAGATTAGTTTCAGGGTTTTAAAAATTTTTCTTGATTTTTCTCAAAAGTGCCCGTATACTGTATCACGAAGCGGACGCCGCAGGAGCGCCCCATACGTTTCAGACAGCAAACTGCTGTGCATAAGATCAAAAATTATCTGCCACCGGGTAGGAATGTTGAAAGCATTCACATACGCATCGATAGGTCTTTGAAGATGTGTATATGAATGCTTTTTATATATCACCGGCAGATAAGGAGGACATCATGAAATCATTTACCACACTCAAAAACTACTTTTCAAAAACAGAGCTGATTCTCTGGAGTACCTCAGTCGTTTTGATTCTGATTGCTTTCTGTCTCTTTGACCGGACCAGTTATATGACCCTTTGGACCTCATTGATCGGAGTGACTTCTCTCATCTTCTGTGCCAAGGGAAATCCCATGGGACAGCTTTTGATGGTGCTGTTCAGCCTGCTTTACGGAATGATTTCCCTGAACGTTTCTTATTATGGAGAAATGATCACATATCTGGGAATGACCATGCCTATGGCTGTGTTCTCTCTGATCACATGGCTGAAAAATCCATTTAATGGAAATCGTTCGGAAGTCGAAATCTACCATATCAAACGGCATGATATTGTGCTTATGTCCGTTTTGACTGCAGTCGTGACCATCCTGTTTTACTTTATTTTAAAGGCCTTTAACACTGCCAATTTAATCCCCAGCACGATTTCTGTAACTACCAGCTTCCTGGCTGTATATCTAACCTTTAAGCGCAGTCCCTACTATGCGGCAGGATACGCCGCCAATGACCTGATCCTGATCATACTGTGGACTATGGCCTCAATGGAAGATATCAGCTGCCTGTCTGTAACCGTATGCTTTGCCGCCTTTTTTGTAAATGATATTTACGGCTTTTTAAACTGGCGCAGGATGGGACAGCGACAGGCTGCGGTGGCTGCAGGCAGCTAAAAAGCTGTCCCCCTAAAGGAACAGCTTCCAGACTGCAATCAATATAGAAAATACTGCGATCCCCCGTTTTAAAACGCCCTGATTTATGCGCACTGCGTTTTTGCTCCCCAGATACACGCCAACGCCATGGCTTGCCAGAGCGGCAGCCAACACAGGCAGGAGCGCCGGGACATCGCACTGGCTCATGTAGCCGATACAGGCCGGAATCCCGATAAAAATGGAGTTAAACAGGGCAATTCCTACTGCCACACGAACGCCGGTGCCGAATACTACTAAAAGCGGCATCACCAATATTGGGCCGCCTGCTCCGGACAAAGCACAGATCAAACCCGTAACAAACCCCAGAAGCAGGGTGGGGACAAGATGCTTCTCCAGTCGAAAGCCCTTCTCCTTTGCCCCGGCGGCCCCGGCAGCCGCCTTTTTCTCCGTCTCAGCAGCTTTTCCGTCCTTTCTCAGCAGAATGGAAATACCGGACAACAGCACCACCACATACAGAAGTATCTTGACCTGCTCTTCCGGGATAATCAAATTCAGCTTTACGCCCAGAACCGCACCTGCCATACTTCCTGCACTTAAGCGCAGACCAAAGGACACGTCCAGATTTCCAGCTTTTTTATAATTGAAAGATCCCAGCGCGCCCGACAGGATAAAGGCCGCAAAGCTCAGTGCAAGTCCCTGGGTGACGCTCATCTGCAGAAGGCCTGTATACACGATCGGAAGGAGAAATCCCGCCACTCCGGTAAGCCCTACCAGACCGCCGACTCCGAAATTGGATAATATAACTGTCAACCAGAAACAGAAAACCTTAGAGGATTAAATTTTTCGTTAAAAGCCATATCAAACCTGCCTGAGCGCAGCGAGTTTTTAATATGGCTTTTGCTTTTAGAAAAATTTCAGCCCCTTAGGTTTTCTTATGGCCGGAAACCGGAGTCCTGAACACCAGACGCCAGAGTGCGGTGTAAAGTGCGGAAACTCAAAGTCAATTTTCCTCTTGTTTCCCTTCCCGAAAACAGTTATAATTCTCTTTACTGCCCATTTTCAGGCTAAAAAGAGGAAATATCAAGTAATCAAAATCATTGATATTAGTGCTTAAAAGTGTTTGAATATACTCGAGGAGGATTATTTATGAACACTTCTAATATCACTAATTACAAACCAAAAGATTTTGCTGGATTATTAGGTGTCTCTGTTAAAACGCTGCAGCGTTGGGATAGAGAGGGGATTCTGAAAGCAAACCGTACTCCAACTGATAGACGTTATTACACTTATGACCAATATCTTCAATTTAAAGGCATTCATACCGAAAATGATGATCGTCAGACTGTTATTTATGCCAGAGTATCTACAAGAAACCAAACGGATAATCTACAAAACCAGGCAGCGTTTTTACGTCAGTTTTGTAACGCCAGGGGAATGATCGTAGACCAATGCATTGAAGAGTATGGAAGTGGTCTTAATTACAACCGTAAAAAGTGGAATCAATTATTGGATGAAGTGATGGAACAAAAAATCAGGACGATTATAGTCACGCATAAAGATAGATTTGTCAGATTTGGCTATGATTGGTTCGAAAAATTCTGTATGAAGTTCAACACGACCATAGTAGTAGTAAACAATGAAGAGCTATCACCACGGGAAGAACTTGTACAGGATATTGTTTCCATCCTTCATGTATTCTCCTGCAGGTTGTACGGACTTCGTAAGTATAAAAAACAAATAGAAGGAGATGAGGAGATTGCTAAAGAACTTCAAGACGGAAATAAATCCAACAGAGGAACAGAAGGTTAAGATCCGTAAGAAGATAGGAACGTGTAGATTTATCTATAATTTCTATCTTGCTCACAATAAAGAACTTCATGAAAATGGTAAAAAGTTTATGAGCAGTCATCAATTTAGAGTCTGGCTTAATAATGAATATCTGCCGGATCACCCGGAATATGCATGGATCAAGGAGGCATATTCAAAAGCAGTAACCCAGTCTGTAAATCATGGACAGACCGCATTTACAAGATTTTTCAAACATCAAAGCGGCTTTCCTAAATTCAAAAAAGGGTAAGTCGGATGTAAAAATGTACTTCGTGAAGAATAATCCAAAGGATTGCCGCTGCGAAAGACATCGGATCAATATCCCATCCCTTGGGTGGGTCAGAATCAAAGAAAAGGGATATATCCCTGCTACAAAAGATGGATATGTCATAAAAAGCGGTTCGGTCTCCATGAAAGCGGACAGGTTTTATGTTTCAGTTCTGATAGAAATACCGGATAACAAAACAACCGATATCTACAGCGAAGGGATTGGCATAGACCTTGGATTAAAAGATTTTGCCATTCTCTCAAATGGTAAGAAATATAAGAACATTAATAAATGAGCAAGACTGAAAAAACTTGAAAAACAACTGATCCGGGAGCAGAGATGTCTCTCCCGTAAGTATGAAAATTTAAAGAAAGGAGAGTCCACTCAAAAAGCAAATATACAAAAGCAAAAGCTTAAGGTACAGAAACTTCATCATCGGATAGACAATATCCGAACTGATCATATCAATAAGGCCATCGCTGAGATAGTGAAAACCAAGCCGTCTTATATAACGATTGAGGATCTGAATGTATCAGGAATGATGAAGAACCGGCATCTTTCAAAAGCAGTTGCATCACAGAAATTCTATGAGTTTAGGACAAAGTTGAAAGTGAAGTGTGATGATAATGGCATTGAATTAAGAATTGCAGACAGGTTTTATCCATCTTCTAAAATATGTCATTGTTGAGGTTCTATAAAAAAGGACTTAAAACTTTCAGACAGGATCTACAAATGCAGTTGTAGTTATGTAGAGGATAGAGATCTTAATGCGAGTCTTAATTTAAAAGATGCAGTAACTTACAAAATTGCATGATCAGGCAAGTGTAAGTATGTACCGAAGGCTATTTCGGGAATTGACGACTGTGGAGTGTACAAGAACCTGTTAGTAGCAAGTTGCCAGCAACTGCCAACGCATACACAATGAAGCAGTAAAAAGTATCCGTGAGGACTTTAATTTCTCGATGTGTTTGAGTATAGTTGAACACATTTTGAGTGGCAGGTTTTTACAAATGACATTTTATCAGGAACTGCAATTAAATTCCGCTGGTTCCAAAGCCCTGATCCGGATCACCCGGGACAAAAAGGAACGTATGCGCCACATTCTTATCTACAACTTCAAGGTCTATCTGGTTGTCGCCTTCTGCTTTGCCGCCGTCACGCTGTTCAGTATGATATTTGGAAATGAAAACAGTATCGCCGGAGTAGTTGTGCTGCTGGCTCTTTTAGTGCTGCGCCAGGCCGATTTTGGAATCCATACCTCTCACGGGCTTTTATGTATTGCCGGCATCTTCGGCATTCTCATGACCGGCCCCAGACTGTCCAATATGGTATCTCCCTTTGCCGCCTTTTTTATCAATCTGATCTGCATCCTGCTTTTGATGCTTTTAGGCTGCCACAATGTAATCATGTCCAACCATTCTACCTTTGTGCTGTCCTATCTGATTCTTCAGGGCTATGATGTAAGCGGCTATTCCTGGATGATGCGTACGGCCGGGCTTTTTGTAGGTATGCTTTTATGTATGGCAGTATTTTATAAAAATCAGAAACACCGGCTTCACAAAAGAGAATTTAAGGATCTGTTCCACGAATTTGATCCCCGCTCCCTGAGAAATCGGTGGTATATCAAACTGACCTTATGTGTATCTACGGTACTTTTAATTGCATCCCTTCTCGGTATCCCACGGGCCATGTGGGCCGGAATTGCCTGTATGTCCGTGTGCCTTCCCTTCCAGAAGGATCTTGTAAAACGGGCTCACATACGCTGGATCTACAACATCCTGGGATGCATGATCTTTCTTGTAATCTATGCCGTTCTGCCTAAAGAACTCCATCCCATGATCGGACTTTTAGGCGGCATCGGAGTGGGATACTCTGCCGGATACCCCTGGCAGACGGTATTTAATACCTTCGGCGCCCTCTCCATTGCCTCCGGACTTTTCGGTGCGGCCGGCGCTGTGATCCTGCGCATTGCAACCAATGCAGGCGCTGCCTTCTATACAGCTCTGATGGGCAGTCTCATTGACAGGGCTTCCGACCGGCTTTTCTGCAGGGAATAGAATATGGAAAATCAAAAAACAGCCCAAGGGCCGCCGCCATTTTCAGGCAGCACACCCTGAGCTGTTTTTCATTTTAAAATATTACTTAAGCTCCGGCCAATACTCCTTATTTGCCACAATAAGCTCATCCAGGATCTGCTTTGCCACACCGGCGCTTGGCACGGTCTTGGACAGAGTAAGAGCCTGCCACAGCTTTAAGTAGCTCTTCTCTACATAAGCCTCTACCACAAGCTTCTCAACTGCCAGCTGCTCCTGCATCATCCCGCGCTCAAAGGTGGGGATCTCGCCCTGGCACATAGCCTCAGGACCGTTACTTCCTACTACACAGGGAACCTCTACCATGGCGTCGGAGTCAAAGTTGCTGATCGCGCCCTTGTTCTCCACGATGCACAGCATGATCTCATGGGTGTTGTAGGCGATAGCCTTTGCCAGAGACACGATAAAGGAAGCGTGATTGTCCACGGTAAACTCGCCGCCGGTGGCCGTACCCTTGCGGATGATCTCTCTGGCTGCGCCGAATACCTCTTTCTCACGGCCTTCGATCACCTCGTCGGCGCGAGTGTGGTTTGGGTCGGAATGTTCTACCACATAGTCGGGATAAAGATAATATTTCAGATAAGTATTTGGTAAAAACTGGGGATCCAGTGCCAGAAGGTCCTTTGCCTTTCTGTGGGTTGCCTGCCAGCTCTCATCCATGTGCTGAGTCTCAATGGCCTTCTGAGTAAGGTAACCGTTTTCAGACACATACTCTAAGAGCTTTGGCATATAATCCTCGCCTGTGGTCTTATCCTTTACGCTGGTCCACCAGCCGAAATGGTTCAGGCCGAAATAGCGCACATCCAGATCATCATACTCTTTTCCCACAATGTAGGCCATTCTTCTTCTGGTTCCTACGGGCATATCGCAGATATTGATGACTCTTGCATCGGGACGCAGTACCCGGCAGGCCTCTGCCACGATAGCAGCCGGATTGGAGTAGTTTAACATCCAGCACTCAGGAGAATATTTTACCATATAGTCAATGATCTCCAGCATACCGGTGATGCTTCTCATACCGTAGGCAATACCGCCCGGTCCGCAGGTTTCCTGACCAACCACACCATACTTTAAGGGGATTCTCTCATCTAACTGGCGCATGGCGTATTTTCCCACACGGATATGTGCCATACAGAAATCCTTTCCTGTAAATGCTTCCGCAGGATCTGTGGTGTAGGAGAAATGAATGTGGGGTGCTTCCTCCTTCATCAGTATCTCCAGCGCTTCCCCGATGACAGCCTGACGCTCCCCGTCATTGTCGTAAAGGGTAACGGAATTTAACGGAAAATCCTCCTGGTGCTCCAGCATCATTTTCACGATTCCCGGTGTATAGGTGCTTCCGCCGCCTGCGATTACTACATCAAATGCTTTCTTTGCCATATCTGCATACTCCCTTTCTAAACTTTACTGATCCAGGCCCAGTTCCCTATCCACTGCCTGTCTCACCTGGTTAATGTGGAGACCGTAAATTACCTGTACGTTTTCTCCCTTTTTCATCACTCCGGCAGCTCCTGTCTTCTGCTTTAAAACATCATCCTGTACCAGAGTATTATCCTTTACAATCAGACGCAGACGGGTAAAGCAGTTGTCTACCTTTACGATATTGCCTGCTCCGCCCAGGGCTTCCACGATCAGAGCTGCGTTGATTTCTTCGCCCTTTGCGTTCTTTTTGCCTTCCTGCTTCTCCTTGTACTCAGCCTTGGTATGAAGCTTCATTTCCATGCCCTCAGACTCACGTCCCAGAGTTTTTAAGTTGAACTTGGCGATCATAAAACGGAACAGCAGGTAGTAAACTACAAATTCGCCTACACCGATCAGCAGGTACGTCGGCCATGCTGTCTTTTCAATCCCCAACGGCAGGTTGTAAAGGATAAAGTCAATAAAACCATTCGGTCCGATGGCACGGCAGTTCAGCAGGTTAAATACAACCATACCCAAACCGCTTAATACAGCGTGCGCTACAAACAGGATAGGCGCTGTAAACAGGAAAGAGAACTCGATGGGCTCTGTTACGCCTGCGATAAAGGAGGTAAATGCCGCCGGGATCAGGATTGCCTTGATCTTTGTACGGTTCTCCGGTCTTGCAGTATGGTACATAGCCAGACATGCGCCCACCAGACCGAACATCTTGGAAAGTCCTCTTGCATCCCATACAACAGAAGCGGATAACATCGCTACGTTCGGATCTGCCATTTCTGCATAGTAAATGTTGCGGCAGCCCTCAAATACCTGTCCTGCCACCTCAACAGTACCGCCAAGATTGGTGTACAGGAACGGAGTGTATACCAGATGGTGAAGTCCTGTGGGGATCAGCAGACGCTCTAATGCTCCATAAAGGAAGATTCCGAAGTTTCCGGCCTGATTGATGAAATATCCCAGCTGGTCAATACCGGACTGAACCACCGGCCATACATAAGTCAGCACTACTGCCAACAGGATAACCACAGGAATCAGAACGATAAATACGAAACGTGTTCCGCCGTAAATCTGGAACGCATTGTTAAATTCTGTATCAATAAAACGGTTGTGTACATACGCGGTCACGCAGCCCAGGATCATTCCCAGGAATACGCCCATATCCAGAATCTGGATTCCCAGAACCATCGCCTGTCCGGTTCCTCTTAAGGCTGCCGGATCAGCTAAAATACCGCGAAGATCCATAAATTTGTTCATGGCATTGATAAATACCAGAAATGCCAGCATGGCAGTAAATCCGGCTTCCGCCTTTTTCTTCTTTGCCAGTCCAACTGCGATTCCTGCACAGAAGATCAGTCCCAGGTTATTTAAAATAGCCACCAGAGCGCCGGATAAGATGGTTCCGAAGCCCTTTGTTACCGGATTATCCAGGAATGGAAGGATCTCGATCAGTCTTGCGTTTGTAAATACATTTCCCACTGCAATGAGAAGACCGGCGATCGGAAGGATCAGCACCGGCATGAACATAGCTTTGGAAAATGCCTGCATTATGCTCATAACTTTTTCTTTCATTTCATACCTCTCCGTTTTTCTAACTTTAACCCCGCGTGGTCGATGATTGGATTATACGCAGACAACGGGCAAAAGTACATAGATTTCAGACAAAAGAAAACGTGTTACCCGGATGTGTAACACGTTTTCTTATCCCAGAGAAACCTGGTAATATTCATAAACCAAAAGCTCGATCATGGTCATTATCTTAGAAAAAAACAGGGTCGGCTTCATGTTTCTGTCATCTAAAGGATTGTCATCCGGCACCTCTATAATACAGCCGCAGTGCTCCTTTAAGGGGCTTGCCCCGTCATTGGTAAAGCCCACGGTAAACACTGTGTTCTCCTCTGCCATTTTCACACGGTTGAGCACATAGGGAGAACGGCCCGATCTGGAAAAAACGATAAAAACGCCGATATCCTCCAGATTATTCTCAAAGACTCCAATGGAATCAGCCCCATCAGAAAAAATGCACTTGATTCCCAATACCAGCAGCTTTTTTGCCAGATATTCTGCCATCATGGATGAAAATCCCATGCCATAGATAAAAACCACCTGATCTGTCTGGTAGATCTTTTCTGCAGCCAGACGGAGGCTGCGGTAATTTTCCATGGAAACAGCTCCCTCTCCTGCAAAATGGCTGATAAAGCCCTCGTTCAGCTCATAGCTCTGGCTTCCTTCTCCCACAGCCCCCAAAAGCTTATAATACATCTCAATAAAACCGTTATAGCCCAGCTTTCTGGAAAGACGCATCACCGTAGAAGTAGAAGTAAAATTAGCCTTTGCAACTCCCCGGACCCCCAGCTTCAAAGCCTCATCAAGATGAAGCAGCAGATATTCCAGCACCGCCTGCTCTGTATCCGTCAAAGACACACCGCAGGTCAGCTTATTCAGATCCAGATTCATAAATTTCTCCTCCCTGCTCGGGCAGCTTCTGCAGATATCCAACTGCCACGATCCGGTCGATCAGGTCAATATACCTGCCATCCCGGTAGCTGTACCAGATCTGCTCACAAACCTGACGGAATGCTTCATATTCACTGTCTGTCAGCTGAGTGATCACAGCATTTTTCTGTAAAAGCGCTTCTCTCACAGCCGCCTCTTCCTCAGCCCACAGCTTCCTCTGATATTCGCAGGATTCCTCCGCCGTCTTATCCAGAATCAGCAAATCTCCTTCGGACAGCTTTTTCCGGCTTTCCAGGCTCATCACAAGCACATCTGCAGACCGTGTGTGATTGTCCTCTGTAAAATAAGGCGCCACCTCATAAAATGCCTGAGCATAATAATTTACAATGGAATTTTCCGCCGCGTCTGCCTCCTTTGACTGCAGCGTACGGTACAGTTCGGAATAATCCGCAGTTACCGGCCTTGCCCCCAGTGCTCTTGCCATAGAAAGCGCTGTTTCCGACTGCTGAACCCGTACGTCAAGTCCCTCAAGATCTCCAGGACTGTGTATTTCCCCCCTGGAACTGTAAAAGCAGCGGCTTCCTCCGTCATAGTAGGTCAATCCGTACATCCCAAGCTCTGCCATCTGCGCTCCTTTAAGCAGTTCTTCACCGATCGGGCCATTATGAACCGCCCAGAAATGTTCCGGATCCTCATAAATATACGGCATTCCCAGTACATTAAATTCCTCAACAAAATTTCCCAGAGCCGAAACATCTGCCTTTACGATATCTGTTCCTCCGTACTGAAGCTGCTCTAAACAGGCGCGCCCGTCCCCCATATCCGCATTATTCAATACTTCTATTTTTACCCGTCCCTCCGTCCGCTCCTCTACCTGCTCCGAAAACCATTCCACCGCTTTTGTTGTAATGCTTTCATCTGGAAGATTATTCTTTAAAAGAAGCGTTATCGAAGGCTCTGCCATCCGACCGTCAAAGCCATCGGAAGCAGAACCGCAGGATGCCGCTATCAAACAAAGTACAGCGGCAGCAGTCAGAAAAAACAGCCGTTTTTTTCTATTCACCATGATTTTTTCCTTTTGTTTATCTTATCGCAGCAGCCATCATTTATTCATCAAAGCAGCCAAGAACCGTCTCTAAAAGCAGCCCATTGGCAGTATCATTGATCCGCCGCTCCTCCTCTGCCTCCGGCCCCTCTGCGCCTTCCGGGTTTTCACCGCATATATCTGCTCCGATCAGTGTACGTCCTTTAAGAAAAGTCCTGATAAAATCCGCCGTTTCCGCTATGCCTGCCTGTCCCTGATCCCAGTTGGTGCGGGCAAAATCGGGCGAAAGGACATCCTTATCAATGGAGAGATACACAGAATCCTCAGAATCCTCCAATCGCCGGATATCTCCGGCGCATCCAGAATCCCCAAAGCATCTGGCATATTTTAAAGCTCCGGCTCCCCACTTCTCCTTAAGTGCCTCCTCCGGAATCCATACCACCTTTTTCCACAGTTCTTCCGGAAGCTCATTTTCCGCTTCTTTCACTGCCTCACAGGGTGGGCCTGCCAGAAAAACCCGGTTCAGATAAGGATTCTCCTCCAAAGAGGCCCGAATCCATCCCCCGCAGGAGAGAATATCTCCAAACATGGGCTGCTGCAGATCTGTGTGATGATCCAGTACCAGAAGATCGAAGGGTTCCTTCACCTGATCCAGCCACAGCTTTGTGACATAATGATAATTGCCGGAATCCAGAAAATGGATCCCATCCGCTCCAAGAGGCTCCATCCTTTCCTTCAGCTCCCTTTCCCCCTCTTCGTCACAGTAGCAGTTGGTGCCGGGAATTGTTCTGCAGTCCAGCCATATTCTGTTTTCCTGCGGAACCGTTTCATAAAAGCTCTCTGTTTCGTAGATCCCGCTGAAATTCATCAGAACCACCTGTTTTTTTCTCATTTGTTTCTGGCTCCTTTTTACAGTGCTGTTCCCTTCTTCGGAATATAAAACCGGCCCATATCCATGCCCTCCAGTTTAAGCAGTGCTTCCTTTGTCCGAATCCCGCCTCCAAATCCGGTTAGATTTCCTCCCGTTCCTACAACCCGGTGACAGGGAATGATGATGCCTATGGGATTATGTCCTACCGCTCCTCCCACTGCCTGGGCAGACATCCGCAAAATGCCTTTTCGGTCTGCCACCTGCTTTGCAATCTGGCCATAAGTTATTGTACAGCCATAGGGGATTTTTAACAGTTCCTCCCAGACCACCTTTCTGAAATCACTTCCCTGCGGCGCCAGAGCCGGGGTAAAGTCCGGCCTTTTTCCTGAAAAGTAAATATCCAGCCATTCCCTTGTTTCTCTCAGAATCCGGGGGATTTTGTCCGCAGCAGGAATACATACCTCACGCTCTTTCGTCAGCCGCTCTACATCTTCGGGATACCGCTCTTGTGGAAAGGAAAGCGCCGTCAAAGCATCCTCTGAAGCTGTAAGAGTCAAAGCACCTACAGGGGACTCATACACTGTCTGATAAATGATTCTTCCTTTGTCATCCATCCGCTCAAATTCTCCTGCTCTCCCAGATCATACCGTTTTTCGTGCCGCTCCCGCCATCTGTCCGATCAATCCCGGCCCAGAGTCCGGTTCGCCTTCAGGCAAAGAAAAAGGAGCCCTGCGGCTCCCTTCCCTTCTTATCACCTGCAGGCAGATTACTTTACTGCGATTGCCTCGATCTCACATAAAACTCCCTTTGGAAGAGTCTTTACTGCTACGCAGCTTCTTGCCGGCTTGGAGGTAAAATACTTTGCATATACTTCATTAAATGCTGCAAAGTCGCCCATATCTGCTAAAAAGCAGGTGGTCTTGAATACCTTATCGAAGCCGCTGCCTGCTGCCTCCAGGATAGCGCCTACGTTCTTACAGCTCTGCTCTGCCTGAGCGGCAATGCCGTCTGCTACTGTACCGTCTGCCGGATTTACAGGAATCTGTCCGGAAGTATAGATTACCCCATTTACCTCAAATGCCTGAGAATAAGGTCCGATTGCACCTGGTGCGTTCTTTGTGTCAATTACGTTCATTCCGAAAACCTCCTAATACCTTAATAAGGCCTATTATAGCCGACTTTTATACATTATGCAATGTTTTATTCTTAATGCAGATCCTATGTTTATGCATCACTTACAGAGGACAACAGAGACAGCAGATATTCCTTCGTATTCCTCACCGGATCCTCCAGCACCAGTTCCAGAAACTGCTGCAGCCGGGTTCCAACCTCTTTTCCGGGCTTCATCCCCGCCTTTATAAGATCATTCCCCGTAACTGCCAGCATTTTAAGGCTTATGCAGTCGCCATCCCGGCGGATCTCATCTCTGAGACTGCAAAGTACTCTCAGGCACTCCGCCGCAGGCGGACACTCCTCAGCCAGACACAGCTTTACCCTAAGGAGATCGTCAAACAGCTCCGGCTCCATCCGACTCATAGCCCGGCGCAGTCCGGTTTTTATCCTGTCATTATGCTTGGAAAGCTCTTTTTTTAAATATCCAGCCTGTATAGCTGCACCGTCTTTATCGGACTGTATACTGTCCTCTGTCGGCTCCCCACACAGGGAAATTTTAATCCACTGAACCAGAGTCTTTACCCTGTAAATAGTATCATTATCCAGCTTCAGCGCCTTAAGCACCAAAACAGCCTCTTTAGGCTCGCATTTCCGCATAAAAACCGCCCAGCGCAGTGATTTTTCCGCCGGAACAGAGGACGGTATGTGAAAGCAGGAGCCGCCGGAAATCTCCGGGATCCGGTGAAAGGTCTCTGATACCCAGGGGCTGATCCCTGTCTCGTAAACCTGCCGGATGCGTCCGGGAAGGGGGCTTATAAGAAGCTTTGTAAGCTCCACCTGAACCCGCTCCCGGCTTACATGGACCAGATTGGGAGCAATTTTTTTTATGGCATTTTCCGTATGCTCCTCAATTTCAAACCCAAGCTGGGCGGAAAAACGGATGGCTCTTAAAATGCGCAGAGCGTCCTCTGTAAAGCGCTCCTCTGCCGCTCCCACACAGCGGATCACACCATCCTCCAGATCCTTCCGGCCTCCAAAGGCATCCACAAGACCGCGATCCCGGTTATAAGCCATAGCATTGATGGTAAAATCCCGGCGCTTTAAGTCCTCAATGAGATCCGGCGTAAAGGTCACGCTGTCCGGATGACGGCCATCAGTATAATCGCCGTCAATCCGGAAGGTAGTAACCTCGTAGCCTTCCTTTCCCATCATTACAGTCACCGTGCCGTGCTGGATTCCTGTATCCACGGTTCTGCGGAATACAGCCTTGACCTCCTCCGGTTTTGCACTGGTGGTAATATCCCAGTCTCCCGGCTCCCGTCCCAGAAGCATATCCCGTACGCAGCCGCCTACCAGATACGCCTCATATCCATGCTCACAAAGCTTTTCTACAATCTCCTGTGCAGCAGCGGGAATCTGTATTTTCATCAATATGCCCGTCCCCAGTAAACCATCTTTTTCGCCGGCTTGCCGCAGCATACGCAGTGGTCGGAGAGATTCTCCTGCTCAAAGGGCATACATCTGGAGGTAGCGCCTGTCTCTTCCTTAATCTTATCCTCACACTCACGGCAGCCGCACCACATAGCCTTTACAAAACCTGGCTTATTGTTAATGGTATCCACAAACTCATCCCATTCTGTAGCAGTATAGGTATGAGCCTCTCTGTGAGCTCTGGCCTTTTCCAGCATATCCTTCTGAATGGTTTCAAGCAGTTCACCGGCCTTTGCCTCCAGCTCGTCCAGGCAAACAACTGTCTTTTCGTGGGTATCTCTGCGCACCAGAACGGCCTGATTCTGCTCCATATCCTTAGGACCGATCTCCACACGCAGAGGAATACCTCGCATCTCGCAGTCTGCAAACTTCCAGCCGGGGCTCTTGTCTGTATCATCTACCTTTACAGCATAGCCGGACTTCACCAGCCGGTCTCTCAGCTCAAACGCCTTGTCTAAAACGCCTTCCTTCTTCTGCTGGATCGGTACAACCATGATCTGTACTGGAGCAATTCTCGGAGGCAGAACCAGGCCGTTGTCATCGCCATGTACCATGATAATAGCGCCGATCATACGGGTTGTCATACCCCAGGAAGTCTGGTAAACGTGCTTTAAGGTATTGTCCTTATCTGCAAACTGGATGCCGAAGGCCTTTGCAAAACCGTCGCCAAAGTTATGGCTGGTACCGGACTGCAGTGCCTTTCCGTCATGCATCAGAGACTCGATGGTATAGGTAGCCTCTGCGCCTGCAAACTTCTCCTTGTCTGTTTTCTGTCCCTTTACAACAGGGATCGCCAGAACCTGCTCGCAGAAGTCAGCGTACACATTTAACATCTGTACGGTTCTCTCCTCTGCCTCTTCCGCTGTGGCATGAGCCGTATGGCCCTCCTGCCATAAGAACTCTCTGGAGCGCAGGAACGGACGGGTTGTCTTCTCCCAACGGACAACAGAGCACCACTGGTTGTAAACTCTCGGAAGATCTCTGTAGGAGTGAATGTCCTTTGCGTAAAAATCACAGAATAACGTCTCAGAGGTAGGTCTTACACACATACGCTCCTGAAGAGGCTCCAATCCACCGTGTGTCACCCATGCAACCTCAGGCGCAAAGCCTTCTACATGATCCTTCTCCTTCTGAAGAAGGCTTTCCGGAATAAATACAGGCATATATACGTTCTGCACGCCTGTTTCCTTAAATCTGCGGTCCAGCTCCTTCTGGATATTCTCCCAGATTGCATAGCCCGCAGGCTTGATTACCATACAGCCCTTTACGCTTGCATAATCGCAGAGTTCTGCTTTCTTTACCACATCCGTATACCACTGGGCGAAATCCACGTCCATGGATGTGATGGCTTCTACCATTTTTTTGTTGTCTGCCATGATGATTCTCCTTTTCTTTTCTATATAACAAAAAAGCCATCCAATCCCATGCATCTATGCGCTCTGCAAGGGACCGAACAGCTCGGCGGTACCACCCTGATTAGTCTTTATGACTCTCTCTTTTATCCATTAACGCCGGATCTGCGCTGTATTCATCATACAGGGCTCCAGGGCCGGTTGGGTCCGGGCTTTCGTAAGGAACTTCCACCTTTTGTTCCTCTCTCTGCAACGTGCTCCGGGCTTACTATTCCCCTTCTTAGCCTTTCTCATGTATCTATGTCGCATCATGGAAAGTATGTCTTTCGTTATTGTAAATTCTACGACGGATTGTGTGGTTTGTCAACATGGATATTTTCCCGACGCTTGAAAAAATATGCCGCAGATACCAGATGAATCCGGCTCCTGCGGCATATCGCTGTTCATTTATGTTACAACACATTTCTTAAAGCAGATTATTAACGATACCATGGTACAATCTGAATACGAAGCTCAGAACCACCATCATAGTAGAAATCTCCTACTTCCTTTAACTTATAGCCTTCCGGTACATTGGTCAGCTCGCTGGAGTTTACATTTCCCTTTCCGTCTACAAGGCCCGCTGCCCAGATCTCTCCGTTCGCCCATACATGGTTTTCTTCCTCGCATACATACACTACATTTACCATTCCACCAAGTTTCTGCTCCGGTACAATCTGAACCCGAAGCTCTGCGCCGCCGTCATAGTAGAAATCTCCTACTTCCTTTAACTTATAGCCTTCCGGTACATTCGTCAGCTCGCTGGAATTTACATTTCCCTTTCCATCTACAAGGCCCGCTGCCCAGATCTCTCCGTTCGCCCATACATGGTTCTCTTCCTCGCATACATACACTACGTTTACCATTCCGCCATACTTATGCTCTGGCACAA
>NZ_DBMACH010000029.1:0-13908 GCF_057861365.1 Enterocloster sp.
CTCTTAAATACCGCAAGGCTGATGGATGAAAACCAGACCCTCTTTAAGCTTAAGGAGATGGAGTATCTGGAGCGGATCTGCGATAAGGTGGGGACGATTTCTATTAATGGCGGAAAAGGCGTGATGGAACAGCTGGCGGAGCTGGTGGGGATGGAACGAAAGGAAGCCGGGAGGTAGAATCCCGGCTTTGTTTTAAACATATGAAATTCCTTCTTGACTTTAGCGAGTTAACTTGCTATACTGTCCCTAAAATGTACATCGAAAGATGGAGTATCCCATATACGTCCGCTTAAAACCGGGCGCATACCCCAACAAAAACCAAAGGAGGATCAGTACCATGTCATATGTTGATGAGATTTATGAGAGAGTGGTAGCACAGAATCCCGGTGAGCCGGAATTCCACCAGGCAGTAAAGGAAGTTTTGGATTCCTTAAAGCTGGTGATCGACGCAAATGAGGAAAAGTACCGCAAAGCGGGCATCCTGGAGCGTTTTACAGAGCCGGAGCGCATTATTTCGTTCCGTGTGCCGTGGGTGGACGATCAGGGAAATGTGCAGGTCAATAAAGGCTACAGAGTGCAGTTTAACAGCGCCATTGGACCTTACAAGGGCGGACTTCGTTTCCATCCTTCCGTAAACCAGAGTATTCTTAAATTCCTGGGCTTTGAGCAGACCTTAAAGAATTCTCTGACCGGTCTTCCTATGGGCGGCGGAAAGGGCGGCTCCAACTTTGATCCAAAGGGCAAATCCGACCGTGAGATCATGGCCTTCTGCCAGAGCTTTATGACAGAACTGTACCGTCATATCGGCAAGGATACGGACGTTCCCGCAGGCGATATCGGCGTAGGCGGAAGAGAGGTCGGATATATGTTCGGCCAGTACAAGAGACTGACCGGCTTATATGAGGGCGTTCTCACCGGAAAGGGACTGACCTTCGGCGGTTCTCTGGCAAGAACCCAGGCGACCGGCTATGGCCTTGTATACATGCTGGATGAGATGTTAAAGCACAACGGCAAGGAGATTGCAGGAAAGACGGTAATCGTATCCGGTTCCGGAAATGTTGCCATCTATGCAGTTGAGAAGGCACAGCAGTTTGGCGCAAAGGTAGTTGCCATGAGCGATTCCAACGGCTATGTATACGATCCGGAAGGCATTAAGCTGGATGTTGTAAAGGAGATCAAGGAAGTGCGCAGAGGCCGCATTAAGGAGTATGCAGAGGCAGTTTCTTCTGCTGTATATACAGAAGGAAAGGGCATCTGGACAGTTCCCTGCGATATTGCTCTTCCATGTGCAACGCAGAACGAGCTGAATCTGGAGGATGCAAAAGCTCTTCTGGCAAATGGCTGCTTTGCAGTGGCAGAGGGTGCAAATATGCCTTCCACCAGAGAAGCAACTGATCTCTTTGTTGAGAAGAAGATTCTCTTTATGCCCGGTAAGGCAGCAAATGCAGGCGGCGTTGCAACCTCCGGTCTGGAGCAGAGCCAGAACTCTTTAAGATTGTCCTGGACCTTTGAGGAAGTAGATGAGAGACTTCATAAGATCATGGCCGATATTTTTGCAAAGGCTGCGGATGCGGCAGAGCGCTACGGCGTTCCCGGAAACTATGTGGCAGGCGCCAATATTGCAGGCTTTGAGAAGGTTGTTGAGGCTATGCTGGGTCAGGGAATTGTATAAAACAGAATGAAAAAATGAACTCCCGCGCATAAACGGAAACGGTATATGCGCGGGAGTTTTTATATGGAAATAAAAGTAAAAAAACAATTGAAATGACAAACATTTCCTGATATACTAAGGTGCATTTGGTTACAAAAACGAAACAAAAAAGAAGAGGAGAAGCAGAAATGAAACGACAACTGGCATGTGTGCTGGCTGCCTGTATTGGCCTGCAGCTTCCCCTTGGCGCCTTTAACGCCTATGGAGCGCAGCTGCCGGAATCAGCAGGGCAAATGGAAGCCCTGGAGGAAAGCAAAATCCCCGGTCTGGAATCAGACAGCAGGGACGAGGAAACGCAGACTGAGGAAACAGAGAAAGAAACGATTCCCACTGCAAGTTCATCTGAAAGCCATCGGCAGGAAGATGAAGAGGATGGAGGAACAGAGACAGAATCAGTTCCCACTGCAAGTCCCAGTGAGCCGGTAAAGCTGGGAAAAGAGCACAGAGGCGCTGTTATGGTGGAAATACGAACCCTGCTGCCTGTAATGTCTGCTGTGGATTTTAATGTTGAATTAAATGAAGTCGTATCCAAAAAGGCAAGAGCGAACGAAGACGGGGATATTTACCAGGATTCTCTTACCATCAGCCTGATGCCTGAAGAGGAATCGGGAGAGGGACAGCAGGAAAATGAGACCTTTGAGAATGTTCCAAATGGAATGTATGTGCTTGAGGTAACAGCCGAAGGATATCTTCCATATGAACAGACCATAGAGGTCAGGGATGATACCTCCAAGATCATGATTTTAAATGATTACGGTGATTATGAATATTCTTCCTCCGCTCATCCGGGCCTGATCCGTATGGGTGATGTGGACGGAAGCGGCGTGATTGATAAAGAGGATATGAATGCTCTGGTAGATGCTGTTTATGAGGGCAATCTCACAGGTATGGATGAGGAAGGCATGGATTTAAACCGTGACGGAGAAATCGACCTGGTGGATCTGCAGTATTTTGCCAGCCTTTATAAAGGAAAGGAAGGCAGCGATAATAAATATCCGGTTTCTACGATTGAACGTTCGATCACGGTTCAGGAAGGCGATGTAACCCTTGCATCTCCAAGTGAAGCGACAAAAAGCAATGCCACAAAGGTAGAGGGAACGGTACAGGATCTGTTTAATAATGATACAGAAAGCTCCATAACACTGGAGCACGCGGACAGCGAGATAGATGAACCAATTTCAGAGGCTTATCCGGTTGAACTGGAGCTGGATCTTTCCAGACAGCCGGTGATCGGAGGAATTGTAATTCAGTCTCCGCCTGATTCCGAGGGCGCGATCAGCACTGGTGAGGTAGAAGCAGAGCTGACTGACGGCGAGAAGATCGCAGTAACCATTGACAGGTATGCGAGAACTAAAAAGCGCCGTTCCTTCCGAAGCGGTGCGACTGCCATGATCGATGCAGACGGTGCGATCCTGATTGATCTGAAGAATCAGAAGCCTGTGAAAAAGATCCGTATTAAGGTAACGGGAACCGTATCGGAAGGAAATCTGGCAGAAATCAGCCAGGTGGAATTTTTAGGCGATATGAAGGACCGCATCCCGCCGCCAGCCCAGAATATCCCTCAGAATGTAAGCGCACAGATCGGAAGCAAGATCTTTACCCTTACATGGGATAAAGAGGTAAATATTACAGGCTATGAGGTTTCCATTACAAATAATGGAAAAACAGAAATTATCGAAACAACGGTAAATACGCTGACAGTTGATGAATTTAATGGAAAAGAACTGTTGAATTATGAGACGTTTCTGGTAAAGGTTCGTTCTGTAAACGGAAGCTGGAAGAGCAGTTACAGCGCTCAGATTGCCGTAACACCGGAACCGGACGGTCCGCCACCAGCACCGGAAAATATTTCCATTGAGGGAGGCTATAAGAGCCTTCATATCTCATGGAAAAAGATGAAGGATACAAAGAGCTACAGCCTGTATTACCGCAAGGCGGGTACAGAAGACGAGTTTACAATGCTTGGTGAGCTTACAGGCACAAGCACAACCATCAGCGGTCTGGAAGATAAGACGGAGTATGAGATCTATATGATCGGTCATAATCCTTTGGGAGACAGTCCTCAGTCTGTGATATACTCTGGAAGTACGATTACAGTGGAAGCGGCAAGAATGCCCGCTTACCGTCTGATCAACACAGAGCCGAAGGAAGGACAGGCATTAACAGAGCATATTAAAGAGGTATCCATTGTCACCGGTTCTGTAACAAGTGTTCCGGGTGATGTGGCAGACGGTGATCCCTATTCTTTATGGGAGCTGGATGACTGGGATTCCGGCGCTTACTATAGTTACAGAGGCCCTATTGTGACGCTGGATCAGCCCTATATTATGGATACTATTGCATTTACTGCAGGCCCGAATCAGAAAAATGATTTTAATGCAGTCCGTGTCCGTGCCTGGAACGGAGAAGAAAATGAACCTCAGATCATAAACGGGCGTCTCACTGTCCGGGAGGGTCTGGATAAAAACGGAAAGAAATATTATGAATTTCTGGCAGATAAGCCATTTGAGGCAGATAAGATTCAGCTTAATACGGCTGTACCCAGCTCTACCCGCTATATCAGTATTGCAGAAATCCGTTTTTATGAGTATGATGAGCTTTTAAATGAGGTTCTGTCCCTGTATACGGACGATCTGCATATGACCCTTCGCGAGGATGTTACACAGGAACAGATCACTGAGCTGAGGATCAGGGCTGACGAGGTGGATCCTGTAAGCGGAGAAATGACTCCCAAGAGAGATCTGATCCTGAAGGAGCTGGACAATGCGGAGAAGATCCTGGATCATAATGAGTCTTATAAGGTGATTCATATAGATACTGGGGTATCCAAGAAATATGACAGCCATATTACCTTCAGCGCCGGTCTCAATGGATGGCAGCCTCTGGGAATAGCAGCTCTGGCCGGAGAGAAGGTTGTAGTCTATGTAGGAGCTCCCGGAAGACGTACTGGAGACAATACAAATCTGGATCTTTATGCAACTCAGTACCATTCAGAAGCCAGCCATTTACAGAAAAAAGTAACATCCCTGAAGGTAGGCTTTAATGAAATTACAGTTCCTGCCGTTTCAAGTCTGGGTGTGGAAAAAGGCGGAGCTCTGTATATAGAGTATACCGGAAATAACCCCAATGAGATTTATGCAGTCCGCGTAATCGGCGGTTCTCAGTATCCGGTTCTGGATGTGACACGGGCAGAGACTGCAGAGGAACGCAAAGAACTGACAGACGCCTATGTGGCAGAAATGGCGGAATACGTCCAGAAGATAGAGGAGATGCATAATGAGAACTCTGACAGTGAGGACTCTCACAGCGCCATTTCCGGTCTGGACTATGACGAAAGAAACTGTATTTTAGGTGCAACGGATATTGTATTGGATCAGATGATGTTTTCGATTCCCATTAAGCAGGTATATAAGTCCATTGCGGGAAATGGTGAATCTCAGGATGAAGCAGCAGAGAAGCTGTATCAGTCTCTTATGGCTATGGATGAGATGATTCATCTGTTCTATCAGCATAAGGGATTAAATGCGGCTCCAGTTACCGGAGGAAAAACCTATGAGAAGGACAAGCTTCCAACAACACGTTTAAATATCCGTTATCAGAGAATGTTTGCAGGCGCATTTATGTATGCAGGCGGTCTTCATATTGGTATTGAGTGGGATTCCTGCGCGCTGTTAGGTGGATCAGAGCCGATCCAGTCGGATAACGGCAAATATGTAAGCGGAAGCTACTTTGGATGGGGAATTGCCCATGAAATCGGCCATATCATCAACGAAGGCGCGTACGCTGTGGCTGAGGTCACAAATAACTACTATTCGATCCTGGCTCAGGCAAAGGATACCAACGATTCTGTGCGTTTCAAATATGAGGACGCTTACAGAAAGGTAACTTCAGGAACAAAGGGCGGAAGCAGCGACCAGCTGGGAATGTACTGGCAGCTTCATCTGGCTTATGACGATGGATATAACTTTAAGACCTATGAGGATTATGGGGAGCAGAGAAAGAACCTAATCTTTGCCCGCATTGATTCTTACGCAAGAGATATAAGCCGTGCACCTGCACCGGATGGAGTAAAGCTGACTCTGGACGGAGCGGATAAGGACAATAAGCTTATGCGTCTGGCCTGCGCGGCTGCTGAAAAGAACGTGCTTGAATTCTTCACACGCTGGGGAATGATCCCTGATGCGGTTACAAGGAAATACGCAGAGCAGTTTGACGCAGAAGAGAGAACGATTTACTATATCAATGATGAGGCCAGGGCATACCGTGCAGAGGGCGGAAGCAGTATCGCAGAATCTGTAGAAGTAACAGCCACAGCGCATCAGGATGAAACAGATCCAGGACGCGTGACCCTTACCATGGAAGCTCATGGAAAAGACGGAGCTGCCATGAGTGGAACGCTTTTCGGCTATGAGATTACCCGGATCCAGCGCCGCTACGGAAAGGAAGAGCGCCAGGTTGTGGGCTTTACCCAGGAGGATACCTTTACAGATGTGATTTCCGGAATCAATAACAGGGTGGTTGGATACGAGGTAAGAGGAATCGACTGGTGCATGATGCCTACAAAGGCTTATGTCCTGGCTGATGAGATCCTGGTTTCCCATGACGGAAGCATGGATAAGGCAGACTGGAGCATTACCGTAAATACCTGGTCTAAAACGGATGAAGAGGTAAACGGGGATGTAAACAGCGAGGAAAACCAGTTTAACCAGTCCTGCAGCGGAACTGTCAGCAGCGCAAAAACCATGATTGACAATGATCTGGATACTGTGTATGAGGGAACAGTAAAAGCGGAGGAAAGGACAGAGGACGCTCAGGCAGTCATTTCCCTTGGCAGAATAGAAGCCATTGCAGGCGTGAAATACACATATAAAGGAACCGGGGAGCCGATTAGGGCTTACTCCATTTCCATCAGCGAAGACGGAACAGACTGGAAGGAGATTAAAAAAGGAACCTTCCGGCTGGAAAATGGCGTTGCAGCCGTACATTTTGACAAGGAAAATGACGGAAGGTACTATATCTATGATGCAGCCTATGTGAAGATCACTGCTCTTGGTTCTGACCGCTTCTCAGCTTCGGAGATCGATATTCTCAGCCCCATCGGCGACAGTGTTCAGCTGGATCAGTTTGGAATCCTGACAGAGGATGCGGTGTTTGAGCATTCCGGAAGCGATAATGGCAGTGAAGAAGGCACAGCAGCGTATTCCGGCGAAAAACGTACTGGAAGCAATGCAACCAGAATCCCCAAGGGTTCCATCGTATTTACAGGACGCTATAAAGGAAATCCTGCTTATAACATGGTGATCCTCTATGATGAAAAGGGCAATGTGGTCGGCGGAAAGGACAAGGACGGAGATACAGCTGCAGATCAGCTGATCCTGGCTCCCGATCCAAAGGACGGACAGTTAGGAGAGGTCTCTGAAGGAAGCTGGATTTACTATATTGAGCCTAAGGATCAGAATGACATGGTGGAACGTCCTGAAAAGGTTCGGGCAGAGCTTTATCGTGTCCAGAATGGGGAAACCAATGAAGGCGACCGCCTTGTAAGCGATACTCCATTTATGGCGGTTCCGGCAGTTCCGGATCCTATTCCGACCATCAAGCTGGAAAACAGTCAAACACCAAACAACGGAGAATAAGATAGAAAAATATGAAGAAGAAATCAATTTTCGGCTGTCTGGCCATTATCTGCCTTCTTCTTGTGCTGATCCCGCCCGTGCTGACACGGGCGGAAAAGCACAGCCTGATCACATGGGAAAAGAAGAGCAAAAATGTAGTAAGTATGTATCTGGAGCTTCAGGAAAAGGAAGCGTTCGAGGAAATTAAGGCCTTCAGCCTGACACTGAATTTTGACAGTAAGGAAGATCTGTCAGAGGAGCCTGTTTTTAAATTCGGATCTGATTTTAAGGGGGAGAAGGTATCGGTTCATGAAGAACGGTACAATGAGGAAGATCAAACCATGAAGCTGTATGTAGCCGGAAGGGATACCGTCCTTGAAAAGGGAGAAAAGGTCCTTCTTGGAACCATTACCATAAAATCGGATGAAAATGTGACGATTTCCGTAGATGAGAATGATTTCCAGATTGTAGACCGGTTCCATGAAAAGGGGATGATCACAGAGTTTGGAGATTTTGAGCCATATGAAATGATCCTTAAAAAAGAGGAAGAAACAACCGTTCCAGAAACTACCGTTCCGGAAACAACTGTTCCGGAAACTACGATTCCTCCATCTTATGAGGACAGCGAGGATGAGGAAGAGGTTTATGAGTATGAAGTCCAGCCTCAAAAGGAGGAGGCTCCTGAGCCGAACGGTCAGTGGATGCAGAACGAAAAGGGCTGGTGGTTCGCTCCTTTAGACGGCACATATCCTGCAGACAGCTGGTATGAATGCTCCTCAAATGGTTTTAAGGCATGGTATTATTTTAATGCCGAGGGCTACATGAACAGCGGCTGGTTTACAGACCGTGACGGAAATACTTATTTTCTCCATGACCAGAACGACAGCAGAGCCGGTTCTATGTACACGGGCTGGAACTGGATCAATGGAAAGTGCTATTACTTCCAGGATACTCCCGCTCCCAACCGCCCGGTTGGTTCCATGATAAAGAATGGAATGACGCCGGACGGCTATATGGTAAATGAAAACGGCGAGTGGATTATAGATGGGAATGTACAGGTAAAGCAGTAATACAGAAAGTTCAGATATTAACAAAAAGAAGGACGTTTGACTTATTTTAAGTCACAGTCCTTCTTTTTGTTGTATTTTCTGCAGTCTTATATCAGGCAGAATAAGGGGGATTTTGATAAAAACTTTTTATTATTTTCTTTTATGAAAACAGGAAGCCAGCCTTTTTTCTTCCATATGCAGATACTGGTTTGTACGGACAACATAGGTAACTGAGTCACAGCGTACATATGTGGAGGAAAAATGGATAGGTATCCCATCGGAATTATAGGCAGTTTTTTCTACATGGAACAGAGGGTCGCCTACCAGACATTTTAGGAGGGATGCCTTAGAACTGTCGGCTAAAATTCCATTAATTTCCAGAGTGGCTTCCGCTACCTCCAGACCGTAATCTTCTCTTAAGATATGATAAAGAGGTTTTTCAGAGGCGGCTTTCTGTATAAAGTCAGGAAAGGTGGTTTCTGAAACATAGATGGTATCAAGGCCAATGGGTTTATTGTCTGCCCAGATGAGCCGTTCTACATAAATAACAGGACTGCCTTCACGCAGGCTGAGAGCTTCTGAAATACGGTCATCGGATTGGATTTTTTTGATTTCCAGTACTTTATGACGGGAGGAGTGGCCATGAGAGGAAAGGGAATCGTTAAATCCTCTTGTCTCGGAGAGGGCAATTTTGTCCTTTTGTGGGCACACAAAGGTACCTTTTCCCTGAACCTTCTGTATTAATCCATTATGGGAAAGTTTTTCCATAGCTTTACGTATGGTGATTTTGCTTACATTATATTTTGCGCTTAGTTCGGTTTCTGTGGGAAGCTTGTCACCGGTTTTATAAATGTGTGTTTGGATATCGCTGCGAATGGATGCTTCAATCTGTTGATACAATGGTTTTACACTTTTTGAATTCATAATAGGATTCTCCTTCAACAATTCATTATAGCATATATTATGATGATATGCAATCTTTAAAATTTTTATCTTTTTGTATCTTTTTTTGAAAATATACTTGATTTTTTCGGGACAAATCACTATAATAAGATATATAAAGATACATAATGATATATAATCAATTAGGAGGAGACGGATATGAGACAAGAACATCTTGGACAGATTGTACAGGCGGTTAGTGCTGTGGAGCAGATGGGAACAGTGAATGCTGTTTATTTTGTGGCCTGTGGAGGCTCCCAGGCAGTTTTGATGGCAGGGCAGTATATTTTTGATAAGGAAACAACGGTTCCCAGCCATGTGTATACAGCGAATGAATTTATGTATGATACACCCAAGTCTTTAAATGAACAGTCTCTGGTAATCAGCTGTTCCCATTCCGGTAATACTCCGGAAACGGTTGCCGCTACAAAGCTTGCCAGAGAAAAAGGAGCTATGACGATTGCTTTATCAAATGCAGAAGGATCGCCTTTATGGAACGCCGCTCAGTGTCCTGTTCACTATGATTGGGGCAAGGAAGTGAGCGACAGCGACAAGAATAAAGGTATCCTTTATGGTCTTCTTTTCCATCTGCTGAAGGTTTTGGCTCCCAGTGAAAAATGGGATGTATGCCTGAAGGAGCTTGATAAGCTGTCTGAGTTGTCAGGAAAGGCAAAGGAGCTTTATCAGGAAAAGGCGGAGCGCTGGGCAAAGGAAAACAAGCGGGAGAAGCTTATCTATACCATTGGAAGCGGAATTAACTATGGAGAAGTGTATTCTACTGCGATGTGCTGGTTTATGGAAATGCAGTGGATCCACTCCGGCTGCATCCATTCCGGTGAGTATTTCCATGGACCATTTGAGGTGACAGATTATGATGTTCCGTTTTTATTAGTAAAAAGTATTGGCAACACACGATTCCTGGATCAGAGAGTAGAGGATTTCAGTAAGAAATATTCAGACAAGATGCTTATTCTGGATCAGGAGGATCTTCCGCTGGCAGGAGTGGCAGATGAGGCTAAGCCTTATATTGCAGCCATTCTGTCCGGAGTAGTTATTCGTCAGTTTGTAGAAGCAATTGCTTTTGAGCGTGGACATTCTTTGGATGTGCGTCGGTATATGTGGCACATGGAGTATTAATCAACCGGAGAAAGAAGGAGGGGATTAAACATGCTGCCGCAATTGGTTATTTTTGATGTAGACGGGCTTCTTTTGGACACGGAGCAGGTGTGGAAACAGGCATGGCGCAAAACAGCCGATTCGTTTGGGCTTCTGAATGTACGTGACGAGGAATTTCATCGGTTAATTGGAAAAACCGGACAGGCTTCAATGGATGAGGCACGTGAAATTTTGAACGGGGCTTGCCGCGCAGAAGATTTTATGGAGCGTATGAGGGCCTTTGGCTCCAAAATGCTTGAGGAAGATCTGCGGTTAAAGCCGGGGGCACGGGAGCTGCTTGAGAAGCTGCAGGAAAAAGAAATTTCCTGTGCGGTTGCTACGGCAACCTCTCGTGAACTGACTGAAAAACGTCTGGGGCGAATGGGAATCCTTTCCTTCTTTTCTTATGTTTGCTGTGGGGATGAGGTGAGAAGGGGAAAACCATTCCCTGATATATACCTGAACGTTTTGGAACAGATGAAATGTCCTGCCGACAGAGCAGTAGTTCTGGAGGATTCTCCCGTAGGAGTAGAGGCTGCTTTTCGGGCAGGGATTCCCTGTGTAATGGTTCCAGATATGATTTTGCCGGGAGAAGCTGAAAAGGAGCGGGCAAAGTGGATTCTTCCGTCCTTATTTGAGGCGGGCCGCCGGATTTTTCAGGAAGACAGTGCAGGTACGACATAAACAAAGGCTTAAGAGGTGAAACATATGGAAAAAGAAGATTTCGGGATTTTGATGGTTACCCACGGCGGACTGGCAAAAGGGTATTTGAGCGCTTTAAAGCTGGTTTTGGATATTGATGAGACAGATTTAGACACAGTATGTTTTGAAGAAGGAGAAAGCACAGAGGAGTTTGAACAGTGTTTAAGGACTGTGATTGAAGAACAGTATAGAGACAGAAATCTGGTAATCCTCTTGGATATACCCGGCGGAACGCCGGCAAATACGGCTTTGCGGTTTCTGTCGGATTCAAGAAGGCTGATTGCAGGAGCTAATCTTACTGTGGCAGTGGAAGTAATGATGGAAAAGAAAAATCATACTCCCTGGGATAAACTGAATCTGGATTCCATTGCAGAGGATGGAAAAAACAGCATTGTTTATTATAACAGGCTTTTGAAGGAGGAACAGGATTATGATTAAATTAGTGCGGGTGGATCACAGGTTGCTGCACGGACAGGTTATTTTTTCCTGGACCCGGCAGACGGCAGCGAATCATATTATTGTGGCGGACGATCTGGTTCCTAATGACCCCATCGGAAAGATGGCATTGTCTCTTGCAAAGCCGTCAGGCTGTTCATTAGATATTATCCCTTTCAGTGAATTGAAACAGACAGTGGAGTCCAACGCGGACAAGAATATTATGATTATTGTAAGAGGCCCTAAAGAAGCGTTGAGGCTTGTCCATGAGCTGCCTCAGGTCAGAGAGATTAATTACGGCGGCGTTGCAAAAAAACAGGATTCTAAACCATATGGAAAAGCAGTGTACCTAAATAAGGAAGAACTTAAGGATACACAGGAGATACTGTCAGAGGGGATCAGCATTTATATACAGCAGGTTCCCACCTCTCAGATTGAACATGCTGATTTTTCAAAATAGCAGATTGAGCAGAGAGGGGGTAATATTATGTTGATTTCATCAATTTTGCTGGGACTGGTGGGAATTATCGCAGTTATTGACTCACGGTTAATTGGCCGTCAGAATATTGGCAGGCCGTTGATTTTAAGTACGCTGGCAGGTCTGGTTCTGGGAGATTTAAGAGCTGGAGTTACGCTGGGAGCCAGTCTGGAGCTGATTTCCATGGGCTTTGTAGCCATTGGTGCGGCTGGTCCGCCAAATATGCAGTTGGGAAGTATTATCGCGACGTCATTTGCGATTTTATCCGGTGCGTCTACAGAGGCCGCGCTGACCATTGCTATCCCTGTGGCAGTAATTGGTGAGTTTATGAGCGTGATCATGCGCATTATCATTGCTCAGTTTTCTCATGTGGCAGATCGGGCGATAGAAGAAGAAAATTACAAAAAGGCTCAAAATATCCATATTTGGTGGTCATTTGGATTAAACTGTGTTGTTTATTTTGTGCCGATTTTTCTGACGATCTACTTTGGAACAGATTTAGTGGATACAATGGTGAACGCGATTCCCGAGGTAATTACAAATGGCCTGACAGTAGCTGGAAATCTGCTTTCTGCATTGGGCTTTTCCATGCTGCTCAGTACGATGCTTTCTAAAAAGCTGTTTCCGTATTTTCTGTTCGGTTTTCTGGTGGTGGCATATTCCGGGCTCGATTTGATCGGTCTGACGCTGTTCGCCTGTATTTTAGCATTTATTATGGATAAAGTGGTTTATGGAAGAAGGGAGAGTGCGTAGATATGGAAGAAATGAATCAGACCGTCGCAGAGGGCGCTGTGACAAAAAAGGATCTGCGCAGATTATTCCTGCGTTCCTGGACTATTATGTGTTCCTGGAATTATGAGAGGCAGATGCATATGGGGTTTATGTTTGGAATGGCTCCCATTCTGGACAAGCTATATAAGAATAAGCCTGAGAAGTGTCGGGAAGCATATCAGCGTCATATGGAGTTTTTTAACTGTACACCGCAGGTGACAGGTTTTATTATGGGATTGGCTGCCTCCATGGAGGAGCAGAATGCTAAATGTGAGGATGGTTCTTTCCAACCAGAATCGATTTCTATGATTAAAACCAGTCTAATGGGACCTTTTGCGGGAATTGGCGACAGCTTTTTCCAGGGTACTCTGCGTATCATAACATTTGGAATTGGCCTGTCTTTTGCACAGCAGGGCAATGTATTAGGACCGATTCTGGCAGTTCTTCTCTTCGCAATCCCCTCAATTATCATGGGGTATTATGGAACGGTTCTGGGCTATCAGTCTGGTAATAAATACCTGACCAAGCTGTATCAGGAAGGAATCATGGAGCGGGTTATGCAGTGTGCATCCATTGTGGGATTAGCTGTAGTAGGAGGAATGGTGGCAAGTATGGTCAGCATAACAACACCATTGGCTTTTCATGCGGGGGGAACGGAGCTGGTGCTTCAGGATATGCTGGATACGATGTTCCCTAAGCTTCTGCCTCTTTTGGCAACGCTGGGGATTTACAGGCTTATTCAGAAGAAAGTCAACACAAATCTGCTTTTGCTGGGAATTGTGATATGTGGAATTGTGTTGGGGGCATTGGGAATTTTGTAGTGCAGGGAATGTGTTAGTAATCAGAATAATATTATTATGTAAGAACTGTCGTTTTAACGGCAGTTCTTAATTTATGTGCGCTTGGGCAGATGGCCTTTATTGCGTTTTTTAGAAAAATAGTATATTATACCTGAATTATTCACGACTTTGCCACGAATGTGGCTGAAAGCCACATAGTTACTGTATTTTAACTGAATATTGCTTTTCACCTATCAAGTGAATGAAAAAA
>NZ_DBMACH010000030.1:0-12657 GCF_057861365.1 Enterocloster sp.
GGCGGAAGCTCTTGGCATCATCGAAAAAGGTAATTTCTTCGACAAAAAGAAGATTATTATAATAAAGATCGAAGATAAGATTTACACGGCGGCTATTACGACTTCCGAGAAAGGGACCTTAATCTCGTTTATCTAAATTTAAATTGAGAATATATATTTAAGCATTGAAAGATTGCACCCATCCTTCAATGCCCAAACATATTCCGATTATTCATAAGGATTGATAATCTCCGTGAAAGTCTTTTCCTCGACTAGCGTACCATCCACCATAATTCCGATCGAGATTTTTGACTTGGATTCATCATCCAGTTTCACCGTAAGATGATAGCTATGCGAAGGCTCCAAGGTCAAAACGTTCGAATAGGTATGAGGTTCCTTCTCGCCGGGTAAGGTGAGACTGACGGTATATTGTAAGGCCCTCCCCACCGCACCTACGTTGAAATAGGCGGTCTTGTAGCTATAGTTGTTCTTGTTGAAGGTAAAGCTACGGCTCGACGCGTCGGCGGCGTACAGGGTGATAGCGTAATCCGAGAGGTTTTTCTTGATAAAATCGCTGAACTCGACATTTACCGAGGAGTTTGCCAAGGCACATTTCAGCGTTACTTCCGTTGGCTCCACGGGTTTGACAGTAAACGAGGTTTTCCCCGCCAAACGAGCCTGCCCCCAACCGCTATTGGTACGCTCTGCCTCACTCTCCGTGCAACTCTCTGCCGTAAGGAGATAGCCGGAGCCAGCGCTACAAGTGATTGGAGCACCGGCGATATCGCCATATTTACGGGAGGAGAAAACTACCGTCTCGCCACGGGAAAGGCTCACGTTGAAATCCTTTACATCAAAGCCGGACAAGGCACGGGTAACAATCTCGATTTTCGAGGTATCGACTACGGATAGCCAGATCTCGCCCTGCTCTTCAGCAGGCGCAAGCTCTTCCTCGCTCGTGCAAGAGACGAGCAACAAGAAACACAGGACGGATAATATATATAGGATTCGCTTATTCATAATTCAATGTTATGTTTTATAATTCATAAGAGAATATCAAGTTATCAATTGTCAACATCGCACCACGAGAACAACATTCCTCCTTATTTACATAATTAGTAGTCTTTATATCTCCCTCATTCGTATGATTAGAAGAAGAAATCATAATATGAAGATCTGTAGCTTTTAAATCGTAACGAGAATAAACTAATGGAAGCGAGAATTCTGTATATTCACTCGCCACAACCAATTCAATATTACCAGAAGCTATAACCGTAGTACCATTCAATACTTGAACGGTTACAGAACCCTTCTCTGCAGTATCCTGAGAATCATTCACATATTTATAAAAACCTTTAAGACTAACGGGGCGAGAGAGAAAAGCAACACCTTCATTGTAAACTTCCGAACCATTATTATAACTATAAGAGCCTAGAAAGAGTTTTCCGGCAGAACGATTGCTGACTGAAGGGACATTACTACAATAATAATTACTATAAGAAGTATTTCCTGTCTGCTTCTTATCAGCGATAGAGGCACCACTATGATCCCAAGCAACATTACGTATGACCATCGCATTATCTCCGTTTTGTGCAGACAGCTCCTTATAAATATCTGCCGTCGAATCATAAGGATTCTGCCCAATACCCACAGCTTTAGCTTCAGGTTGATGTGAAAGCCAATTTAAAGATGTATTAAACGTAGATGGAATCATATACCATGAATTTTGATTAGAAGAAGCAGTATTATATGTTTTTTGGTTAACACTAGCCCAATTAGCAGGTTCAGAAATCTTCATAGAGAGTGTTGTTTGAAACCACTTCAAAAACACAGCAGTCACTATAGACCATCTTCCCCCTTGATTTATAGTTCCGTTAATCGTCTCCTTCAACTCCTCAAAATCCCCATTAGGAACAGGAGCTGCATCCTCTGTAGTTACCGTCTTGGTATTACTGCTATATACCGCTCCAAAACGAGAGCGAAGCGTATATCGTGTGGAAGGTTCAAGACCCTTTATCACCAATCGATCATCAACAGTAGATTCGGAGGGGATCCAAGTCTGTCCATCAGCGGAAGCCTCGTAAACGATATTGGCGAGTACCTTATCTGTCATCTCCTGATGGGTAGTCATGTTATCCGCAGTCATAGGGGTTATATAAATGAATTTACTCCAGACATCGTTTTCCTTCTGATCTGGAATAGTGAAGGCAGGAAGATCAGGATCACATACAACTATATACCGGGTCTTCGCTACGAGATTCTTATATTGCCAAGTATGAGATACGCCTCCTCCTATTTGATTGGTACCGATAAGTTTCAACTCGTAAGTAACATCCCCAGCAGGTAAAAAGAAATCCTTATCATTTTCTAATCGGGCCGGTTTTTCCCCCGCCACTCCGAGAGTCAATTCATAACTTCTAAACTGAGCGATCAACTCATCCAACATACGGGGATGGAAAACAGCTTGTAGAAGAGAAGCTTTAATTTCAGCTTCCGTATCAGTGTTTGGAGCGATGGTAACCGAAGTCTCTCCATAAAAAGCCGGTGTATAAGACAATGCTGTTGGATCACCATAACTGGCTTTCAACAAGTAACTTCCCACAGAAAGAGTACAATGAGTAGTTCCGGGCTGTAAAATCTTTACTGTCAAACCATTCGATGCACTCACTACTTCAATCGTAAAATCTGTAATTTCAGGAAGATCCTCTTCCGCCAGCGAAGCCTTCGTCTGTACGTCGCCGACAGCAGACTCCACCTCGATCCCGGTGAGGAGCAAGCGTCCTTCGCCCTTGCCTCCATCACGGTTAAGAACCTCATCGGCGCAACCCGCCATCATCCAGCAAAGGGTGGCCAAGGTCATTATCTGTCGTATCATCTTTCTCATATCCTATATCAATGCTTTTTATTCATAAACCAATTCCATCTCGTCTATCCAAAGGGTACTGCCTTCCCCCCCGATGAAGTAATCACCGTACTTGCTAGCCGCCGCCACGATGACGATATATTTGGGCGTACGATTCGTCGCACGATATTCCAAGGGTATCTCAATCTGCTTATAGCTCGTGGTAGACTGTCCGCTGATGAACTCGCCATAGGCGATGATATTACGGTCGTTCTTGTCGAAGACCTGCCGGACAGAGGGCTTGGTACGGATCTCGTAAGGCTCTGGCTTATCCGAGAGGGCGATATATATCTGGCAAGAGTCCGGACGGCCCCGAAGGTTTTCCAGACTGCCCACATCCTGCCCGATACGATTGATCGTGGTAGAGGTATATTTATATTGGAACTTGAGGGAGGTAGGGAATGAGGTGAACGGACGGCCCAATTGCAGCACGCCATTCGTGCCGTCCAACGCGAAATCGCCCGTGAAGATATTCCCGGCCCCCAGCTTGATCACGGCGTCCTTGGATTCCAGCAAGGCAGCTTTCCCTGACACGCTCTCGGTCGTAGGCGTCGTCAGGTTACCGATGAAAGCCGCCGCACCCGGGTTGCCGGTTCCCCAGAAGGAGGTTCCACCCGAAGGCCACGGATTCCATTGCTTGCCGTCTTGCGACCAATCCTCGAAGCCTCCGTTTGTCAAAGCTACCTCGCCGGCGGTGGTAAACGAGCCGCTGCCCGTCTGCGCGTTGTCTACGCTGATGCGATAATCATAGGCCGTACCGCCCCGCAGCCCGCCGATCGTAGCGGTGAAGGAGGTACCCGAGGTCTTCACGTCCGCCGTCGTGCTCCACGCGGAAGCCGTCTGTTCCTTATATTCCACCACCGGGGTCTTGCCGCTTTGCACAGAGCCGGTAAGCGTGGCTTTCGTCACCATGGGGAAGACGCTAGACGAGGTAGAGGCACCGCCCTCGCTTTGCTCTATCACCACTTTCCATTCCTGCCATACCTCCTCGCCGGCACGAGCCGCATAAAAAGTCTGCGGATAGGTGAAGTCGCGCACGGTAGTAGGATCGGGCGTGACACGTCCGTAGGCCCCGCCAAGGTTAAGCGTACGAATCTTGATGTTGGAAAGATCCTGATCCGCGCTCACGTAGATCATGGCTACACGACTAACAGGATCTACCAAGTGATCCACCATACCGTCTACGTCTACCGTACGATCCACGATCTGGCGTACGGTAAGTGTCCATGGATTATCTTGGTAGGTACGAACGTTTAGTTCAAGCGACGTAGAGAGGTCGAGCCGCGTATTGGCCGATAACGAGAGGCTGTCGAGCGAGGCGAAATCATGAAAAGGGAATTTCTCCTTATCGTCGCAGCGGGCAGAATCCAGCTCGATCGTAGCGTCGCGGGGATCAAGTATGAGGCGCGTCAGTTTCAGCCGCGACACGTCTACGGAGTCGTTCACGTAAAGCGTCACGGTACGCGCCGTGCGGTCTATGTCCACGCCGGATGCCACCGTCCCGTCTTCCGAGGCGCGCAGGCCCTCCACCACGATCTCGCCGATCGTACCCTCCACCAGCGGGTAGGGTATATCGTTCTCGATACACGAGGCCAGTCCCAATAAGGCGACTAGGCTCGCTATGCGTAAATTCTCTTTAAGCATCAATCGTTGTATCTTCATTCAATTAAATTTTCCCTATTAAAGATAGAAAGTCATACCTATGTTGATCGAGAATAGGTTGATCTTGAAATTACCGGAGGAGACGCGCTGGTGGCCCTCCTCTATCTGGTTCGTCTTTTGATCGACCCACTTGAAATCGAATCCCATCACGCCAACCGATACCTCCACGGCCGACCAGTCGGTGATGAAGGCCGTCATCCCGGGGGCGATACCGATCTGCAGGTTATGCGACGTCTGGTAGGAACCGTCGTAGGTGGTGCCCGTACCGGTGGAGTTCTTGCCCGTACCGTATCCATAGGTCAGGCGCGCCTCATTGAAAAGGCCGAATATCTTGCTGCGCCCGATAGGCATATAGGTGCGCAGGAAGCCGGATACCTCGTACTTATGCTCCAGATAATAGAGGTTGTCGAGGCTGATGTTGAAATCCTCGCCGAGATTCAACTCGAAGTTCTTCAAGTCGAGGTAGTCGCGGTGGTAGGCGAAACGCATGCCCGCAGAGATGTTGTTGCGGAAGAAGTAACCCACGTAGGGACTGACACCGAAGTTGTAGCCTTTTCCCTCCACGTTCTTCAAGACGAGGAAGTTCAGATTCCCCTCATCGTGCTCGGAGTAGGAAACAGTTCCTCCCGCCATCCACGTACCTTTCGGGATGAAGACGGTCTCTTGCACTTCTCGGTCGATACGATTCATGGCTCTCTTGCCACGTTGGGCCCAAGTCTCCCCTACGCAAAGGGCGCAGAGGAGGGCCAGACAGATTAGTTTATTTATTCTCATTTTTCCTATTCTAGTCATATTTCATCGGGAGATTCGGAATCCCCTCCCCCACCGGGCTCCGGCGTGCCGGGTTCGGCGGGTCCAGAGGGCGTGCCCTTGGAACGTTGCTTGTAGGCGGTTCGTACCTGGGCGAAAAGATGAGTCGCGTCACGAACAAATACGCGCGCCTCTTCCGAGGGTTGCAACAGGCTGGAGGCATTGGCCAGTGCGCACATATCGTCCAGCAGGTCTTGCGCCTCGGAGGACAGCTCCTTGGAGGTCACATTCTCTGTGCGTACCGATCTCGATTTGTCGCGTAGGGCGGCCAGCTCGGCATAGCGATCGTTGAGCCGTCGTAGCTCGGCGATGTAAGGTGCCAGTTGCAGAGTGACTACCGAGTCGGCGAACTCGGGCTTCGCTAGGTCGATAAGCAGGCCATTGATCACCTCCGTCTCCTGCGCTGTGGGCAGGTTGGCGAAGTCGCGGTAACCGCGCAAGGCGGGTTCCATCCGTTGGGCGGCGGTACGCTCGGCGGCAAGGGGCAGCTTGGCGTAATCGAGCACGCGGCGGACTATGTAGTTACCCGCCGTATCCCGATCGGCCTCCACTTGCTGCATTTCCGGGGTCTCCTCCGAGGAGGAGGCTTGCATCGTCAGTTCGGTCAGCTCATCGATAATGCCATTCATACGTGTCACCTGTCCGGCGGAAATGTTTAGCGCGGGCACTCCGCTATCGGCTAGCAACGAGATCTCGTCCGGCGATTCGGAATCGGAGCCGCTCGGCATCAGTTTCATGTAGCGTTTCAACAGACTTAACTTCTCGGCCTTGTTCAAGTTACCTAACGACATCGGAGGAATCAATGTGAATGTACCCATAATTCGATTTTTTTTGAAGGTTATTATTCGTTTGTACCCGTTCGAAGGGTCGAAAAGCCCATTCCGGTTTCCAAAAATGGATTTTGAGGAGTCGAGAGCCGTTTTCCCGCTTCAGGAGGTGGATCTCGAGACCTCGAAATGTATTTTCTTGTCCCGGGAAAGCATCTCGAGCCCCCGAAAGGCATTTACCGGTCTTAGGAAATGGATTTCGAGGGGTCGAAACGGGTTTCGCGAATATAGGGAATTATTCCCAGATAGTAGGCGTTCCGTCATAAATGAGGGAAAGATCGTCTACATATAGGGTGCTTCCCGCGCCTCCGGTCATGTAATCGCCGTATTTACTGGATGAGCAAACCACGATGATATGGGTGGGCTGATCCGTCAGGTTCTTATATTTCAACGGGATGTTGAACTCCACGTAGCCATCGCCCTCCGTAGCCGCCCCGGAAGGGAGCTCGCCGTAGGCGATGATGTTGGGGTCGTCCTTAAAGTCGATGAATGTACTTTGATCCTTATTGTCAATCAGATAAGTCTTCTTTGCCAAGGCGATATAAATAGCGCACTGGTCCAATGTCTCATCTTTTACAATAGTTACACCTGATGGAGCATTCTTAACAATATTTATTGCTACAGGTGTATATTTATAAAAACCTTTTAGCGCAATAGGCCGCGAAGTAAAAGGTTGACCAAAATTGACAGTCGCACTCTGAGTTAATATACTAGCTTTGCCAAATGTACCCGTATACAAACTGGCCGCAGCAAATATACCCAGAACTTCTCCAGAAGTGAGTTTCGCGGCCTTCCCTCCTTGCGTATGAACAAAATCCGTGGTAGCTTCTGTCGGGGTCAAACCTCCTGCACTAGCACCCTTGTTACTCGTATCCCAAAATTTGGTACTCGCATCAACATTAGGAAATGGAACTTTATCTGAAGTAGACCAATCATCTAAAGAGCCATTTTGTAAAGAGATCATATCTTCCGTAGTAAATTCTCCCTTGGCAACCTCGATCTCTCCATCGGTTAAATGATATTCATAAGCTACAGCGGAAGTCAATCCCGTTAAAGTAGCCGAGGCGTAAAATTCAGCAGCATTGACCGTGGTCACCACATCCATCCAAGTATCCGTATTCTTTGGACGATACTGGAACTTCAAAGATGAAAGCTCGCCGGAATCAAGCGTTATGTCAGTAGCCATCAGATAAGCGAGCTGGCTCCACGGGTTCGCAGACAAGGTAGCGCCGCTCTTCGCGTTCGGATCGATCGTGAAGTCGTAGGTGTACAGGTTCATCGTAGGATCTACCGTTACGGTTACATTTCCCGTGCCGGTAGCCTGATTCTTAAAGTTCAATATATAATGATCTTTCGCGCTGACCTCCGAGATTTTTTGCTCCTTGGAGTTCGTCTTTCCGGCAGCTGAAACAACCGTATAAGCAACCGTCAGGTCGGAAACCGGGAAATAGGCCACACTCGTACCTTTCGGGTCGAAATCCACCAGAGTGCCCGAAGCGGTCTTTACCTGCACTTTGATGGAACCATTGCCCAACTTATCCAAGAAAGCCTGCTCGAAAGCCACCGTCACCTTCACGTTCGCCAAGGAGCAAACCAACTTGGCTGTCGCTGTCTTGCCTTTCTCGATCGTCACCGTCGTCTTGCCCGTGTAATAGGCACGATCCGCTCCGGCATTGCCGTCCCATCCGTTGGAAACGGCCTCGATGGTATATTCACCTTGCTTCAACGAGAGTTCTTTACCCTCCAAGTCCGCCGTATGGTCATTCGTCTCAAACTTCGTCACACCAGCCGAGTTCTTGATCACCACACGCATCTGCTTAGATTTATAATCAGCCTTCGTGTTCACCTCCGCGCTTTGCTCCAAGGTCACACGCAAGTAGCCTTCGTTTCCCTGTGTGCTCAATTCATCACCTTGACAAGAATAGAAGAAAACACCGGTTAAAAGCAATAATATAAATTGATATGTTTGTCTCATACTTCTATTCCTCCTTTTACTTTACTATGATAGATAAAACGGTCTCGTCATTAACATTTCCATCATTATCTTCTAGACGGATCTTAAAGACATGGCCATTAGCAGAAGTTGTCGTTTGATAAATACTTACCGCTTGAAAGAATTCGCCTAAGGGGAATTGGTAAGAAGTAGCGCCAGCAGCAGGAGCTTTCAGATTAGGAGCGATCATCTTTATTAATGTCATTACCGGACTGCTATCAGTCGCATCGACAAACTCTACTCCCTTGCTAAAATCACAACCATTATTTATTAAATCCTCGTCATTGATTACCGAACCAAAACCATCATTACCTGCCTCTATAATCACTTTCATACTTTTCAGTCCTTTCTCACTCGTAATAGTGGCTATTGCCTCCGCTTTTTTATCCGTATCATCCGGTAGCGTATAAGTAGTTAGAGGTATTGAAACTTTTATAGCGGAAGGATCACTCGGATCCACCGGACCCTCCGGCTCATCATCGTCATCGTCCACCACCGGCACGCCTACGGAATCCTCTATTCCATTCCACGTCACCTCAGCAGAGATCTCGATACCCTGCAAACCATTCGGATTTTCCGGATCATAAGTGCCCGGCTTCATCGTGATGGCCAACGCGTCGCCACCCAGCCAGTCGGAGCTCTCGGCCGAGGCGGGCTTCGTGATCACACGGCTCTCGCGTATATCCTTATTATCCTTATTCTTTCCCACGAAAGAGACTGTTATCTCCTTTACGCCCTCATCTAGCATCCAATAGAAAGCGGAGGGTTGCGCGAAAGCCTCCGTTCCAGAGTAGGTAAGCACCTTGCTCCGCATACCGGCCTTCACCGTGATCGACCAGCTAGTAAAGGAAGTCTGCATTTCCGTGGAATAAACAAGCTGTATCTTCGTATTTTCCATCTTACAAGTAACGGTGACATCGGTAGCCTCACCTTTCTTCACGGCGAAAGAGGTGCTTCCACCATAGTAAGGATCTGTCTCTGTCGGACCGCCCGGCTTATGGGCATACATCGTGTAGCTGTCTACCGGAAGTTCCACGGAGGCATTCGTAGGATCGTAAGTAAGGGTTTTGTAAACGCCCGTGCTGTTACTGATCTCCACGATATATCCCGTGGCGCTCACCGATGGGATAGACTCTGGAGTTCCGGGGTTAGCATCGGCCTTGGTCTGCACGTCGTTGTTCTTCGCGTCTACAGCTACCCCAAGATTCAGCAAGCCCATCTCGGAGGAGCCATCCTCTTTCCCGAGGATCTCGTTCTTCATCTCGCAGGAAGCCAGCCCCATTACTAGAAGGCAACCTGCCATTATCGTATATTTTATATTCATCATTAAATTCGTTCTACTGGTTTTACATCCTAATAACTATTAGAGCCAATCGGAAGGGATCTCGATATCGATAGGCTTATCGTTCGTGGAATCATCGAAAGTAATCGTGATGCCTACCTTGCCGGTGGTATCCTCTACTTTCGGGTTGACAGTGATTGTCCACATGCTGCCCCACTTCATCTCGCGGGTCAAGGTATTGACCTCGGCCTTCGTTCCATCTGCCTTCTTGGTAAACTGGAAAGTCGCCGTCACGTTCTCCCCGGCCTCGGCCAGCTTCACGTAAAGAGGATCCGTATCCCCCTTCGGCCAGATGATCGAACCGTTCTCACCTGCCGCTTGGGTAGAGAAATGAACGGCGTAATCAGAGAAATAAGTAGCCATCGTATCGCCAAATTTCACTACCAGCTTTCCGCAGGCCGGCTTACAAGCCACATTTACAGCCGCTACCTTATCGCTATTCACGTCGAATCGGCTAGAGCCATACATATAGATACCGTTACGGGTGGAGGCATTCACGTTAAACTCTTCCCCATCAGAAGCTACTACCGTGTAAGAGCCGTTGCTCAACTCGATCAAACCTGTGGGCCTTTCCGAGTATTTCCACTCACAGCCCGATACCACATGGCCTTGCGCGTCCAAGATTTTCACCTTGTAATCCGCAAGGGGACGATCCGTCAGGTATGTACTCTCATCGACAGCTTTCGTCTTCGTATCAAAGACCGTCTCGGCGGCAAGGTCTAGTATTACCGCACCTTTTCCGCCCATAGCCTGCGAGCCTCCCTCCTCGGAGGAGCAAGCGCTCAACATTAGGCCTCCCGCCAAGGCACAGACCATTTTTACTAATAAAGTCCTCAATTTTCTCATGCAAAAATTTATTGATTTCTGTTTCTTTAATTTACCTAATAAAAAGTGTACAAAAGAACGACTTCGTTAGGAATCTCACAAGGTCAATTTTTATTATTACCTATTCTTTTTTTTAGATTCCATTTTATACAACAACAAGAACAAAGCGTCTTACGATTATCTTCTGTCCTGTTTTTATTCTTCATTATTCTATTTATTAGATTGAGTCCAAATAAAAATATCCTCAAAAAAACGTATATTTGCCATCAAAATTACGTAAGAATATGGAAAATGACATCCCTAAAATAGACCTGCCACAAGATTGGGTAATAGGAAAACTCTCGGAGAAAGACATTGGATTGCTGAATTTATACGCTAATTATCCTTGTCGACTAAAGGCGGGAATATTCGTGTTATGCCTAAGGGGAGAAGTGGAAGCATCTATAAATCTGACGCAATTTAAAGTAGAGGCCGGGAGTTTTATTACGATTCTGCCGGGTACGATTTTCCAGATTCATAGAATGGATAGAGATCTGCAAATTTATTTCATGGGATTCTCGTCTGATTTCATCAATCAAGCGAATATCAATAAATCGGTCATGGATATGCACTATGCCATAAAAGATAGTCCTGTTTTCAAACTAAAAGAAGAAGCCCAATCATTATTGAGAGATTATTTCGAATTGTTGATCAAGACATATCAGTTTTGTGTCTCGCAATTAAACAGGAGTCTCATCAACCACCTGTTTTCCGGAATATTAATGGGAGTCAGCATCATGTATAAAGATAAGACAACAGACACGTCCAATCTCTCTAAAGCCGAAATTATCAGCAAGAACTTCACTCAATTAGTCATGCAAAACTATACCATGCAACGATCCGTTGCATGGTATGCCAAGCGGCTTGGCATCACACAAGCGCATCTAAGCAGCATTATCAAACAAACTACCGGAAAAACTTGCATAGAGATCATAACCTCCATGGTAATCATGGACGCTAAAGCTCAACTGAAATCAACGAACCTTTCCATCCACGACATAGCCTATACGCTAAATTTCACGAATATGTCTTTTTTTGGAAAGTATTTCAAGCGGTATGTGGGCATGAGCCCACAGGAGTATAGAAATAGTTAGTCGATACTCACATTCCCCAATTCTCCCTATCCAAACTCCTATACTGTATAGCCTCCGCCAAATGCCGGACTTCGATATGTTCCGAATTATCCAAGTCCGCTATCGTGCGGGAGACTTTCAGGATACGGTCATAGGCACGGGCGGAGAGGCAGAGACGTTGCATGGCGGTTTTGAGGATGGAGAGGCCGGAAGCGTCGGGAACGGCGTACTGATGGAGTAGCTTGGAGTTCATCTGGGCGTTGCAATAAATACCCTCATAAGCGGCAAAACGCCTTTCCTGGATCGCACGGGCTTTTATGACCCGCTCACGGATAGCGATACTAGGCTCTGAGGACTGTTGCTCGGATATCTTCTCGAAAGGGACAGGGACAATCTCTATCTGGATATCGATACGGTCCAATAAAGGGCCGGAAATGCGGTTCATATATTTCTGGACGACTCCGGGAGAACAAAGGCAAGGACGGTCCGGATGGTTGTAGTAGCCGCAGGGACAAGGATTCATGGAGGCCACAAGCATAAAGCCGGCCGGATATTCCACCGTGAAACGGGCACGGGAGATATTGATCACTCGATCTTCCAATGGCTGCCGCATGACTTCCAAGACACTCCTGTTAAATTCCGGCAACTCATCCAAAAAAAGGACACCATTATGAGCCAAGCTGATCTCTCCCGGCTGCGGGAAAGTGCCACCTCCTACCATAGCGACATTAGAGATCGTATGATGGGGAGAGCGAAAAGGACGTTGTACCATCAAGGAGGTGCCACCTCCTATCTTACCGGCTACGGAATGGATTTTAGTTGTTTCCAAGGACTCATGCAAGGTAAAAGGGGGCAAGATCGTGGGGAGACGCTTCGCCAACATGGACTTGCCACTTCCGGGAGGGCCTACCATGATCAGATTATGCCCGCCGGCGGCGGCCACCTCCATCGCACGCTTCACGTTCTCTTGTCCCCGGACATCGGAGAAATCGCAATCAAACAATTGCTGGCGGTCGTAAAACTCCTTACGGGTATCAATGACCGTAGGCCGCAATGTCGGTTTCCCCTCCATAAACTCCAGCACCTCTTTGATATTCGAAGCTCCATACACTTCCAGATCGTTCACTACCGCAGCCTCACAAGCGTTTTGCTTGGGTAAGATAAAGCCCTTAAAGCCTTCTTCCCTAGCCTTAATAGCGATAGGC
>NZ_DBMACH010000031.1:0-11151 GCF_057861365.1 Enterocloster sp.
TTGATTCTGTGCCATAGGTTTTTCTCCTGTTCTCGTATTGATTATGATTATATATCAAAATCCTTGAGAATAGGGTGTCAACTTTATTTATACACCATCACAATATTCCTCAGATGGTAAAAACGCCCGTTTTCTGGGTTATGCTCCTGATGTTCATTTTTGCAAATGCAGCCGGAACCATGATGGTAAGCGCCACCTCGCCGATTGCTCAAAACCAGATTGGACAGACTCCAATGATGGCCGCTATGTGCGTCAGCATTATGACCCTTGCAAATATGTGCGGAAGAATCGGCTTTGGCTTTATTTATGACCGGTTAAAGGGCTGGAACTCCCTGCTTCTGGTGCTTGCGATCAACGGCATTTCCATGTGTATGCTGACTGCCGCCCACTCTCTTTCATACTTTATTCTCTGCATCTGTCTGGTTGGCTTTTCCTTTGGAGGCCTGCTGGTAGTATTTGCACCTATGGTAAAAATCATTTTCGGTTCCCGTTTCTATAACCGCAATTATGGTCTGATTTTTATCGGATATGGAATCGGAGCCTTTGTGGGACCTAAAATCAGCGCCAGCTTCTATGATTCTACCGGCTCCTATGTTGCCGGATACATAGGTTCTGCCATACTTGCAGGAGCCGCGATCCTTCTGGTATTTATTGCAAAAAAGATGGTTCTGTCAATGCAGGCGGAATGATTGGTTTACAAAATGTAATAATTCAGATTTAAAACAACAAAAGCCAGAAACAGCAGACACCCATTATGGGCTATGTTGTTTCTGGCTTTTAATTTATAAGCAGGATAACGGCTCTTATCCGGCCAGCAGTTGGGAACTGATTTCTGGAAAACAGGTGTTTTATAAACACCCCGGAGAAATATGTGGGTGATGCCAGAGCCAGACTGGAATCTGTCATTGGGGAAGGTGTGGTCAAGCTGGAATAAGATTCCTTTCACAAAGACTATCCTATATCATCATGGTACTTGACAGGTAAAAGATGCTAATATATAATAAAAATACGAAAAACCATACGATTTTTAATGCGGAAATGAGGTGTTGAAAATGTTAGCAGTAAAGAGCATGGATGTTAGAGATAATTTCAAATCATTATGCGACAAAGTTTTTCGGGGTGAAACTCTCATTATATCAAGACCGAAAAACGAAAATGTTGTGATGTTATCTGAGGCAGAGTATAATGAAATGATGAAAGCGAAGAGAAACGCTGATTATCTTGCAATGATAGATAAATCTATGGCTGAAGCTGAAGCAGGTGGGTTTGTTGTAAAGACCATTGATGAGCTGGAGGCATACGAATAATTTTACTCCAACTGCATGGCAGCAATACACAGACTGGCAGCTGGAAGACAAAAAGATAGTTAAGAGGATCAATGAACTTATTAAGAGCATAGATCGGGATGGACTATCACAAGGACTTGGGAAGCCGGAACCATTAAAGTATAGAAAAGCATGGAGCCGCCGGATCACGGAGGAACACAGGTTAGTTTACAATTTTGACAATAATCAAAATCTGATCATTTATTCCTGTAAAGAGCATTATGAAGATTAGCACCGTTTCTGGTGCTTTTCTTTTTTACGAAAGCTGTCGGAGCTGTCATTTAGATAAGTTTGTAAGCCAACTCACGGTTGCCTAAATTCAGTATGTGTTGTATAATTATCCGCAATGAAGATATAAAACATTGCAAATCAAATAAAATCAAAAAGGAAAAAGAATGAGAAAATTAGCATTAAGTGACGAAATTCTGCTATCGATCCAGCAGCCTGCCCGCTACATTGGCGGAGAGGTAAATATAGTAGTAAAGGATCACTCCAAAGTACGTACCAGGTTCGCCTTCGCCTTCCCGGATGTCTATGACATTGGCATGTCCCACCTCGGCATCCAGATCCTCTACTCCATGTTCAACAGCAGAGAAGATGTGTGCTGTGAGCGTGTATACAGCCCCTGGGTGGACTTAGATCCCATTATGAGAGAGAAGAAAATCCCTCTTTTTACCTTAGAATCCCAGAAGCCGGTAAAGGATTTTGACTTTTTGGGCATTACCCTCCAGTATGAGATGTGCTACACCAATGTGCTTCAGATCCTGGATCTGTCCCAGATCCCCCTTCATGCCTGCGACCGTTGTGAAAATGATCCCATTGTCATCGGCGGCGGCCCCTGTGCCTACAATCCGGAACCGCTGGCGGACTTTTTCGACCTGTTCTACATCGGAGAGGGCGAGACCGTGTATTTTGACCTTATTGACCGTTATCAGGAAAATAAGGCGGCAGGCGGCTCCAGAAAGGATTTTCTGGAGATGGCGGCGGAAATTCCCGGCATTTATGTGCCCTCCTTCTATGATCCTGAGTATAATGAGGACGGCACCTTAAAAAGCTTTACCCCCAACAACAGCCACGCAAAAGAGAAGATCCGCAAGCAGGTCGTTGCCGATATGGACAGTGTGGGTTATATCGAAAAGCCTCTGGTTCCCTATATAAAGGTCACTCAGGACCGCGTGGTTCTGGAGATTCAGAGAGGCTGCATCCGGGGCTGCCGTTTCTGCCAGGCCGGAAACGTATACCGTCCCTTAAGAGAGCACAGCCTGGAATATTTAAAGCATTATGCCTACGATATGCTTAAGAGTACAGGCCATGAGGAAATTTCTTTAAGCTCCTTAAGCTCCAGCGACTATACCTATCTGGAGGGCCTTGTGAATTTCCTCATTGACGAGTTTAAGGGGAAAGGGGTCAATATTTCCCTGCCTTCCTTACGAATCGACGCCTTCTCCCTGGATGTCATGAGCAAGGTTCAGGATATCAAAAAGAGCAGCCTTACCTTTGCGCCTGAGGCCGGCTCTCAGCGTCTGCGGGACGTAATCAATAAGGGACTGACCGAAGAGGTGATCTTAAAGGGCGCTTCCGAAGCCTTCCAGGCCGGATGGAACCGGGTAAAGCTTTACTTTATGCTGGGACAGCCTACAGAGACCGTAGAAGATATGGAGGGAATTGCCCTGCTGTCTGAAAAGATCGCAGAAGCCTATTATGACATTCCAAAGGATCAGAGAAACGGAAAAGTCCAGGTAGTTGCCAGTTCCTCCTTCTTTGTTCCAAAGCCATTTACCCCCTTCCAGTGGGCCAGAATGTGCACGAAAGAGGAGTTTTTAGAGAGGGCCAATATTGTCCGTGGCAAATTCCGTGAAATGAAAAATTTCAAAAGCTTAAAATACAACTGGCATGAGGCAGAGCTGACTGTTCTTGAGGGCGTCCTTGCCAGAGGCGACCGCCGGGTAGGCCCTGTGATCGAGGAGGCCTACAAAAACGGTGCCATCTTTGATTCCTGGTCCGAGTTCTTTAAAAATGAGATCTGGATGGATGCATTTAAGACCTGCGGCGTGGACATTGATTTTTACACCACCAGAGAGCGCGGCCTGGATGAACTGTTCCCCTGGGATTTTATTGATGCAGGCGTGACAAAGGAATTTTTAAAGAGAGAATGGCAGCAGGCTTTAAATGGTGAGGTAACGCCCAACTGCCGCCAGAAATGTTCCGGCTGCGGAGCCATGGGCTTTGGTGGCGGCGTATGTTTTGAAACCAGGGGGAAAAACCAATGAAAATCCGTATTAAGTTCAGAAAAACAGGTATTATGAAATTCATCGGCCACCTGGATGTGATGCGCTATTTCCAGAAGGCCATCCGAAGAGCCGATGTGGAGATCTGCTACAGCGGGGGTTTCAGCCCTCATCAGATCATGTCCTTTGCAGCGCCTTTAGGCGTGGGAATCACCAGCAACGGCGAATATGTGGATATTGAAGTACACTCCACCGGCACCACGGCTGAGATGTTAGAGCGTTTAAATGCCGTTATGGCCGAGGGCTTTGAGATCGCAGAGTACAAGCTTCTTCCTGATACCGCTGCCAACGCCATGTCAAGTGTGGCTGCCGCAGATTACACCTTAACCTTCCGTCCCGGCTATGAGCCGGAGGAGGAAAGCGCAGAAGAGTGGTTTAAAAAGCTTACTGCCTTTTTTGACCAGCCTCAGGTTATGGTCCTTAAAAAGACGAAAAAGGGCGAAAAGGAAATGGACCTTAAGCCTCTTATCTATGACCTTGGCGTGATTGCCGGAAATGATGCAGCACAGTCACAGCTCTTTATGAAGATTTCCACCGGAAGCGCATCCAATATTAAGCCGGAGCTTTTGTTGGATGCTTATTATGAAGCACTGGGCAAGGAACGTTCTCCCTTTGCCTTTATGGTTCAGAGAGAGGAAGTATACGCAGATCAGGCATCAGAGCATGAGAGAGAGCAGGGAATTCATTCTTTTATTCCTCTTGGAGCTTTGGGACAGGACATTGAGTGATGGAAAAACGGATCATTACATGGCTTAGGGGCAGGATCTGTACTGCTTTTATCCAGGACGGCTCTTTGGTGGAGTTGACTCTGGAGGACGAGGATTGCTCTGTTTTAAACCGTATTTATGTGGGACGGGTACAGAAGGTAGTACCGGGCATCAACGCGGCATTTATCGACACGGGAGACGGTGTAGGCTATTACAGTCTTACAGAAAACCGCAGCCATCTGTTTACCGACAGGAACCGGAAAGAGGGGCCTTTGCGCCAGGGAGATGAAATCCTGGTGCAGATCAGCCGGGAGGGCGTAAAGACAAAGGCTCCGGTGCTGACAGCAAACCTGTCCCTTCCCGGCCGTCTCTGTGTGGTTACCGCAGGCAGAACAGGCATTGGCTTTTCCAATAAGATCAGCGACAGCCTGTTTAAAAAGGAAGCAAAGGCCTGTCTGGAGGAAGCTCCCTTAAGTGGGTTTGGCGTGATCGTACGGACGAATGCCTACCAGGCCGGTATGGATGCGCTTATAAAAGAATGTATCCTTTTAAAAGAACGTCTGGAAGCCTTAATAAAAGACGCGGCCTGCAGAGTGAGCGGTTCCTGCCTGTACCAGCCTCTGCCGTCCTATATTACAGGGGTGCGGGATGCCTATGAAGGCCGGCTTTCCTCTATTGTAACCGATGACAGGGGGCTGTATGACCAGCTTAAGGCCTATCTGAAGGAAGAGCAGCCTGAGGATCTGGAAAAGCTTGAATTTTATGACGACAGCCTTCTGCCTTTATATAAGCTTTACGGCCTGGAAACTGTACTGGATCGTGCTCTTGGAAAACGTGTCTGGCTTAAATCCGGCGGCTATCTGGTTATTGAGCCTACAGAGGCTATGACGGTGATCGATGTAAACACTGGAAAGTATGAAGGCAGAAAGAAAATGGCCGACACCATCCGAAAAATCAATAACGAGGCGGCTTTTACCATTGCAGCCCAGCTGCGTTTAAGGAATCTTTCAGGCATCATTATGGTAGATTTTATTGATATGGAGCAGGAGGAGGACAAAAAGGCCCTTTTAGACTGCTTAAAACAGGCTGTGTCAACGGATCCGGTCCGTACGGTGGTTGTGGATATGACGCCTCTGGGGCTGGTGGAACTGACAAGAAAAAAGGTAAGAAAACCGCTTTATGAACAGGCGGGACAAACCTATGACGGGATGCGGGGGGATAAAAACCTATGAAGATCATAATTGTTGGCTGCGGTAAGGTGGGAACCACCCTGGCTGAACAGCTGAACAGAGAAAATCATGATATCACACTCATTGATACAAATGAGGAAGCCATACAAAACATTTCCGACAGCGCGGATGTAATGGGCGTGACGGGAAATGGTGCAGTTTATCAGGTACAGATGGAGGCAGGGATCCAGGATGCAGATCTTCTGATCGCTACCACAAATTCAGATGAATTAAATATGCTCTGCTGTCTGATCGCAAAAAAGGCCGGAAACTGCCACACCATCGCCCGTATCCGAAATCCGGAATATTCATCCGAGATCCGTTATATCAGAGAAGAGCTGAATCTGTCTCTGGCTATCAATCCGGAGCTGGCAGCCGCCAGAGAAATCGCCCGCCTTCTTCGTTTCCCTTCTGCAATTAAGATCGAGCCTTTTGCAAAGGGGCGGATCGAGCTTTTAAAATTCCTGATCCCGGAGCATTCTCTTCTGAATGATATGCGGGTCATGGATGTTGTAAACCGTCTAAAAAGCAATGTTCTGATCTGTGTGGTGGAGCGCGGAAATGACGTTGTGATACCGGACGGTAATTTTGTGATGAAAAAGGGAGATAAAATTTCCTTTATTGCCTCTCATCAGGGAAGTGCGGATTTCTTTAAAAAAGCGGGAGTTGATAATAATATTGTCAAAAGCGCCATGTTTGTGGGCGGCGGAAAGCTGACCCATTATCTGTGCAGGCTGCTGGAGGACACAAAAATCAAGATTAAAATCATCGAAAGAGACGAAGAGAGGTGCCGCCAGTTAAGCGAACTTCTTCCCAAAGCTATGATCATCCACGGCGACGGTACGGATGAACAGCTTCTTTTGGAGGAAGGGATCCGACAGACAGAGGCGTTTGCCAGTCTTACCGGATTTGATGAGGAAAATATCATGCTGTCCCTCTATGCCTCCAGCCAGTCGAAAGCAAAACTTATCACAAAAGTCAATAAGATTGCTTTTGAAAATGTTATTAATTCTTTAAATATCGGAAGTCTGATCCAGCCCAAGATGCTCACTGCTGAGATTATCCTCCAGTATGTCCGTGCTATGCAGAATTCCATGGGAAGCAGCAATATTGAGACTCTTTATAAAATTGCCGCAGATAAAGCGGAGGCGCTGGAATTTCGCGTAAAGGAGGGATCGCCGATTCTTGGCATTCCTTTGGAAAAACTGAAGCTGATCGATAATCTTTTAGTGGCCTGCATCAACCGGGGCGGAACGATCATCACTCCACGAGGCAAAGATACGGTTGAAGCTGGAGATACGGTTATTGTCGTTACGACTCATACAGGATTAAACGATCTTACAGATATTTTAAGGTAAAGGCGGGAGAGAGATGAATCGAAGTATTATTATCTATATGCTTGGCTGGATTATGAACATTGAAGCCGTCTTGCTGTTTCTGCCTATTATTACGGCAGCCGTTTACCGGGAATCCGTAATCACCTTCTATCTGGTTGTTTCCTGCATCTGCGGAGTTTTGGGCTTTTTGTGTACCAGGAAAAAGCCCAAAGTAAAAATGTTTTTTGCAAAAGAAGGCTTTGTACTGGTGTCCTTAGGCTGGATCGTACTCAGCTTTTTTGGCTGTATGCCCTTTTGGCTCAGCGGCGAAATTCCTCATTTTATTGATGCGCTGTTTGAAATTGTTTCCGGTTTTACAACTACCGGAGCCAGTATTGTGCCAAAGGTAGAAGAGCTTTCCAAGGCTACTTTGATGTGGCGCAGCTTTTCCCACTGGATCGGCGGTATGGGGATTTTAGTCTTTATCCTTTCCATCCTGCCCATGACCGGGGATTACAATATGCATATCATGCGTGCAGAAAGCCCCGGCCCTTCTGTAGGAAAGCTGGTGCCAAAAATCCGCATTACAGCAAAGCTTCTGTACCAGATCTACTTTTTTATGACCATTGCTACCATGGGCTTTCTGCTCATTGGCGGAATGCCTGTATTTGATACCATCTGCATGAGTCTCGGTGCAGCAGGAACCGGCGGTTTTGCCTGCAGAAACAGCGGCCAGGCAGATTATACCTTGTATCAGCAGGCCGTTTTAAGTATCGCAATGATCCTTTTTGGCGTGAATTTTAATGTTTATTACCTGCTTTTGATCAAAAAACCCAAGGATGCCTTCCGCTGTGAAGAAATGCGCGGCTATCTGGCCGTCATTCTGGGAGCAGTAATCCTGATTACTCTGAATGTACGCCACCTGTTTCCATCCCTGTTTCTGGCAGTTCACCATGTTCTGTTCCAGGTAGCATCTATTATCACAACTACAGGCTATGCGACAGTGGATTTTAACCAGTGGCCGGAATTTTCCAAATGCATCGTTCTGCTTTTGATGTTTATCGGCGCCTGTGCAGGAAGCACCGGAGGCGGCATCAAGGTATCACGCATTATGATGGCCTTCAAGGAGGCCAAAAAGGAAATGGCAGCAGTGATCCATCCCCGCAGCGTCAAGGTGATTAAATACGAGGGAAAAGTGCTGGGACACCCCGTCCTGCGTTCGCTGAATGCATATCTGATTCTTTATGCCCTGATTTTTGCAGTGTCTGTGCTGCTGGTCAGTCTGGATAACTTTGATTTTGCCACAAGTTTTTCTGCGGTGGCTGCAAACTTTAACAACATTGGGCCCGGTTTATCGACCGTCGGACCAAGCTCTAATTTTTCCATGCTGTCTGATTTATCAAAGCTGGTATTGATCTTTGATATGCTGGCCGGACGGCTGGAGCTTTTCCCGATCCTGGTGCTGTTTTCGCCGGGAACGTGGAAGAAAGGATAACTGAAAGACAGCGTCTGTTCTCAGGAATGTGAAGGGAGCAGGCGCTGTTTTTATGTTATCCTTCTTTTATCGCAAAACATCGTAAAATAACGCCATCCTTGGATTTTCATATTTTCTTGACGTAGTGCCCCTTGTCCGTTATAATAAATAAAGCAGCTGGCACAAGCCAGCGTTCCCGGCTGAAGCCGTTCCCGCAAAAGCGGAAGATTTAAAAATAAACATGCGTAATTGATACCAGGAAGGTACAAAAATCCGACAGGATAGGTACATTTCTGGTATTTTTTGTGCAAAAAGGAGAGTAAGGTATGACAGAACGATTTTCAACAAAAAACATGGTAACAGCAGCTGTATTTTTGGCCCTTGGCATGGTGCTTCCCTTCTTCACCGGTCAGATTCCAACTATTGGAAGTATGCTTCTTCCCATGCACATTCCGGTTTTGATCTGCGGCTATGTCTGCGGCTGGCAGTGGGGGCTTTTAGTCGGCCTGATTGTTCCCATTCTGCGCAGCATGACTCTTGGAATGCCTCCTATGATGCCCGTAGCAGCTGCTATGGCATTTGAACTTGCAGCTTACGGAGCTTCTACAGGGCTTCTCTATGAAAAACTGGAGAAAAATACCATTTCCATTTATATCAGTCTGATCGGTGCCATGATTTTCGGGCGTATCGTATGGGGACTTGTAAGCATGGTCCTTTATGGAATTATGGGAAATGCCTTTTCTGTGCAGATTTTTTTAAGCGGAGCCCTTTTAAAGGCAGTCCCGGGAATTATCTTGCAGCTTGTCCTGATTCCTGTTATTATTATAACATTGAGAAAAGCAAAGGTAATCGAATAAAATATGAAAGAAATACTGCTTGCGCATTTAAAACAATATCCCCAGATGCAGCTCCAGGATGTTGTAAAGCTGCTGTATCAGAGCGAATTTGGCGGCGGCCATATGATCACCAGTCCTGAAAAAAGCCTGGATCGTCTGAAAGAAGAGTACAAAAGCTTTAAGTGGGAGTATTCTCCCATTATATGCGAACCAATCGGGGGAGAAATGTACCGGATTTATCTGTCTGCTCTGGAGGACGGACTGTCCGAAGAAACTTTAAACCGGATGTTTACAGAAACTGCAGCCAGAGCATCCGGAACAAGGAAAGGCTTTGAGGAGAAACTAAGGTGTCTGCTCCAGTGCTGCCGGTCGGGAGAGCTTCCGTTCACTTTGGCTCAGGCAGAAGCATTTCTGGATACATACCGCAGCCAGGGATATCCCGCCGTCCGTCACAGTAGCTGTTACCGCAGTGCCTATCATCCGGCCTATCGGATCGTTTCCGCCAGCTATGCACGCTATTATGAAGCTTTCATAAGGATTGACAGGGCTTTGAGAGAGAGGATGCAGGTACAGATTGCCATTGACGGGATGTGCGCCGCAGGGAAGAGTACCATGGGGCGGATTCTTCAAAGTATTTACTCCTGCCGGCTGTTCCATATGGATGACTTTTTTTTACAGCCTTATCAGCGCACCGCCGACCGGCTGTCCCAGATCGGCGGGAATGTAGATTATGAACGTTTTAAAAAAGAGATTTTAGATCACTTAAATGACAGAGAGGGACTGGAATATCAGATCTACAGCTGTAAGGCTCAGAGGCTGGACTGCCGAATACAAACGGACTGGACTCCCTTAAGCATCATTGAAGGCTCCTACAGCCAGCACCCCTTCTTTGGAGACATCTGGGATCTGAGGTTTTTCTGTGAAATTGATCCCGCAGAGCAGTTAAACAGAATCCGGATCAGAAACGGCGAGGCAATGTGCGAACGTTTTAAGCAGGAATGGATCCCGAAAGAAAACGCATATTTTGATACGTTCGGCATCCGTGAAAAAAGTATCTGCCTGACGGACGGAAAAACAAAAAATTCTAAAAACATATTGACAGATTAAAACAGGAATGCTATAGTATACGAGTATGCCGCACAGCGGGGTAAAAGTCCGGGAGAATGGATGCATCCAGAAAACCGGCACCGAAGCTGGCGAGTAATGAACATAGGAGGTGCCTTTTATGTACGCGATTATTGCAACAGGCGGAAAGCAGTACAAGGTAGCAGAAGGCGATGTCATTAAGGTAGAAAGACTGGGCGCAGGCGCAGGCGAGACCGTAACATTTGACCAGGTGCTGGCTGTAAACAACGGCGAACTGCAGATCGGATGCCCAACCGTAGCCGGAGCAACTGTTACAGCAACAGTTGAGAAGGAAGGTAAGGCTAAGAAAGTGATCGTTTACAAGTATAAGAGAAAGACTGGCTATCACAAGAAGAACGGCCACAGACAGCTCTATACACAGGTTAAGATCGAAAAGATCAATGCCTAATTGTAAATGATATGATTCAGGCAACTGTATTAAAAGATTCCAGAGATTCAGGCAATGTGCTTTACCGGGGGATTGTGATTGAAGGTCATGCTGGATATGCTGAAGAGGGTGAGGATATCATCTGCGCAGCTGTATCGGCGCTGGCGATCAATTTTTATAATTCGGTAGAGACATTTACGGAAGACCCATTTGAGGGGGCTGCCGGACAGGAGGACGTTCAGTTTGACTTTCGGTTTACCTCAGATATAAGTCCTGAGTCGCAGCTCCTTATGAATTCTCTTATTCTGGGACTTCAGAATATTGAGAAGGATTATGGGAGAACATATATTATCATCCGATTCAAGGAGGTGTAAGACATGTTAAAGATGAACCTTCAGTTATTCGCTCATAAAAAGGGTGTTGGTTCTACTAAGAACGGCCGTGATTCCGAGTCCAAGAGACT
>NZ_DBMACH010000032.1:0-10810 GCF_057861365.1 Enterocloster sp.
CAGAACAGGATCTGGTATTTATTACAAATGGAAGCTGTACAGAGGGAACGGTTTACGGAGACCAGGATCATAAACCGGACCCGAAAAGACAGTCGGAGGCTGAACACTGCTGGACACTCTGGAAAAATATAGCAGTACAGGATACGTCCTTTGGACGTCCGGAAAAATTCTGCTCCAACCGTGAAAAGACCTGTTGGGAATCAGCCACAATTACTACATCGGATGAGACGATCCTTTCTTATATAAAAAAGATAGCCCGAAGAGATCCGCGTACAGGAAAGGTAGTTACGGGAGGAATTGTCAGCTGTCAGGATTCCGGCTGGCTTTTAAGCTGGACGGTCAACCGCCAGGGTCAGTTTAAGGCTCAGAAGAAAGAAGAGGTATGCATCTGGCTCTATGGATTATTTCCAAATGGAGTGGGAAATTTCGTGCCCAAGCCTATGAGTGAATGCACGGGAAGGGAAATCACGGAGGAATGGCTGTATCATCTGGGAGTTCCGGCTGACCAGATTCATGATCTGGCTGCTTGGGGAGCGGTCTGCGTTCCGGCTATGATGCCCTATATTACGGCCTTTTTCATGCCCAGAAGAGAGGGAGACCGCCCGGATGTAATTCCTGAAGGAAGCGTAAATGCCGCCTTTATCGGCCAGTTTGCCCAAACTCCCAGAGACACGGTTTTTACAACGGAGTATTCCGTGCGCACGGCTATGGAGGCTGTTTACGGCCTGTGCGGCGTAGACCGGGGGGTACCGGAGGTATGGGGCAGCGCTTATGATATGAGAGAGCTTTTAAATGCCTCTGTGAAGCTTATGGATGGAGTTTCACCTTTAAAGAAAAGGCTTCCGGCATGCTTTGAGAAAGCAGGGAAAATGGCGATTAAAAAAATTGAACATACGGAGATAGGAGAACTTCTCAGGGAATGCGGAGTGCTGTAGCATTATAAACAACAGGCAGAATCCTGTATAAAAGGGTTCTGCCTGAATGTTTGTCTCAGCGGTATGGGACAGAGGTCGCTTACTGTAATTTGGTTCCTGTAAGCATTTCATAGCTCTGAAGATATTTGTCAATAGTTTTTTCCACAATCTCCTCAGGAAGGGTCCAGTCATTGCCCGGATGAGCGGTCAGCCAGTCTCTGGCAAACTGCTTGTCAAAGGAAGGCTGGGAGTGGCCGGGTTCATAGCCCTGTGCAGGCCAGAAGCGGGAACTGTCAGGCGTCAGCATCTCGTCGCCTAAAACCACATTGCCATCCTCATCCAGACCAAATTCAAATTTGGTATCAGCAATGATGATGCCACGGCTTAATGCATAGTCTGCACATTTTTTATAGAGAGCGATCGTATAATCGCGGATCAGGGTCGCGTAATGCTCGCCCTTTCCAGGAAAATATTTCTCCAGGTGGGAAACACTCTGCTCAAAAGAAATATTTTCATCATGATCACCGATTTCGGCCTTGGTAGAAGGGGTGTAGATGGGTTCAGGAAGCTTTTCTGATTCCTGTAAGCCTTCAGGAAGATGGATGCCGCATACGGTGCCGTTTTCCTGATAGCTCTTCCAGCCGCTGCCTGTGATATAGCCTCTCACGATGCACTCTACCGGGATCATGGTAAGCTTTTTGCACATCATGCTTTTTCCTTCAAACTCAGGCTGCTGGAAAAATTCAGGCATATCTTTTACATCTACGGAAATCATGTGGTTGGGAAGGATGTCCTTTGTAAAATCAAACCAGAATCTGGACATCTGGGTCAGTACCGTACCCTTCCCGGCCACAACGTTGTGCAGGATTACGTCAAAGCAGCTGATCCGGTCAGTAGCAACCATAATCAGGCTGTCGCCGTTGTCATAAATCTCACGAACTTTTCCTTCTTTGAACGGTTTCATGTCATATACCTCGCTATATGTAAAATTTTGATGTAGCTTCTATCTAAGGATAAACGAAATCGGCTGTAAAAATCAATACCCAGATTGAAAATTATACCGCAGCAGACGCAAAAAAACAAAGGTTCTCTTTTATGCACAATAAATAGCCGTAAAAATAAAATAGTCAGGACATATTTACCACAGGCTAAAAAGAATGATTGATATTATGGCAAATCCGCGTTAAACTAACGGAGAAGTGCAAAAAAGACAGGAGTTTGACCTTATGATACGACAGAAAAAAACACATTCCAAAAAGAAAGGTGCTATAAGGCCGGGCCTTGTGATTACTTCCCTTCTTCTTGCCGTCAGTATTGGAGTAACGGGAACGGCGGTTTATTTTAAAGATATAGTAAATCTGTATCTGGCAGCAGACCGTACCAGAGTATCGGAAGAGGAGATGGAAAAGACAACGCAGGAGAGTCAGCTTTTGTCTCACAGGATACAGGAAGAGGGAAGCGTACTCTTAAAAAACACCAAAGATACACTTCCTCTTTCTGATTCGGTCCGCCAGGTAAATGTATTTGGCTGGGCGTCTACCCAGTGGCTGGGCGGAGGCTCCGGTTCTGGACGGATCACCCAGGTTAAGACGGATTTTCTGGCTGCCTTAAGGGATGCGGGGGTTTCTTATAATGAAGAACTGATAGGGATGTACCGTGAATTTCAGCCCAAACGTCCTTATAGTGATACCTTAAACAGCTGGCCGCAGGAATCCTGCCGCCTTTATGAACCTCATATTTCAGACCGGGAGTATTATACAGAGGAACTTTTAGACCATGCCAGAGACTATTCGGACACAGCGATCGCTGTGATCGGCCGGTTTGCAGGCGAGAGTAATGACTGTCCCAAGGTACAGTATAAGCAGACAAAAAAAGGGGGAGAAATTACAGAGGATCCAACCCGGACCTATCTGGATCTGTCTAAAGAGGAAGAGGATCTTTTGCGCTATCTGGGTGTAAGCTATAAAAATGTGATCCTTGTTTTAAATACGGGAAATGTGATGGCTCTGGGTGCGATCGAACGTCTTTCCGGCATTGATGCCTGCCTTTATGCAGGCCTTACGGGAGAATCAGGAGCGGGCGTACTGCCGGAAATCCTCTGGGGGCGCGTAAGCCCTTCCGGACGGACAACGGATACCTGGGCTTATGATTTTTCCACAGCCGCCAGCTACGCCAATGCAGGAGGAGAGGGTGTGGGACGCTATACCAACGCAGAGACGCTCTATCCTGCAGATGGCACGAAATGCGGCAATCTGGGAGAAAATTTTGCCTATGATCAGGTTTCCTATGTAGACTACGCAGAGGGAATCTATGTGGGCTATCGATGGTATGAGACAGCAGATGCACAGCATTTCTGGGATGGGGTAGAAAACAGATATGGGCAGGGCTATGATGGAGTGGTTCAGTATCCGTTTGGATACGGCCTTTCCTATACGGAATTTCAATGGGAACTTTTGGAGGCTCCAAAGGAACAGACGGTTCCGGATCCATTCGGAGAAATTTCTGTTATGGTCCGTGTCACGAATACGGGAAAACGGGCCGGTCAGGACGTGATCCAGCTGTATGTGTCGCCTCCGTATACTCCGGGGGGAATTGAGAAATCATCCGTTGCCCTGGCAGCCTATGCAAAAACATCGCTCCTTGAGCCGGGAGCCTGTGAAACTCTTACGCTTACCGTTCCTGTTTCTTCCTTTGCTTCCTATGATGAAAAGGATGCAAATAAAAACGGATTTCAGGGTTATGAACTGGAGGCAGGCATATATGAGCTGTCTCTGCGCTCGGATGCCCACCATCCGGCAGCCATGGATCAAAATACCATCCGTCTGTATGTACCGGCTGGAACGCTTTATGATACAGACCGGATCACAGGTGCTCCTGTTTTCAATAAATTTACGGGGGAACAGGCTCAGGACGGTGTTTCCATAGACGGTTCTGATGCAGGAGGAGCGATCCATTATCTGAGCCGGGCTGATTTTAATAAAACCTTTCCAAAAGCCAATGTGCCGGTACGCCGTCTTTCTCATAAAGGGGCGGCCCTGAATCTGTATACCAAAGAACTGGCGGATACCTGGCATTCAGATGAGACATGGACTGCTTCAGATGAAGCGTTACGGGACAAAAAGTCTGTAAAAAAGCTTACGCTTATGGTAGAACGAATGGGAAGCCTTACAGATCTGGGATATGGGCTTGGAAAAAACTGGGAAGATCCCAGATGGGAAGAGGTACTGGATCAGCTTACCTTTTCTGATATGGAAAATCTCTTTCTGCATGGCTATGTAAAGACTGAGCCGTTATCTGTACTGGGAAAACCCTTAGCCAGAGAGGCAGACGGACCAGCCCAGATCGGAAGCTTTCACCAGATTCCGGCAGGAACTGGCTTCCCCAATGCCGGCATACTGGCTCAGACCTGGAATAACGCATTGGCCCGGGAAATGGGAAGAGCAATTGCAAAAGAAGCAGGCCAGTTTGGTTACAGCGGCTGGTATGCTCCTGCGGTGAACCTTCACCGCAGCCCCTTTGACGGAAGAAATTATGAATATTATTCGGAGGATCCCTTGATCTCAGGCCATATGGGTGGTCTTGTAGTGAGGGGAAGCCTGGATATGGGCGTATATTGCTATGTAAAGCATTTGATCTGCAATGATCAGGAATCGGGAATTTACCGGGACGGCATTTATACCTGGATGACAGAGCAGACGCTCAGGGAACTGTATCTAAAGCCCTTCCAGATGCTGGTTCAGGATTATGGAGCAACTGGCTTTATGACAGCCTATAACCGGATCGGAGCGGTGTGGGCCGGGGGGAGCCAGGCCCTTTTAACCGGAATCCTTAAAGAGGAATGGGGCTTTCATGGAGCCATTGTCACAGATTATGCGGACCACCATAAATATATGAACGGGGATCAGGCTCTGCGGGCCGGAGGAAGCCTGTGGATGGATGGGATTTTAAATGATGGAAAATTCCGCTTCCTGACGGAGGAAAATGAGGCTTTCTATTATCATGCTCTTCGCAGAACCTCCAAAGAGGTGCTCTATATGTATTTGAATGCCAGAGCGGAAAACAGAGAGTACAGCCAGAGGATGGGAGACCCCGGTCTTTTAAAGCCGGTGATTTATCCTGCCTTTCCTCTGTGGGGAGCTGCATTAGGCGCTTTTGATCTTATGGCGGCATCTGCCTTTCTTTTCTGTCTCAGACGGACAAAGAAACCAGAAAAAAAGAAGAAAAGAAGAGAGTGAAAAAATGGAAGAGACAAAAAATCATAAAGATACAACCCTGTCCCGGCTTCCGGTGGTGATCTGCCTGGCTGTCGTCTGTACCTTTTTGTGGGGAAGCGCCACTCCAGCCATAAAGATCGGCTATGAACAATTCCACATCGAAGGTACGGATTCATGGAGTATTATCGTGTTTGCCGGACTTCGCTTTTTGCTTGCCGGATTGATGGTGATCGGCTTTTACTGTATACAAAAAAAGAGGCTGATCCTGCCTCCGGCGGGAGCAGGAAGCTGCATTTTAAAGCTCTGCCTATGTCAGACGGTGCTCCAGTATTACTTCTTTTATATGGGGCTGGTTTATGTAACAGGGGTTCATGGGGCGATCATAACAGGTACCAATGTATTTCTTTCAATCCTGATCGCCTGCCTTCTGTTTGGATATGAACAGCTTACAGGAAGAAAGCTGCTTGGCTGCTTGTTTGGACTGGCAGGCATTGTATTGGTCAACCTTTCCGGACAGACATCCGAAGGGCTGTTTGATGTATCCTTCCGGGGAGAAGGCTTTGTATTTATTGCACAGATTTTTTATGCTTTATCCGGCGCATTGGTAAAACGCTACTCCAAACAGTATGACGTAGTTGTTTTAAGCGGATATCAGTTTACCATGGGAGGGATCATTTTGATCTTGATCGGACTTGGCTGCGGAGGAAGAGTTGATCTTATGGCAGGAGCTGAAGCTGTGGTTCTTCTTCTGTATTTGGGGCTGATCTCTGCTGTGGCCTATACGCTTTGGAGTATTCTTTTAAAATACAATCCGGTCAGCCGTGTAACTGTTTTTGGCTTTATGATCCCGGTCTTTGGAGTTTTGCTGTCAGCCGTTTTTTTAGGGGAAAGCAGCCAGGCTTTATCATGGAATGTACTGGCAGCGCTGATTTTGGTAAGTCTTGGAATTTTTGTTGTAAATACATCGGAAAAGCCGGAAAAAAAAGACGGAACGGAAGGAAAATAAATTTGGAAGAGATAATAAATATTACAGAAAACAAAAAGAAGTATTTAGAGCTTTTGCTTCTGGGGGATGAGAAAGAAGAAATGATTGACCGGTATCTGGAACGCGGAGATATGTATGTTTTAAAAACGCCCTTAGGGATGGCTCTCTGTGTAGTGACAGATGAGGGAGATGGGGTATTAGAGCTTAAAAACATCGCGGTGGAGCCGGTGTGCCAGAAAAAGGGATATGGGCGCAGGCTGATCCGTTTTATCTGTCAGAAATATAAAAATCAGTTCCATACCCTTCAGGCAGGAACGGGAGACAGCCCTCTTACAGTGCCGTTTTACGAGCACTGCGGCTTTATACGGGGATCTGTGATTCCGCATTTTTTCATGGATCACTATGACCATCCGATTTATGAGGGAGGAAAACAGCTGGACGACATGATTTACTTCCAGCTTAAGCTTTAAAAACAAAGGGGAGGAAGAAACAGGATGATTGACCGAAATGATATGCTGGAGCTGACCCGCAGGCTAACGCCGGAGCGTTCTTCTGTGGGCCGGATTGCCGGAGCGTACTTTGATGCAGAGGGCTATGTGGACGGTACCTTTAATATCAATTTCTTAAAGCTTTCCGTACCGGAGAGGAAAAAGAACCTTTCCATCGCCAAGACTGTGCTTTTTTCTGAGACAAATTCTCTGCTAAAGGAATATACGCTTACCAAAGAAGCCAGACGGCCGGGAGGATTGTGGCAGCTTTTAAGCGCCATTAAGGAATGCGGCATGAAAAATGACGCCTATACGGATCTGTTTTATGAGATTTTAGGAGAGAAATACCGTCCGGGCGGTCCATGGTCCTGCTTCCTTTTTCATGGCCGATACGATGTGCCGGTAAAAGGGCTGGATAAAGCGTGGATGGAAGGTTCTGAAGAGGTGTACGAATACCTGATCTGCGCTATCAGCCCTTTAACCGGAGAATATGAGCCGGGAGAGCCGGAGTTTGGCTTTTTATACCCGGCTTTTAAAGAGCGGGGCGCCGCCCTGAATTTTGTAAATCTCTTTGAAAAGGATCCGAACCGGCCCCACAGGGAGCTTACAGAGTGGTTTTTAAAGGGATGAAAATGAAAAAGGAAACAAAACCATGAAAAAATATATCCGAACCAAAACACTGCGCGTTCAGCTGATGCGCTATCATTTTCTGATCATATGTCTGATTGCAACCTTTGTAAGTATCTGTACCTACATAACTGCGAACCAGAAAACTCTGGAGGTGGCAAAAAATTCTCAGAAACACCATGTAGAAAGTATTTCCTACCGAAGCCGGCTGGCATATGAGGAAATGCTCAATATTATCTTAAACTGTACAGAGCGGAAAACCTTTGATTTGTCCGGAATAAACGGAGGACGTACCTCAGGAGCCAGAAAGCTTGGACTGGATTATGCGGAGCTTATAAGAGATTACTGTGCGATTACAGAGTACGGAAACTATATTGTAAAGCTGTCTGTCTTTGATGATCAGGGAAATCTGGTTCAGACAGGCTCTTCCTTTGGAAGCACAGATGACGCGCAGGGGATCATAGAGAGCGGCTGGCTGGATCGGGAGCTTGAAAAAACCATGGATCGTTATCAGCTGGATCTGGAATCATCTCCATTTTCCCAGTATGAGGGAAATATCCTTCCAATTGCCAGGAAGCTGGAGCATTCTGGCTCCGGCGGCTGGGCGGTGCTGTGTCTTTCTACGGATCTCTTTAAGGATATGCTTTTGGACACGGCAAACGGACAGGAAACGGTGATCGTAACTGCGGCCGGAGACTGGATTGCTTCTATTGAAGAACCGGGGGGAGCACAGAGAGGAAAATGACCGGATTATCCGCAGCCTTCAGGAACGGAAAAAGGACTACTGGAAATGAAGGTTCATGGGAAAGACAGTCTGGTAACATATGAGATTTATGATAAAAGCGGGATCATGGTATATGAAACCATGCCCTTAGATGAGTTTTCCAATGACCGGATGATGATTGTACAGACTGTAGTGATCATGTTTTTGGCCTGTTTGATTTTTGGACTTCTGTTATCCGCGCGGATTACAAAGCAGATAAAAAAGCCTATTGACCGTCTGACTGCTCACATTGAAACCATTGCGGCGGGAAATTTTATCAGGGACGATTCGATAGAAGGCGAGGATGAAATCGGCCGTGTAGGCTGTGTGGTAAATGATATGGCTCTGCGGATCAAAGAACTGATGGATCAGCAGCTGAAGGCAGAAAAAGAAAAGGGAGATTTAGAACTTAAGATGCTCCAGGCCCAGATCAATCCTCATTTTCTTTACAACACGCTGGATTCCATCCGCTGGATCGCAGTGATCCAGAAAAACAGCGGCATTGTAAAAATGGTGACCGCCTTATCAGGCCTTCTTAAAAACATGGCAAAAGGCTTTAATGAAAAAGTGACTCTGAAAAAAGAACTGGAATTTTTAAATGACTATGTAACCATCGAAAAGGTAAAGTATGTGGAGCTGTTTGATCTGGAAATACAGGTGGATGATCCCGGGCTTTATGAAGCAAAGGTGATTAAGCTGACACTGCAGCCTCTGGTGGAAAATGCTATTTTCAACGGGATTGAGCCAAAGGGCCGTCATGGAATTATCAAAATCCGGGCATCCAGACAAGAGGATATGCTGGTTCTTACCGTGTGGGATAACGGTGTGGGGATTCCAAAGGAACGGTTAAAAACACTTCTTGAGAATACAGAAAAAGTAAAGGGAAATTCCATGAGCGGGATCGGGCTTCCCAACGTAGACCGCCGGATCAAGTTAAATTATGGGGAGTCCTATGGCCTGATGATTGACAGCACAGAGGGAAAATTTACGGAAATTACCGTTACCATGCCGCTGGAATTTTAAAATATAAATGCAACAGGGGGAAGAGGAATGTATCAGATTATGATTGTGGATGATGAGCCGCTGATTCTTGCAGGAATCGCCTCTCTTTTAGACTGGGAAAAGCAGGAGTGTGTGATCGCCGGAAAGGCAGGGAACGGACAACAGGCCTTAAAGCTGATGGAGGAACAGAGACCGGATATTGTGATCACAGATATTAAGATGCCGGGAATGGATGGAATCTCCTTTATGAAGGCTGTAAAGGAACGGGGCTGGGATGATATTGTTTTTATCATTCTCACCAATCTGGAGGAATTTAACCTGGCTCGTCAGGCTCTGTCTTTAGGAGCCGTAGAATATCTGGTAAAAATGGAACTGACAGAGGAGAAACTTTCAGAGGCCTTAAAGCTTGGAAAAGAGCGCTGCGAACTGACACGGCTTGCAAATGAAAAAGTGTCCCCGGGCTTTCCCTCCAAAGCAGACCGGATCCGCCGTTTGATCGAGCAGCTTCTGGTCGGAGACGAGCCCGCAGAAGGGTTTAAGGAGGCAGAGGAGACGCTTAAGAGCCAGTGCTTGTGATTATCAGCTTCAATTACGGGTTTGAGGGCTTTTCGGAGGGATTTACCCGAGAAGACCAGAAAAAAGTGATTTCCTTTGCAGAAAATATTATCGGTCAGATGACAGGAGGTTATTTCGACAGCAGCTGTCTGGTGTGCCGGGAGCTGGACAGCCTGGTGCTTGTACTGTCTGCTGCAGGAGTGGAAAATTATCAGACGGTCATCCGAAGTCTGGGCGAAAAAATCCGGTCTGTGGTAAAGGATTACTTTGAGGTGCCGGTATCCGTGGCAGTCAGCACCAGAAAGGAAAGCCTGCGTGAATTTCCGGCGCTGCTCTATGAGGCCATGAGCGCTACCAGCTATTATTTCGGCCATTCCGGAGATCCGGTAGTCTTTTATTCCAGACAGTGTGAAGCAGATGCGGGTCACCCGGGAAGCTTTCATATCGGCCTCCTGAAAAAAGATCTGTCCCAGGCGATCGCCTTAAATGACAGCAGCCGCTTAAGACAGGTAATCGGTCAGTTGACGCAGCTTTTGGAGGAATATCACCCTTCAAGGGAACAGGCTGTGAATGCCTGTGCCAATCTGTATTTTTTTATAGCATCTTTTTTGAGGATGATGAAGAAGGCGGTTTTCCCTACGAGGTCAACATTATGGAAAAGCTGGGGCGTTTTGGCACACTGGAACAGATTTTGAAATGGATCCGCTGGTTTGAGGCTTCTATATCTGCTATTTTGGATCGGAGAAGAGACAGCCGCACGGATAAGATTGCGGAAATGGTCCGGGATTATGTAATGACCCATTATAAGGAACGGATCACTCTGGGACAGACAGCCGAAGCCCTGGGTATCAGCCAGGGGTATTTAAGCACGGCTTTTAAAAAGCAGACAGGGGAATCCTTTACAGGATTCGTGTCAGCCGTAAAGATTGAAAAGGCCAAGGAACTGATCGCCGGCCATCAGTATATGATGTATGAGATTTCCGATATGCTGGGCTTTGATACGCCTTTTTATTTCAGTAAGGTATTTAAAAAGATCGCCGGTCTTTCTCCGAAGGAATATGAAGCAGAATGTTTCAAAGCCGGCCATGAGGTGTAAAAGGGAAAAAGTGTAAAAAAGTGCAATAATATAAAAAAAGTATAAAAAGAAATAGGCCTGTCCTGAAATTTTTATAAAAAGTCTTTATTTGTTGAATGGGCTTTGGAAGCTGTTTTTGTTATAGTATACACAGAAAGCAAAGAGGTATTATTTTAAGGAGGGCTTT
>NZ_DBMACH010000033.1:0-9310 GCF_057861365.1 Enterocloster sp.
TACTTTTTCACAATCTCTCACGGACTTGAAGGGAAGTCCCTGCGGTGTGCGCTTGCTCTGGCAAAGCGGCGGCATCTGCGGGGCTATGATGCGGTAAAGCTGGCCGCAGCCTATGGCAACCCCGCTTTGTGTAGACAGAGCTGCCGGGGGGCGTGGCAAATACGGCAAGCAAAATCGAAATCAGATACAATGGGCCGGACCTGTTTCTATTTATAGGGCGGGTCCGGCTTATTCATGTGGTTTTGATAGACCAGTAATTTCAGGAAGGAGTTGGTATTATGGAGAATATTACTGCTGGCGGAAGCGGTTCATTGGTAGACATTCGGGATGTCACCGTGGATAAGGAGCTTCCCCGCGAGGAACGAATCACTGAATTTGTGCGCCAGATCAAAAACCCTTACCGTTTTAAGTGCGGACGTTTTACCGTCCGGGCCAGCTTTGCCCCTGGCGGTGCCACCCTGGAGGAATGTATCAAGGGTATTTTACGGTGAAGCAAAATTTCTTCCAGAAAAGGGCTGACTTTCCCGTAAGAGCGTGGTACAATAAGAGTCGGAAAAGGAATTGAATACGGCATAACCACACTTCTTGAATTGCGGGGATTTTTCTGCGCAACGAAAGGAGTGTTTTTTTATGCAGGTTTATAAAGCTATTAAGTATATCCGTCTTTCCTATACGGATGACAAGTCGGTGGAAAGTGACAGCGTTGCCAATCAGCGGCGGCTCATTGATGATTTCATTGCCCGGCACCCGGAGATTGAGGTTGTGGCAGAAAAGATTGACGACGGTTACAGCGGTGTCCTCTTTGACCGTCCAGCATTTCAGGAAATGATGCGGATGATCGAACAGGGCGAGGCTAACTGTGTCATTGTAAAAGACCTTTCCCGCCTGGGGCGTGAGTACATAGAGACGGGCCGTTATATGCGTCGGGTATTTCCGGCCTACGGCGTCCGTTTTATCGCCATCAATGACAATGTAGACACGGAAAATGACGCTGCAGATGATCTCACCGTATCGGTAAAAAACATTATGAACGAGGCATACTGCCGGGATATTTCCGTAAAGACCCGGAGTGCCCTGGATGTGAAACGACGCAGCGGTGATTTTGTTGGAGCTTTTACTATTTACGGTTATGTAAAAACTGGCGACAAGCATAAGAGTTTGGAAGTTGACGAGTATGCAGCGGGTGTGGTACGGGATATTTTCAGAAAGCGTCTGGAAGGATTCAGTGCTTCCCATATTGCTGATGAACTGAACCGCATGGGTATTCTCTCTCCGCTGGCTTATAAGAGGAATCACGGGATGCCCCATGCCAAAGGCGGCTATACGGACCGTAAGGATTGTAAATGGTCTGCCACTACCATCATCCGCATTTTGAAGGACGAAACCTATACCGGGACACTGGTGCAGGGAAAACAGACAACGCCCCACTTCAAATTGAAGGAGCGTGAGGATAAGCCTTCATCCGAGTGGATTCGTGTAGAGGGCACCCATGAGGCGATTATCCAGAAACACGATTTTGACCTGATTCAGCGACTTCGCCGGATTGACACCCGGACCTCTCCTAAATCGGATAAGGTATATCTGTTCTCCGGTATTTTGATCTGTGGATGCTGCGGCTGCCGCATGACCCGTAAGACAAACCGCTACAAAGACAAGGAATACCACTACTACTATTGCCCTACGGGCAAAAAGAATGGCTGCGCTTCCTCTGTGATGCTGAAAGAGGACGACTTGATCGAGTGTGTGCAGGACAGCTTAAAGGGCCATATTGAAAATGTGGCTTCTCTGGATTCGCTGTTGTCCAGTATCAGTCAGGAACGGATCAACCGGGAACTGGCCCAGGAATACGCCGGACAGATCAGAGCCAATGAAAAACAGTTGGCACAGATTGAGGGTTTCAAGACGAAGCTCTATGAAAATCTGGTGAGCGGGATTCTTACCAAAGAAGAATATCTATCCTACAAGCGGAAATACAATGCGGACATTGAATTGCTGCAAAAGGCAGTTGCGGAATGGGAGGAACGGCTGACAGATGTATTGGAAAACCGCAGCGAGCGGAACCGCTGGATCAATCACTTCATGCAGTTTTCCACGATGGAGGAAATTGACCGCCGCGCAGTCATGCAGCTTATCCGCAGTATTCGCGTGATTAGCAAGGACGAGCTGCATATTGAATTTAATTATCAGGACGAATACAAAAAAGCGGTTGCCCTGGCAGAGCAGATCGTAGAACAGGCCGCGGAAAGGAAGGTGGGTTAAATGGCAAGAAAGAGCAGAAAAGAAACAGTAATCACGGCTGAGCCAGTACCATCTTTATATGTTCATGTAGCACTGTATATCCGGCTTTCCGTGGAGGATAACAAGAAACGGGGATGTTCGGTGGAAAACCAAAAGCTGGTCCTGAATGATTTTCTTGCTGATAAACCGGATTTTGTCGTCTATGATACCTATATCGACAACGGCATGACGGGCACGAATTTCCATCGTCCGGGCTTTCAACAGATGCTTTCGGATATTGAGGCAGGCTATATCAACTGTGTGATTGTTAAGGACCTATCCCGCCTGGGGCGTAATTCCATTGATACCGGCTATTATATCGAACAGTATTTCTACACGCACAATGTCCGTTTTATTGCGGTTACAGATCAGTTTGATACGGCAGACCCCGGCAATCTTCACGGAGGCATTATGCTTCCGCTGAAAAACATGATAAATGAAGCCTATTCGCTGGATATTGGCCGGAAGATCAAGGCCCAGGCAAGGCAGGCCATGAAAGACGGTGACTATATTGGCGCACGGGCTCCATACGGCTACCGGAAAGACCCGGAGAACTGTCATAAACTGCTGATTGACGAGGCCGCCGCTCCTGTTGTGCAGCAGATTTTCCAGTGGGCTTATGAGCGTGTAGCGTTAAACCGTATTGTGCGTAATCTGAATGAAATGGGGATTCCTGCCCCAAGCCATTATAAAAAGACTACCGGTGAAATTACCAGCCCTGGGCTGATCGGGAGCGGGAAATGGCAGACCCGTACTGTAATGAAGATACTGGAAAGTGAGGTTTATACCGGTGATCTGGTACAGGGCAAGACCAAAATTGTAGACCACCAGCAGGTACAGGCCGGAGACGATAATCTGATCGTTGCAAGGCATACCCATGAGCCTATTATCAGCCATGCGGTTTTTGAGGCGGTACAGGACTATCGGAAACAGGTCTGCGAGCAAAGCAAGGCTGTGCCAAAAAAACCATATACCCCCAATATCTTTAAGGGAAAGGTATTCTGTGCGGATTGCGGCAGGAGTCTCCACCGGCAGCGGGCGGAGCGCAAAAAAGGGCCGGATATTTACTGGTTTCATTGCCTTACCAACAGCCGGGTAGAAAAAGATAGCTGCAAGGGTGTGATGATACAGGAAACGGAGCTGATCGCTACGGTCACATCTGTTTTGGAGAAAGAGCTGACGGTTGCCCTGGGAATGTCTCTCCCCCTCTTTCAGTTGGAGGCAAGGCAAAAACAGGAAAAGGATAAACTCAGGGGCCAGATGTCATCCAAACGGCAGGAAATTGAAAAGAAACGCCGGTTGATCCGCGGCCTATATGAGAACTTTGTACAGGGTGTTTTGACAAGCGAGGAATACTTTGAACTGAAAGCGGATTATGAGGAATCCATCAATACACTGTCCGGTGAGATCACCGAGCTTGAAAGGGATATGGATGCTCTCGACGAACAGTTTGTACGCTACCGGACTATGGAAAAGGATGCAAAGTCACTGGCAAAGGATCACCTGCTTACGGCAGAACTGATTGACCGGCTGATTGAGCGGATCGAGATAGACCACAAACGGGATATTCATGTGACCTTCCGCTTTAAGAGTGAATTTCAGGGAAAGGAAGTGGAGTCATGCGCAAATATGTAATTGCCCTTTATATTCGGTTATCCGTGGAGGATATTAAGACAGAAAGTTTGAGTATTCCGAACCAGCGCCTTATCCTGCGGGAAAAAGCCATGTCGCTGCCGGAATGGGATAATGGCGAGGTTTTGGAGTTTGTCGATAATGGCCATACGGGTACGAATTTTGAACGTCCCGCAGTGCAGGAGCTTTTGACGATGGTGCAGGCAGGAAGTATCGACTGTATCATTGTCAAAGACCTATCCCGGTTTGGACGCAACAGCATTGAGACCGGTTATTTCATCGAGCGGGTGTTTCCGCTCTATCACACCCGGTTTATCTCTGTCAGCGACGATTTTGACACCGTCAATTTCAAAGGAGATACCGGAGGGATTGATGTTGCCTTTAAGTATCTTATCAGCGAGTGCTACAGCCGTGATATGTCCATGAAAACAAAAAGCGCCAAATATGCGAAGATGCGCCGGGGCGAGTACCAGAGCGTTATCTGTCCTTACGGCTACCGCAAAAGCGCAGACGGGCGTATGGAGCCGGACGAAAATGTTGCGGGAAATGTCCGTCTGATATTTGAATGGGCGGCTGAAGGCAATACCGCAGCAGAGATCACCCGCAAGTTGTACGCCCTCCATATTCCCACGCCTGGAGAGTATCGGAGGGATAACGGAAAAGACCATTATAATGTGTCAAGGACACACGGCGTATGGAGCAGTTCAACAGTCCTGCGGATGCTGGAGGATCAGCGGTATATCGGCACCTACATAATCGGCAAACGCAAGGTGCAGGAAATCGGCAGCCGCTGCATGAAGCTCAAAGATGAAAGCGAGTGGTTCAAAATCCCCGACCATCATTCCGCGATTGTCAGCAAGGAATTGTTTGAGCAGGCCAATACTTCTATTAAGCGTTTTTCCCTCCCCAATAAAAAAAGGCGTGACTATCTGCTTCGGGGAAAGGTGTTTTGTGGATGCTGCGATCATGCTATGTCACTCAGAAATGGAGCATGGTTTTATTGCCGTCATTCCGAAGTGTCAGAAAGTTTTCCCTGTCATGGCGTGCGGGTAAAGATGGCTGATCTGGAGCAGGTAGTCTTTGAGACGATCCGGGCGCAGATGTGTCCGGCGTTGGGAATCGACGGCAGTAAAGATAAGCTGGATTTACAGACGGTCCAGCAGGCCGAGCATGAAGATAAGTTGCGGGCTATACAGGACAGCAAACGGCAGCTTTATGAACGGTATGCGCTTGGCGAGATCGATCTGGAAACCTACCGGTCACAGAAAGCAGTATATGACGCGGAACTGGTACAGGCCAAGAATGTCCATGCCGCTATCACAGCGCAGACCAAACAGATACAGAGTGATTATGAGGCGAGGCTGAAACAGCGGGAAATTGTTCAGGAAGTAGGCAGCACCGATGTCCTGACGCAATCGCTGATAGACCGGCTTATCAACAGGGTATATGTTTTTCCTGGGGATCGGATTGAGATAGAATATGTTACGCAGGACTTTTTAGGAACGGAGAAATCTGGAAAGGAAGCATGAGCCATGAATACCGTATGGAACAGCTACGGGCAGCTATTGCAGCTGCCCGAAAAAACTTCAAAAAAGATGCAAATTTTTTTGTCGTGGGCTTGACATACGGGTGACGGAGATCGTGAATGCGGATACGCTTTACCCCTGCGGCATTTGCCCCTCTGTCCATCTCGTGATGGAGATAACTTTTTGTGACTGTAAAGATACGGTCTTTCTTCTTTAATCCGTAAAGCATACTCAGATATTCCTGCATTTCCTCACAAAGAAACTTCGGCATTTTGATCATGCGGTTGCTTTTCTTTGTTTTCGGTGTGGTAATCACATCTTCTCCGTGTAGCCGCTGATAAGATTTATTGATTCTGACGGTTTCTTTCTCAAAATCGAAATCGGCTGCGGTCAGTGCAAGAAGTTCTCCTTCTCGGATACCGCACCAATAGAGCATTTCAAAAGCGTAAAAGGAAACTGGTTTGTCCATCATTTCAAAAGAGAATTTCTTGTATTCTTCTTTTGTCCAAAACAGCATTTCCTTGTGTTCCTCACTTCCCATATTTCCTACTTTTGCGGCAGGATTGGAACGCAGCTCATAGTAACGTACCGCATGATTAAATATGGCTGACAGTTGATTGTGCAGCGTTTTTAGATAGGTCTGTGAGTATGGCTTTTTCTTCTCATCCCGATAGGCAAGCAGTTCATTCTGCCATGTGATAATCTCTTTTGTGGAAATCTCGCTAATCCTTAACTTTCCGAAATACGGAAGTATCTTCGTGCGGATGATATGCTCCTTTGTCAGCCATGTGTTCTCCTTCAGACGTGTTTTCACATCCCGGATATACAATTCGGTAAAGGCTTCAAAACTCATATCAAGGTCAGAAGCATTCTGTAACTGGAACATCCGCTCCCATTCCTGTGCTTCTTTCTTGGTAGCAAAACCACGTTTACATTTCTGCCTACGCTCGCCTTTCCAGTTCACATACCTTGCCATCACATACCATGTTCCATTGTCCTCATTCTTAAATACCGGCATTATTTTTCCTCCTTTCCTGCTCCGTAGAGCCTTTCATAGAAATACTGGCGGTTCACACGCCCCGCAATCGTAATAAAGCCCTTTTCTTTCAATTCCTCATTCAACTGTCGAATTAACTTATAGGCATAAGGCTTTGATACGCTTAGTTCCTGTGCCACTTCTCCGGCACGAATAAATTTGTTATCCATAGATTGCCCTCCTTCTTTTCTAAACTTATTTGCTTAATTTCGAATTCATTATACTAAGCATATTTGCTTGTGTCAAGCGGTTTTTTGAAAAATATTAAACTTTTTTGTTTTGTATTATCTTGACTTCTCCTAAACATATCTGCTATACTGATTACACTACATATACAAGGAGCGATGATGATGGCTATTGGAGAAAGAATACATTTTTTCCGCATTCTGCGTGGAATGACACAAAAATATCTTGGTACGATTGTCGGTTTTCCTGAACGAAGTGCTGATGTACGTTTAGCTCAATATGAAACAGGAACAAGAAAACCGAAGGCGGAACTTACTGCTGCATTGGCACAGGCACTTGATGTTTCCCCTCATGCCCTCGATGTACCTGACATTGACAGCTATATCGGACTGATGCACACTTTGTTTACCCTTGAAGATCTGTATGGTCTGACTGTCAGCGAAGCAGACGGAGAAATCTGTCTGAAAGTCAACAAGGAAAAAGGAAAAAACGCCCACGAACTACTAAAAATGCTCTATGCTTGGAAAGAGCAGGCGGACAAGTTATCTTCCGAAGAAATCAGCAGGGAAGAATACGATAACTGGCGTTACCACTATCCGAAGTTCGATACCACACAGAGATGGGCAAAAGTACCCTCACAGGAACTTAGTGACGCTTTGGTTGAAATGTTCAAAGACCAACTCAAACCAGATAAATAAAGACGACAAAAAACCCTTAGCCATGAGTTTCATACCCACAGCTAAGGGCTTAGTTTATAATATGGATTTATTTGTTGCACAACCACCTGTCAATCATTCTTTAACCGCAAAACCATTGGATTACAAGAATAATGGCTCTTATGCAACTGTTATCAATTTGTTATCAAAAGACTTCTTGAAGTGCCGCAACCCCGCATAAATACTGGGTTTCTTTGATACTCCAACTTATTCGAACTCAATCGTTCCCGGCGGCTTACTTGTCAGATCATACATAACTCTATTCACGCCTCTAACTTCATTGATAATTCTGCTCATTACCTTATTAAGCACTTCATACGGAATCTCTGCTGCTTCCGCAGTCATAAAATCAACTGTATTCACCGCTCTGAGTGCAATAGCATAATCATAAGTTCTCTCATCGCCCATAACACCGACGCTTCTCATGTTTGTAAGCCCCGCGAAATACTGGCCGATACTTCTATCTAATCCTGCATTTGCGATTTCCTCACGGTAGATGGCATCCGCATCCTGCACGATTTTCACTTTTTCAGCGTTCACTTCTCCGATGATGCGGATACCAAGTCCCGGACCGGGGAATGGCTGACGGAACACAAGATATTCCGGAATTCCTAATTCTAATCCGGCTTTTCTCACTTCATCTTTGAAAAGATCTCGCAACGGTTCTATAATTTCTTTAAAATCAACATAATCCGGCAAGCCGCCTACATTATGATGCGACTTAATAACCGCAGACTCGCCTCCAAGACCGCTTTCTACTACATCCGGATAGATTGTTCCTTGCACAAGAAAATCAACTGCACCTATCTTCTTTGCTTCTTCTTCAAATACACGTATAAATTCTTCACCGATAATTTTACGTTTTTCTTCCGGCTCTTCCACACCTTTTAATTTTGCATAAAATCTTTCCTGAGCATTGACACGAATAAAATTGAGGTCATACGGTCCTTCCGGTCCGAAAACGGCTTCAACTTCATCGCCTTCATCTTTTCTCAGCAAACCATGATCGACAAATACGCAAGTAAGCTGCTTTCCGATTGCTTTTGACAACATAACTGCAGCAACAGAAGAATCTACGCCTCCCGAAAGAGCGCACAGCACTTTTCCGTCTCCGACTTTTGCGCGGATTGCTTCAATCGTGCTTTCTACAAACGCATCCATCTTCCAATCTCCGGTACAGCCGCACACATTTTTCACGAAATTATTGATCATCTTCGTTCCTTCTACCGTATGAAGCACTTCCGGATGAAACTGAATTGCATAAAGCTTCTCTTCTGCATTTTCTGCGGCAGCTACAGGACAGTCTGCCGTGTGTGCGGATATTTCAAATCCCGGAGCAATTCGGGAAATGTAATCGAAATGACTCATCCAGCAAATTGTAGATGGTGAAACATTATCAAAAATCTTTGAAGAAGTTTTATCAATCAAAACCTCTGTTTTTCCATATTCTCTCACATCTGCTTTCTTCACTTCCCCGCCAAGAACATGCATCATAAGCTGTGCACCGTAGCACAAGCCAAGTACCGGAATGCCCAGTTTAAATAATTCCTCTGTATAGGTAGGTGAATCCGGCAGATAGCAGCTATTCGGTCCTCCTGTCAGGATGATTCCCTTCGGATTCATTGCTTTGATCTTTTCAATATCTGTTTTGTAAGAATAGATCTCGCAGTATACATTACATTCTCTTACGCGCCTGGCAACAAGCTGGTTATACTGTCCGCCGAAATCAAGCACGATCACAAGTTCATTCTTCAAGATTGTCCTCCTGTTTAACACGGCATGATAACCGCTTTTTATGTACTCATTATAGTTGGGCGTTTCCGTTTTTACAAGTGCAATAAACATCCACCCGCCTAGCGGGTGGTTTTTCATTTTCGGGCATAGCCCTAATATTACTAGCCACGCACAAGTGCGTCTTTTATTGGCCTGCCAGCCAC
>NZ_DBMACH010000034.1:0-8219 GCF_057861365.1 Enterocloster sp.
TCGTTGACGTACTTCCTGGCGCTTTTCAGCGTGGTACATTCCGGGTGATGCTCCTTGATGTACTGGATAAAATACTTGGTGTGCTTCCAGTAGCTCTTGTAAGTGTTGAAGGAGAAAATCTTCTCCTTATCCGTCCCGGCAACCACCGCCGCCCGTTTGCTCTCCCCAAAGGCTTGCATCCCCACCAGCTTGTCATAGGCTTGCTGATGGAGGTCTTTATAGTACGCCTTATTCCTGCGGCCCACCGTTACCTCCATTCTTTCGTATCACTTATATAATTTATTTAATTTATATAAATTATTTAATGTATTCCTATTATATACTTGATATAAGTTAAAGCTAAGGCCGCCGCCTGCCTGCCCATGGGGGCCCGGCATTTGGCAAAGTACACTTTTTAACGTCTTATGTGTGACGGTTTTGGGGTCTCTCCCCTACACTTTTTTGAGCTGCTTATGTGTGCAGCCCCGGTTTATTGAGATCTACGGCAGTTCGGGATCTGTCGGCCCCTTTTTAGAGGGAGCTACTCTCCGGCAGATTTACAGTATGCCAGCTACTATCCGAAGGGTTTATAGGGACAGATACGTTGTACTTACCCGTACTTTCAAAAGGATTACTTATACGGGGTCGATGGTGCGCTTACCAGTTCACAAAGGTTACTGCGGCGAGCCCACGCACCATATAGGGGTATCAAACCTATCTCGGCTCCTATATTAGCAAACTGCTAAACCCCTGACCGGCAGCTCCCGGCCAAGACGCTCTGGGCCTAATTACTATTTACCCTCGCCCAGACGAGCATGAAATCTCTGCTGCAGCTCCCGGCCAACACCGGCCGCAGCCGTTCGATCCTGCCTCCTTCCTGCAGGGGCTGCTGATTTGTAGCCCCTGCAAATACACGTTTTCCTCCAGTGTCATGTTACCATAGATAATCCAGACTGTCAACTTATTACGAAAGATAACCGCATAACGGTTTACCCGTTCATTATATAAACGGGTAAACCGTTATACGCCACTGTTGCATCCAGGCTCTTTTTCCTGCTCCCATGTAAGATATAGCTCTTTTTCCTCGTCATATAATCGTAACTACTTAATATTCTTTAGGAGGTCATAATATTGAAGAAACCTAACTTGCCAATTATAATTCTCTGTTTAGCGATATGTGTATCTGGCATAGCAGCATTATCCTTAAAGACTTTTCATACAGTAAATTCCACGACTTCTCCGTATTTACTCTATCTAAAGGTTCTTCAAGGAAATCAACAATTTTATAATGTAGAATCAGGTGATTATTTGGATATCCATCAATTGAAGGAAACTATCACTTCAGATAATCTCCCTTTTTCAATTCAGCAGTTTGCAATAGTAGACTTAACCCAAAATGGGATTAAAGATGTTGTCCTGCAATTTTCACTTGCTGAAAATAATCAAGCCGGTTTTATAATACTACATGATGAAAGCGGAACTATTTACAGCTATACCCTTGTCAGCCGATCTATGTCAGATCTAAAAGTTGATGGTACATTCATATTTTCCAGCGGAGCTTCAGATTGGGGAATTGGATCACTTATCTTATCCTCCAGCGGCTATGAAATCGAAAAAATATCATATTGCGAGTCTTCTCTATTCTTTGTTGATAAGCTCCCTGCAACACAAGCAGCCTTTGAAACTGCAGTTAGTCAGCAAGGCTTTAAGGAAAATGTTACATGGTACAATTTTACAGACGATAATCTCTCTCTTCTAACTCAACAATAATTCTCAGAAGAAATATTCCCCCAATGCGGTCTGTATATGATACAGCCTTACATTGGGGGAATATTTTTTACAAGAAGTTATACCACTTCTTTGCGTTTGCAACACGCTCGCTTATTTTCGGAACTCCGGGCCGCTCATAGTGTCCACAGAAAATACGCGCTAAGATATCTGCGCTTTTATTAGATACCTTAAACTGGCTCGCCGTAAGAGTCTCGCTCGTTCCGTACTTAGATTGATTATTATCTGGCTTAAACCAGTTTCCAACCGTATTCATACTGACAATCAAATAATCCAATTCTGCATCCATTAACTTCTTTGGGTTACTGTAAGCCAGGCTATTAACAGCTTCAGCCGTTGCCGCACTGATAACTCCTTCTTTTTTGGCCCAGTCGATAAACAATTTTCCATCATCCCACTGAACCAATCCATATCCCAAATACATATCATTCAGCGATTGCCATACAGCAGGGTTAATCGTACTCTCACTGTTCATATTTCCAAGAATCCCACAGATAGCATTCTTGGTGAATCCTTTCTTCTTGAGATAATTATAGATGTACTCCGCATTTGTTTCCATCTGATCATCTCCCAAAGAATCCGCCCCAGAAGTAACTCTGGTATAAACCGTTGGCAACGATGTAGCCGTTACTTTCCACTGCTGCGCTTTCTTTCCGGCCGTCGTTGTCGACAGTTTCTCCCAGGAAACATCACTTCCGGACTTTGTGCCTCCTGCCGTTAGGTATCTTTCTGGGTGGGATTTCAGTCGGATATAATATACTCCCGTGCTTACCTTTTCAAAATTAACATAGGTGTCACTATTGCTGGTATAGACATCACAATTCCATGTAGAGGTATTGGCATTCAGCATATAAGAAAGATTATTGATAATCTTAACTTGCTGATTGTTCCCAAGAGACGCAATCGACCAAGTCTGGTCAATCGGGCAGGATTCATCCCAAATATTTGTATTTTTACGTCCAGAAATCGGCCCAGAGGCTGCGATATTCAATAGCTTTCCCGTTCCCGCGTGTGACTTGATCTTGTAATATCCCATAGTAGTAATCCTCCTGTTTTCATTATAGTTTAGCACCGGGTGAATCCTCTCATTTGGTTAATTCCGCCCGCTTCTAACACTCTTAGGAACCCCGCTTCTATAAACATTAGGCCAAAGGGAGGCCTCCCTTTGGCTCTGCACACGTGCAGAGCCAGTTTCTCTCATTTTGCAGTCGCTGTAACAGATACATCAGGTTTAGCTACTCCATTGACAGTTGCAGACAAAACCAATTTATAGGTTTTCTTTGTTTCAACCTTACAGGTTTTTGAAATTGTAACAGAGCCTTTCCCTGATGCGCTCCACGAAGCGATTTCCTTACTTCCTTGCATCAATGTAACTGTAATCGAAATTGCATCGTTGCGGTTTCCGCTATTGTACTTTCCTACGCAGTATGCTGTTGTCCCTTCAATCTTTAGAGTGGGTTTCCCAGAGATCGCTTTCGTACTAATTGCAGCAGAGGTCGGAATCATGACAGTCGCCAGCAACAGCACCAGAAAGAATAGCGGTATAATTCTCTTCTTCATAAAAACACCCCCTCTCTGCTTTGAGTAAAGTACACTTTCGCACTTATACCCTACTAACGCAGAGAGGGGATGCTTTTCTTACACGATTCGCCAAATTTTTTCAATCAACCTGTAAAACGGAAGCTGCCATCTTTTGAAGTTCATTGCCTTCAAGAAATCCATCAATTATAAATTGCATCTTTGCTCCATTATCATACCATGTTATACAGTTGCTTTGCTCTGGATCTACAGAAATGTATAGATGTCCAGGGCATCCGTTGACGCCAATTTCTGTGACCTCCATATTTTCTGCATCTATTATAATTGCAGAACCTTCCTCTACCCGCATATACTCAAATCTCAATATCTCTCCATCCGAATTTTCATAAATAATTTCCGTGTTATTAGGGAGCTCTTGTGGTATTCCTATCCTGGTATAATCAAATGGGAGATCTATCACTTCATATAAGGGCAGTTTTGTAGAATCCGACTCTCCAAAAAATTTATAAATGATACTGCTCTCGTACCATTCTACAACCCAGTCAATTACAGCGGCTCTGACCGTCGGACTTGCTACCGTCAAAACTCCAAAGGGCAAAGAACACGTCAAGACGATTGTTGCTACTACCTTTACAAATCGCCTCCTATAATCTCTCTTGTGCCGCTCTGCCCATTTATTGGGGTTATTCATCATTGCCATCATTTGTCGTTTGAAACGTGGAGATACCGAAACCTCTTTATTATTAGAGAGTTCTTCCGAAAAGTCTCTCGAAATAGCTTCCAATAAAACCCCTTTAATAATAATATTTTCTTCTCCTTCCGTCATTTTATGTATCCCTCTTCTCTCAATTTTCTTATAAGCAGCGCCCGGCCTCGGTGAATCCGAACATCTACTGTTGTTTCCTTCAATGACAACGCCTTCGCAATTTCTTTAGTGCTTCGTTCTTCTACAAATCTCATTTCTAATACTGTCCGATATATATCTGGCATTGCGCGTATTGTATCTATAATTGACCTTGTATTATCATTTTCTAAATCAATATATCCTTCTACAAAATTTTCATCGAATTGTAATTCCGGCTTTTGCTTTCTCAAGGCTGTAATAGCCTCATTCCTTACTATAACAACGAGATACGCCCCTCTTTTCTTACTCGGTACAGCTTGAATTTTCTGAAAATGATCTACTACACGTATCCACGCATTTTGAACGACGTCTTCTGCCGCATACATATCTTTTGGAAAATAACGCTTCGCCACGTGCAGCATCATATTCCCATATTGATTATATAAATCTGTAAATAGTCTCCTTTCCTCATCACTTTCCAGCATTGATAAAAAAATCAGCAAAAGTTTCTCACTCCTATCTTTTACTGAGATCTATCAGTCCTATGATAAATAGTCTACAAGCCCATCTCGTAATAGCACTGACATCTTGAAAACGTAATTGTAGATATTTAGACACAGTGCTTTTCTATTTCTCCATACCTCTGAATTTCTGCCTTATGTTCCACACGGTATCCCTCCAACAGCTCCCCGATCAGTTCGCTCACGCTACGCCGTTGCACATAGGCGATCTTCTGAATATCCTCGTACACGCTGGGTAGCACCGAGAGGCTAATCCGCTTCTTCAGCTCCCGATCCTCCTTCGGCCGGCCCCGCCGACCGGAGCTGGTGGCCGCCATGGGCGGCTGCTCCACGAATTTCCCAACGGTAGCGGATCTCCTGCGGCTCTCCCGCTCCTCCAGCTTACTCATGCTCCTGTTCCTCCCTCTTCTCCCTGCCGGACATAATCATGTTTGCTATGGCCACGTATTCCTTCGCAAGCTCACTGCTGGGGGCCTGCTCTACAGCCGCCAAGCCGTCATAAATCCCCTTCTTAGCCACCGCCAGCCGTTTAATCACGCCCAGCAGATTATACTCCTTCTGAAGCAGATCAAGGATGTCATGGTCATCGCCCACCCTTGTATCGTACAGCGTGGCGATCACCCCCAGCACCTTCAGCTCCGGGTTAATCAGCTCCTGGATCTCCTGGATGCTGTCCTGGAGCTGTGTCAGCCCCCGGTAGGCCAGGTAATCCGTCTTGACTGGAATCACCACTCCGTCGGCGCAGGACAGGGCATTGATGGTCAGGATAGAGAGCTGCGGCGGACAGTCAATCAAAATATAGTCATACTGCCCCCTGGCCTCCCGGAGCGCCCGGTCTAAAATCTTCTCCCGGCTGGCTCTGGAGAGCAGTTCCATCTCCATGGGCGCCAAGTCGATGATCGACGTGACGATGTGCAGCCGGTCACTAAGCTGCTGCACACACTCCATGAGCGGCGTCCCATCCTTCCGCAGCACATCCACGATCGTCCGCTCCACCTCCAGCGGCTCCAAGCCCACACTGATCGTCAGGCTGGCCTGGCTGTCCAGGTCAATGAGCAGCACCCTTTTCCCGGCAGCCGCCATAGCAGCCCCCAGGTTGTGTGTCGTGGTGGTCTTGGCCACCCCGCCCTTCTGGTTTGCGATTGCAATTACCTTCACTGTCTCTACTCCTTTTTCAATTATATAAATTATTTAACTTATTTAAGTTATCTCAATTATATCATATATATAACTTATAGCAAGTAAAAAATGGCGAGGCTGAAAGCCTCGCCATTTTCATACCTTCACAAATAGGCCGATAGGACACACGCCCTCAAATCCCGGCGTGGATATGTACCAGCAGCCAGGGCCTTCCGGCTCCCAAGACACTTCCAGGGTAATGTCGTGCCACCCGTCAGGGAACAGGGCCGTAAACCACTGTCCGGCGTGTATGCCGTATCCCTCCAGGAGCAGGCGGGGATGCGGATCGGCATCTGCTGGGTCAGGGAGCTGCAACTGCGCGATCCTTTCTTTATCCCAGCTCATAATCGTCCCTTCCTTTCTCAATCATCATAGTGGCCCAGGCAGGAGATAATATAAATGACCTCTCCCTGCTCATAGTAAACGATACGATTAGTTTCATCAATGCGACGGCTCCACCAGCCGCTCAGGTTGCCCCGCAGCGGCTCCGGCTTACCGATTCCCTCATAGGGGCTTCTCTGAATATCCTTTATCAGCGCGTTAATCCGTTTCAGCGTCTTTTTGTCCTGTGTCTGCCAGTACAGATACTCACTCCACGCCCGATCCTCCCACAACAGCCTCATCAGTCTACCTCAATCAAGTCATGCTCGGCAAAGCGGGCCTTGCCAGCCTTCACATCCTGCATGACGCTCTCCAGGTGCTGGAGGTTACTTTCCGAATAGAATGGATCAGCCGAAACCTCAAACGGGATGCGATACTCCCTGCCGACTTTCTTTGCAAACATCGTAAAGGCTGCGCTCATGGAAAGGCCCATCTCGGTACAGGCGCGTTCCATTCTTTTTTTTACATCTTCATCCAACTTAAAATTAACATTGACCGTGTGTGCCATGTCCAACACTCCTTTCCTACTCATAGTATATGCAAAAGTAAAGAAAAATACAAGCATTTTTCTTTACATCTTTGTTACACATTAGCCCACTGTATGTAGCCATTTAGGGGGCATAAACCACTTGATTTGCAAAGCTTTTTGGCCGCTGTAGATAGGGGGGTGGTTGTTTACCTTCAGAGAAGCGGAAACGGCCCTCCTGGGCCGTCCAGAGGCCGGAAAACGCCCCTATTCCTCATCCTGGACACGCAGCCGGAGGTGGGCAATTCCACCACTTGCGGATCGTTTTCGGGTCAAGGCCCGTATCCCGGTGGCAGTCGGCCTTACGGCCCTCCGGGTTCTGTTGACGCCACTCATACACCCGGTCTTGAGCCGACGGGCGACCAGCCCACTCAAAATTCGGATAATCAACCATCTGGACGGCCCGCGCCCTGCGCAAATGCTCTGCTTGCTTACGCCAGTTCCGCTTATTAACCGGCATAGTCAGTCCGGAGATCTTCGCTATATCGTCCCTCGGAAACGTCACATAGTCCTCATTGAACATCTCCAGAGCGCACACTACATCATCCTTCGTAAAACGGTTGATATCCTCCACGCTCATATCGTCATAGGGTTTCAACAGGGAGAAGGCGTCATGGCGCAGCTCCTCCTCACTGATCCCACACTTCATTGCGTAAATCGCCAACGTCATAATACCGTAGAAACGGTGGCCAACCCGGATTTCATCGGCAATACGGTGCAGCCACCAGTCATAGAGATCCCGCTTGACCGTCCAGCGGCCCCGCCGCTCCTTCTTGACGACCCGCCGCTCATACCAATCCGGGTATTTCTCCTTCGCCTCGGCCAGCGAGAGCCGCCCCTTCCGCATGAGGCCCAGGAGCCGCTGCTGCTCCCCGTTGCTGTCAGGGATAAACTCCAGCAGCTTTTCCAGCGTCACCCGCCCGCCGAGCCGGTAGGCCGTTACAGGATACTCCCGGCCCAACTTGGAACCGGAACCGACCACCCGGAAGCCCTGCAAAATACCCTGAACCTGCGGTTCCTTGATGGTGGAGGTATACCTGTTCCATATTTGCCGGGTAAGAGAATATTTCAGCTCCTTCAAGCATTTCTGATTGTACGGGTACATAGGGATCGGTTCCTGCAGCACATAATACAAGTGAAGCCCCGTTCCGCTGTTTACGACAAAGGTTGCCTGGGGAAGAATATCATTGTTCATCTGGTGCAGTGTGTCCCGGAGCTGGGGCATCCCCACCCCATCCAGGTCAAAGACCAGGGCATAGAGATACCGTGCATTTTTGCCGCACCGCTGACGCCCGAAATAGGAGATAGGAGACATGATGGTAAAATCCGTGTCGTAGACCTCCGACAGCTCCGACAGTTCATCTGTGATGGTATAGCGTTTGGCCTTGCCCTCCTCCTTGATCTCCAGGGCAATCCCCGCAGCCTTCGGCGGCACCGTTACCGCAATCCCGTTGCCCTTCGC
>NZ_DBMACH010000035.1:0-3719 GCF_057861365.1 Enterocloster sp.
CAGTTCATGGCTAATTAAAGGGAACAAAAAGAAAGGAAAAGCACAATCCAGACGGTATCAGCGGCAGTCCACAAGAATAAATTGTGATTTCACAAGATTGGTGCTATAATAAGAGAAAAGTTCCTGCCGGGGCAGCCGCCCCGGTGGTATGGATAGGAAGGCGGGAAAGCAATATGCACATCAGCTATAAACCACTCTGGCATACACTGTTAGAGCGTGATATGAGAAAAGAAGATTTAAGGCTTGCTGCTGGTATGACAACGAATATGATTGCCAACATGAGCAAAGAGGGAAAGCACATCAGCATGGATACATTAGCCCGTATCTGCGAAACGCTGAATTGTGAGATTACCGATGTGATTGAGTTAGTATCAGACGAGCCTGCTTCCACAGGAGGTAAGGAGCATGAGCGAATTGAAACCAAGAATAACGGAAAACGGAATTGATTATATCCTTGTCGGAGATTACTATATCCCAGATTTGAAGCTGCCGGAGGAACATCGCCCTATCGGAAAGTACGGACGGATGCACCGGGAGTATTTAAGAGAAGTCCACCCAGCCAAATTGAACACCTTGACCTTGACAGGGGAGTTATGGACATACCTTGCAGACCTGAACGAACAGGCACAGGAACGGTTAGACACCATCATGGAGCAGATGAAAGATGCCGAGGGCGTGACCGAGGAATTGAAACGAACCCAACAAATGGAATGGGTGCGGCGTTGCAATAACATTCACAACCGGGCAGAAGAAATTATTTTGCAAGAGATGATTTATTCATAACGGTATGGTAGAATGATTATGACAAATAAGAATTTTTTGCTCCATACGCCCTTGACAATAGTCCTTACAATATACTATAATAGTGTTTGTAAATACTATTTGTAAGAGGAGGACTTATGGAAAACAATCATTTTAACGTTGCGTGGGCGAAAAGCACTGCGCTATATACAAAAGCAGCTTCAGTACTTGGCATCGGATACCCGGAAATGATGGTGCTGTATGCGCTGGAATCCATGGGAGAACTGACGCAAAAGCAGATCGCAGAGAATTTCGGTATGCAAAAACAGACGGTTCATACGGTCGTGAGCGCACTTCAAAAGAAGGGCTATTTACTGTTGGAGGCCAGCGAGGGCGATAAACGTGAGAAGCGGATCGTCTTGACTGAAAGCGGACAGGTATACGCCCACAGAATGATTGCGCCTTTACGAAAAGCCGAGGAGAAGGTTTATAGAACAATCGGGAACGAACGGCTCCAAGCCATGTGTGAAATTCTTGACCTTTTCAATCTTCTCTTTGAAAGAGAGCTGAGAGGAGGTCTGGGCAGTGAATAACAAGCGGACTTTCTTTCAGTATGTGATTCCGTCCGTGTTATCCTTTGCGCTTTCCGGGGTGTATGCCATCGTTGACGGTTTCTTTGTAGGCAACTCAATCGGGGATGCCGGACTTTCCGCAATCAACATTGCATATCCCATCACGGCGGTCCTGCAATCCGTAGGGACAGGAATCGGAATGGGCGGTTCAGTCAAATACTCCATTCTGAAAGCAGCAGGAAATGAGAAAAAAGCACGGGAGTTCGTTGCCGGTGCAACATGGCTGATGCTTCTTTTCAGCGCTGTCCTGACTGTCACCGTTTTCTTCACTTCAGAGAAAATCCTTTCTGCCCTTGGTGCATCGGGCGAGTTGCTTACTCTGGGAAATGAGTATATCAAGGTAATTGCCCTTGGAGCGATTTTACAGGTGTTCGGCACCGGACTGGTTCCGTTTATGCGTAATTACGGCGGTTCTTTGTGGGCAATGATCGCTATGATCTGCGGCTTTGCTACCAATGTTGCTCTTGACTATACTTTTGTGTGGGTTCTTGGACGGGGCATGTACGGTGCGGCATTGGCGACCATTATTGGGCAGGGAGTTACCATGGCGGTTGCACTCGTGTATTGCGCCATCAAAAAGAACCTCACTCTGAAAATCGCACCTGTTGATACCCCGAAAACGGCATTTCAGATATTAAAAATCGGACTTGCTCCATTTGGCTTGACCCTTGCCCCAAATATCTCTCTTGTGATCATCAACCGATTTTCGGTTTATTATGGCGGACAGGAGGCTATCGCCACCTATGCCTGTATCTCCTATATCATCTGCATTGTTTATCTTCTTTTGCAGGGTGTCGGTGATGGTAGCCAGCCGCTCATGAGTCAGTTCTACGGAGCAGGCGAAGAAAAATCGCTCAAACAAACCAAAACGCTGGCGTATGAATTTTCCATGGTTTTGGCGGTAATCAGTGCGATTCTGATTTACCTGCTCCGTGGAAAGATTGGACTACTGTTCGGTTCATCTGCCGAGGTAAACGCAGGGGTCATAAAGGTCATGCCGATCTTCCTTGTGTCGGTTCCGTTTGACGCCATCACACGAGTTTCCGCGGCGGCTTTCTACGCAACCGAAAAAAGTGTGCTGTCCTATGTTCTGACCTTTATCGAACCCATCATCATGCTGGTGTTGATGCTGATGCTGCCGCCGGTGTTTGGCGGTCAAATCACGATTTGGTGGAGCGCCGTATTTGCAAAGGTCATTACCGCATCAGTAAGCATTGTGCTGTCCGTTAGATACAGCGCACAAAGAAATCGATAACTTCCAGTTTATCGTTCTGATTTTCAACTGAATAACCACAGTAAAAACCGCTGCTACATGGAAGCTAACAAACCATGCAACAGCGGTTTTTCTTTACCGTTTTTTCCTTTGGCTGATAGGCGTTCCCATTTTCTTTGATTTTTTGAGAATCCGAATGAGCCAGCGAAATTCTTCATCTGACAGATTTTTATAGTTGATACCGAGCTGCTTGCAGTAAAGGACAACGAGCTTTTCATCCCGACTGCCCTTGAAATTTTCGACCGCTTCCAGATTTTCTTTCAGTTCATCGGCAACGGTGGTCTGGGGCGCACTCTCACTGTCCTTTTTGTGAGTTTCCCGAATATCCCGGATAATGAGATTGAGGTCATCCAGAACCATGTGGCTGAAATATTCATCATCGCTGATATGGGCGGCTTGCAGCACTTTCAAATGCGGGTCATCTTCGCCGGGGCGATACCGTTCAATGATTTCATGCCGGACGGTATCGACAAGTGCATTGAGATTTTGAATCTGCATGGTGGCAATCCCGTCCACATAAATCTCAATGTCTGCAAGAAACTTGATAAAATCTTTATGTGTGGCAAGCTCACAGAGCAGACGGTTGTTAATCCGACCGCTTTTCAGGAGAGCAACCATCTCATCATTCAAATGCAGCTCCGTCAATGACGTGTTGATCTGCTCCCTGTTCTCTGTCCGGCACAGTAGATAATCAACGGAAACCCCATAGAAGTCTGCCAGCGTGATAAGGTTGCCATGATTGATTTCCTTAAAATCCTCTTTTTCATAACTTCCGAGAGCAGATTTGGAAATACCCGTCAGCTTTGATAATTCTTCCAGATTTAAGCCTTTATCCTTGCGGAGTTCCCAAAGGCGTTCCTGTATGCTTGTTGCTCCTTTCATGGGCGCACGCTCCTTTCCAACGGTTTCATTGCTGTCGCTTAACTGGATTATATCACACTTTCCGCAATCGTGGAAATTTCCGCTTTTTATCCTTAATTCCTACTTTGTGGACATACGGCACAGGGCACAAAAATGTTCTATGATACAGGTAGTTCATCGATGGATTATTCCAATCGAATGACCAGCCTGTG